>CANHDY010000018.1 GCA_947459535.1 Rickettsiales bacterium | reverse complement strand
TCGCGATGATGGACGCTGGCGTCCCGCTGAAGGCGCATGTGGCCGGCATTGCGATGGGTCTGATCAAGGAAGATAACAAGTTCGCCGTGCTCTCCGACATCCTCGGTGATGAAGATCACCTCGGCGATATGGACTTCAAAGTGGCCGGCACCGACCATGGTGTGACCGCGCTGCAGATGGACATCAAGATCGATGGCATCACGGAAGAGATCATGAAAGTGGCGCTTGAACAGGCTCATCATGGCCGCAAGCACATCCTTGGCGAAATGGCTAAGGCGCTTTCAAGCCCGCGCGGTTCGGTTGGCAAGACTGCACCACGCATCACCACCATGAGCATTCCAAAGGACAAAATCCGCGAAGTGATTGGTAGTGGTGGCAAGGTGATTCGTGAAATCTGCGAAGTGAGCGGTGCGAAAGTCGATATCGAAGATGACGGCACCATTAAAATTGCCGCAGTGAACGAAGATCAAGGTAAGAAAGCTTACGAAATGATCTATGCCATCGTGGCTGAGCCAGAAATTGGCCAGATCTACACCGGCAAAGTCGTTCGCATTGTTGATTTCGGCGCCTTCGTCAATTTCCTTGGCCCCAAAGATGGCCTGATCCACATCAGCGAGCTCGCGGACTACCGCGTTGCTAAGGTTGACGATGTGGTGAAAGAAGGCGATAGCGTGAAGGTGAAAGTGCTCGAGATGGATAATCGCGGCAAGATTCGCCTCTCCATGCGCGTGGTTGACCAGCAGACCGGGGAAGATATCTCCGACCGCGTTGGCAAGCGCCGCGAAGGCAAAGAAGCCGCAAACGGCAACTAGACCTGAGTTTAACTTCGAACGTTCAAGCCCTCGCAGCGAAAGCCGCGGGGGCTTTTTTTTACACGATAGCAAACTAACAAAATACTGACGTATTTGACGCTGCCTGCGGCGCGGCCAGCTTGGCTTTTGGCCTAAGCCGGCATAGCCAATAAAAAGTTTATTGGCTATAAATAAACGATCAGACCAATGATTGCCGCAGATAACAAACTGGCAATGATGAGCGCCAACGCGCTGTGTCGATTATCACCTTCAAAAGGAAATATCATGGCAGCGAGGCCAGATGAAAGCCACCAGATGGGGGCAATGAAAAGATATTGAAAAAATCTGGCGAGAATAAAAATCAATTCCATGAACAACCTGCTTCATCATGCATGGCAAAATTCAGCCATAAAAAAAGGGGCCGCATTTGGCAGGCCCCTTATTTTTAATCGCAAAGCGATTAGAAGCGAATGGTGCTTACTTTTTTAGCAGCCATCACACCCATGCCAACTTTAGGCTTGGAGGATTTAGCTGGCTTTTTAGCTACTTTTTTAGCAGCTGGTTTTTTAGCTACTTTTTTTTTTGCTGCTGGCTTCTTAGCGGCTTTCTTTTTGGGAGCAGCTGCTTTTTTCTTTGCTGCAGGTTTTTTAGCAGCGGCTTTTTTGGCTTTCTTAATCATAACGTAACTCCATAGTTTGGTTTGCTGTGTCAAGCTGTGTTGCCTCACACACGAGATATATAATGCTAAAAAAATAAATTTTCAGTTAATGTAAGCGGGCATGTTACTTCATCATGCGTGTGAAAGATTTTTGCTTTTGATAATCGTTCCGGTTTCGTAACAAAAAGACGAGGGAGAAAAAACAAAGGAAACCGTTGATGATACGCCATCTAAAAAAACGATAGTGGCGATAATCTTTTTTGATTTCCTGATTGAGTTCGAGTAATATCATCACAACAAATCATTTCGACTGTGATATAAAAAACACAATTTATGACGCCATTCAACCTCCCTACATGTGCTCCCTTCACTCACAAAGCGATGTTGATGAGTATCGTTTTCACGATTCTGCTGGTGTCATCTTCACCGCACGCCGCCAATAAAAATTCCTACTTCAACATGACGGAAAGCAAATCGGATAATCTGACACCATTCACAAAATGGACGACGGCAATGGAACGCTATGCGCTGCAGATTGCCAAATCTGATGATGATTGCGGCAAGGAAAAATATCATCCGTGCGTGGTCAAAGAATGGCGGGTGATGATTGAGCAGATCAAAAGCAAACCGCTTCGCCAGCAGATTGAGATTGTCAACCAGTGGGCAAACGCGCATCCCTACATTGTTGATCAGCTGAATTGGGGGATGGAAGATTTCTGGGAGACCCCCTATGAGTTCATGGATGTGAGCGGTGATTGTGAAGACTATGCCATAGCAAAATATTACACACTAAGAGCGACCGGAGTGCCTGAAGATTCCCTGCGCATCATCATCGTGCAGGACTTTAATCTCGGTGGCATCATTCACGCTGTTCTTGGTGTTTATTATCAAGATGACCTCTTGATTCTCGACAATCAGGCCAAGCAGGTTCGCCCCGCGATGAGCATTTATCATTACCGCCCGATTTATGGTGTGAATGAAGATACGTGGTGGTCTTATACACCACTTAGTTAAGCATGGCCGAACATGATTATTTCTGCTAATCAATGATCGTTTTCATATCATAGGGATGATGCATCACATGAACGATATACAGACCGCTAATTTTTCACCGCGTATGTACGGGATTGCAGCGCTGGTGGTTGCCATCGTGATTACTGGCGTATTTTTCATCAGCAAATATACCCAGATGGATCTTTCTCGCGATCTGCAGACATGGCAGGAAAAACTGAATCTGATTGCAGAAAGTCGTAGTGATGAAATTTCAAAATGGGTAACAGGTAACTTCAACGAACTGCATACGCTTGCAGATAACCCCGCGCTGCAGCTTTATTTGAGCGAGCTTCAGGCTATCAATAAGAGCGGCTCGAGTAATGACTCACAGGAGCCGGCACAGAAAACATATTTGCGCAACCAGCTGATATTCACCGCAGAGCGAGCCGGCTATACGAATTCCAGTATTTCGGCATCCACGATCCGCGCTAATGTGAATGAAAACATGGATAGTGGACTTGCTGTTTTGAATGCGGCAAATCAAATTGTCGTCTCAACTGCCAGCAGCCCCGCCATTACAGATATGATACTGGAACATGCACGCAAGGCAGAGGCGGGGCAGGATACGCTGATCGATATCATGAAATCCGGCGACCAGACGATTATGGGCTTTACTGTACCCATCTATTCCATTCAAGGTGGCCGCACCGCAACTGACCAGATTGGGCGTGTTGTAGGCATTAAACCGGTTGATAGAGCTTTCTTTGATTTGCTGAAGCACCCGGGCACAACCGAGCAAACACTTGAAACTATCTTACTTCGCAAAAACAATGACACGATTGAATTTATCTCACCACTGATTGATGGATCCGCCGCGCTCGCGAAAAAAATCGAAAGCCAGCACCCCAGAATGGTTGAGCCGCTGCTGATATCAACCTCTGGTAATTTTATCAGCGATAAAGATGACTACCGAAACCAGCGAGTGCTTGCGACTTCGCGTTATATCGAAAAAACACCCTGGGTGATGATGGTTAAGGTCGATAGAAAAGAAGCTCTGATGGATAGCGATCAGCGTCGATCAAGCATGATCATGTTTTTCTTTTTTATTATTGTCACTATTGTGCTGATTATTACTGCCGTGTGGTGGCATGCACATTCCAAACGAGCGATGATGATGTCCTATCATTTTCGCAAAATTGCTGCCGAAGCAAAAGCTCAGGAATCATTATTGAGACTCGTGGCTAATCATCAGCCCGAGCCAATTTTCATACTCGATAACAAACATCATTTTCAGTTTGCTAATAGCAAAGCGGCTGAAGAATGCGACATGTCCCCTGACAATCTGGTTGGTAAATCAGTCAATAACGTTCGTGGTACCGCGCGTGCGGAAAGGCTGATAGAAAATTGTACCAAAGCGCAGCAAAGCCAGAGCATGGTTTACGGCATCTCCCAGATTATTGAAGGGGGCGAGGAGCGCATCATACGCAGCGCGTATGTTCCGCTTGCCCATATTCCGATTGCCAGCCTGCCTGAACCAACCCCGGGCGTGCTGGTGGTGGAACAGGATATCAGCGAAGTGGTGCATGAGCGCGAACAACGCATTCACACCCATCATCAGCTGATACAAACATTGATTCGTCTAGTCGATAAGCGCGATCCTTATGCAGCCGACCATTCCATGATGGTGGGGCACCTTGCGTGTGAAATTGCCATAGAGATGGAGCTGGACAGCGTGATTGTTGAGGCGACCCGCATGGCAGGCAGTTTGATGAATATCGGCAAGATTGTCGTGCCGCAGGATCTGCTTACAAAATCGCAGCTATTGTCGGAAGAAGAACGGCGGATGATTCAGGATTCTCTCATGATCGCAGCCGATCTGGTTAAAGATATTCGCTTTGATGGCCCTGTTATTGAAACCCTGAAACAATGGCAAGAGCGCTGGGATGGCGCCGGCCCTCTTGGGCTAAAGGGTGAACAGATTATTATTTCAGCTCGCATCATCGCCGCTGCGAATGCTTTTATTGCTATGATCAGCCCGCGTTCATGGCGAAATGCTATTGAGATCAACGATGCAAATAAGTTCTTACTATCTCAGGCGGATGAAATGTTTGATCGCAGGGTCGTGGTGGCTTTAATCAATTATGTTGAAAATCATCATGGCGCCGTATGGCTTAATAAAATATTGGAAGAGAAAAAGAAAGTTGCCTGATAGACTCGTTATGCAACACTAGGTGAAATTGAGTTTATCGCTTTATTAACAGCGCCTCTGCTAAAAAAGCAGCGAGTTGTTGTTATGAGGCGTTATGCAGTTAGTGACGGTTGCGCACAGCGCTTTGGAGTCCAGTCAATTACCGGATCCTCACCTCCTTGCCAGCGAGGTGACATTTCAATCGGTATTTAAATTTCATCCGGAAGCGATGATGCTGTTTCACGGCCCGCATCTGGTCTATGTAAACAAAGCCGCCTGCGATTTATTTGTGGTCAAAAGCGGTGCTGATTTCATGATGCCGGGACTCGATAACCTGCTGATTCCGGCATCGGTGGATGGGTCGGATAGATGCCTCAGGTTCGGACATCACATTGCCAAGCCGGAGCGCATGAAACATCGTAGTTTTCAGTGGCCATGCATCACGCAGCCCGGCCGCACATTTACTGCGCAGATAGCCGTACATCCCATACCGGCGATGCCATTTGATTTAACACTGGTGCGGCTTTCTGCCTTGGCTATCAGCTGAATTTGTTGGTTCTTGGAAAGCCGGTTGGGGGCAGGCGGCCAACATCGGCGCGGCTGCCAAGCCATGGCTTGAGGTCAGTTTCCACACGCACCTTGCCGCCCAGCTGCCAGCTTAGGCCTTCTTTGAGCTTGAAAACCTTCACGTCGGCGAGCGTCGCATCTTTGTATTTCTGGAGTGCTACGCCCTGGCCTTTTTTCATCGGCGGTATCTGCGAGATGGGGAAAATAAGCAGCTTTCTGTTTTCACCCATGACGGCCACATGATCGCCATCCGCCTCAACGCAGGCAACCGCCTTGCAGCCGGGCATCGGGCTTAGAATCTGTTTGCCGTTTTTAGTTTGCGCCACCACATCAACGCTGTCGACAATAAAACCTTTGCCGTTGGAGGAAGCAAGCAGCAGCTTTTTGCTTTCGTCATAAATTGAGATGCTGACAATATCTGCTTCCGCCTCCATCTCGATCATCAGGCGCACCGGCTCGCCGTAACCTTTGCCGCGCGGGATTTTATCGCAGGGCAGGGTGTAGAAGCGGCCGTTGGAAGCAAAAACCAGCAGTTTGTCTGTCGTTTGCGCCTCCAGGGTGAAGCGACCTTCGTCACCTTCTTTATGTTTCACTTCATCCGGGTTCAGCCCGTGGCCTTTGACGGCGCGCAGCCAGCCCATGGCAGAATAGAAAATCGTAATCGGCTCTTTTTCAACAAAGGCTTCGATATCGATCACCTTGCCTACTGGCGCATCGGCAAATTGTGTGCGGCGGCGGCCAAGCGGTGTTTTTTTGCCAAAGCGTGTCTGAATATCCTGAATTTCGCCGCTGATTTTCAGCCAGCGCTTTTCTTCAGATTTAAGAAGCGCGTTCAGCTCTTTCTGTTCTTTGGTCAGTGCGGCGTGTTCGCCTTTAATTTCGAACTCTTCCAGCTTGCGCAGGCTGCGCAGGCGCGTATTCAAAATCGCTTCGGCCTGTACTTCCGAAAGCTGCCATTTTTTCATGATGACAGGTTTGGGTTCGTCCTCGCGGCGGATGATTTTAATCAGCTCATCGAGATTGAGATAGGCAACAAGGAGGCCGTCCAGAATCTCCAGCCGGTGTGCAATTTTACCAAGGCGGTACTTGGAGCGGCGGGTCAGCACCTCCATGCGGTGCTCGAGGAACGCCAGCAGCAGATCTTTGAGGTTCATCACCTGCGGCGCACCCTGGGCGTTGAGCACGTTCAGGTTCAGGTTGAAGCGCGATTCAAGGTCGGTGCTCTTGAACAGTGACTCCATGAGCATTTCCGGATCCACCGAGCGGCTTTTCGGCTCCAGCACAATGCGAATATCTTCGGCGGATTCATCGCGGATATTGCCAAGCAGCGGTAGCTTTTTGTTTTTGAATTTCTCGGCGATATCTTCCATCAGCTTGTTTTTCTGCACCTGATAAGGAATCTCGGTGATGATGAGCTGATAGAGGCCATGGCTGAGCTCTTCTTTTTCCCATTTCGCGCGCACGCGGATGGAGCCGCGGCCAGTTTCGTAGGCGGTGCGGATATTTTCGTCGGTTTCGATGATCACGCCGCCGGTCGGGAAATCAGGGCCTTGAATGCGCGTGACAAGATTGCGCACGGTGCAGTCCGGCTTTTCAATCAAATAGAGCAGCGCCTCGCAGATTTCGCCGACATTGTGCGGCGGAATCGAGGTCGCCATACCCACCGCGATACCTTCCGAGCCATTGGCCAGCAGGTTCGGGAAGGCGGCCGGCATCACCACCGGCTCTTCTTCTGAGCCGTCATAGGTGGGGCGGAAATCAACCGTATCATCCTCAATGCCGTCCATCAGCGCCATGGCAACATCCGTCAGGCGCGCTTCGGTGTATCGCATGGCGGCGGCATTATCGCCATCCACTGAGCCAAAGTTGCCCTGACCCTCCACCAGCGTGTAGCGAACTGCGAAAGACTGGGCGAGGCGCACCATCGCATCATACACCGCTGTGTCGCCGTGCGGGTGGTATTTACCAATCACATCCCCCACCACACGCGCGCATTTTTTATAGCCGGACTTAGGATCCAGCCTCAGCTGCAGCATGGCATAAAGCAGGCGGCGATGAACGGGCTTCAGGCCATCACGCACATCTGGCAGCGAACGCGCCGTGATCGTGGAAAGCGCATAGGCGAGGTATTTTTCTTCCAGCGTGGAGCGGAAAGAAACCAGTTCGAGATGCTCGGTTTTTTTGGTCGGTGTTTTGGTCATAGGTGCGGGAAACTACAGGCTTTCTGCGGTTTTGTAAAGGATTTGCTGAAGGCGGCTGCGCGCTGGCGGCAGTTTTTTTCCATTCGGCTCCAGTAGCCAATGCTCAAGAAAATAGCTGGTGAGCAAGAGGCCATCAGCTATTTGTTCGTCATGCCAGCGAAGGCTGGCATCCATGCCATGGTTCTTGCCTGTTGATTGACGTGGATCCCGGCCTTCGCCGGGATGACATAAGAATGTCGGCAGCTTAAGCAGCTTATCTTTGTATGGCTCGCCAGCTTCACGGCTGACGGCGCGGCCTGATTTGGGGGAAACATAGAGCAGATCATCCGTCTGACCCGTTGCGGCGCAGCGCGTTAAGTCCAGACCATAGCCGCTTTCAGCCAGCATCAGCAGCTCGAAGCGGATGTATGCCTGCCACAGCGCGATGTGTCTATCCTCCTCGCTGAGAAGCCCCAGAAAGGCAAGCAGCGCATCATAAAGCACAGGGTAGGGGTGGCGCTCCGGTAGCGACTGCTCAAGCAGGGCGCAGGCTGAGGTGAGCATAGCGAGTTTTTCTTCGCGCTGCATAACGAGCGCGGCGTAGCTTTGCTGCGGTTCGAACTTGAAACTGCCCATTTGTTCAGGCAGACGGGCGCTCCAGCTGGCAGCCACCACATTGCCCAGCTGCATGATGCCGCGCTGCGTTTTCGAGTAAGCACCACGCACCACACCCGCCACGACGCCATGATCACGTGCGAACGCGCGCACAATGGCGCTGGTTTCGCCGTGCCGCCGGATGGCGAGAATCATCGCGCTATCGCTCCAGTGCATTGCGCGAGATGGTCATTTTAATGTGCATCAGCCCTTCCAGCATGTAGGGCTCAGTGATGGCGATATAGCCGAGCGATTCATAAAACGCCTTAAGCTGCGCCTGTGCTTCAATGAGCAGCGAATCGCTCGCATAAAGGCGGAAAGTTTCGCGCACTGCGTCCATCATCAGCTTTGCGCCGAGACCGCGGCCGCGATAGTCGCTATCAAGCACTAACCTGCCAATCGCAGGGCGCGTATCTTTCAGGCCGGGCGGCAGGATACGCGCCGCGCCGATAAGCTTATCTCCATCCTGCATGCACAAATGGTGGCAACGATCATCCAGCCCATCGATGTCGAGATAGACAATATTCTGCTCCACCACAAAAATTCTGGAGCGAAGCTGCAGCAGATCATAGAGCTGCTTTTTAGAGAGCTGATCGAAGGAATAACAATTGGCTGGGTAAGACATAGAAAGTAAAAAACCCCGGCGGTGAGACCGGGGTTTTTTATCAGATTACAACAATATTACTACTGCTGATTCGGCTGAGCCGGAGCTGGCTGAGCAGCAGGGGTGCCGGCAGCGGGAGAGAGCTGACCATTAGCTTCTGCGGCAGCATCCTGAGCAGCTTGCTGTGCCTGATCAGCTGCATTCTGAGTGGCTTGTGCAGCGCCCTGAGCAGCTTGAGCAGCTGCTTCCTGAGCTTTATCGGTTGCTTCTTTAGCAGCCTGCTCTGCTTTTTCAAACGAGCCAGCTGGCGCGGGGGACTGCTGCTGTTCAGCGGTGACCGTCTGGTCGCTGGGCTTGCCCATGTTCAGACCAAAGAAGGCGGCAATAGCAAGAATAACAAAACCGATAACAATCATCGGCAGATTAGATTTTTTCTCAGACATAAAGTGGCTTTCTATTGATGGATTAATAAAAAAATTAACAAAACACGAATAATATGAAAGCGCAATAAATGCAAGCTAAACAGGCGCTAAATAGATTGGTCTGAGATTAAATCTGTGTAATGAATAAACGCTTTATGTATTACTCTCCAGCCAGTTTGCGGATGACCATCAGCTGCGCGGCATCGATGGAGAGTTTTTTAGCCAGTGCGCTATTGCTCTCCACTACTCGCCAGAAAGGCGTAATCTTCGTGGCACTTGCGCCTGCGGCATATTCCTCCAGCGCTGCTTCAGCAACAATTCTAAGAAAAATACCGGTAGAAACAGGGCAGGTGGCGTCCGCCTTGTGTTTCGCTGCCAATGCCGCACGCATGGCAGCAGGCTCGACAAAGCCGCCTTTAGGAATGGCTCGAATAAAACCATCAATTTCCTGTGGCGATGAAATCAGAAGCTTGCTACCGGCGGGAATGCCTGCAAAAGCTTTATCAATCGATGTCACGTGCGGAGGCTTGCCGCATTCACGCTTTTCAACCCAGGTTTTTTTCTTGCTCATTATTCACCTTCGTCAAAATATTCGAAGAGTGCCACGCGGTTGCCTTCACTATCTTCAAACTCAGCAACATAGCCATAGTCGCCCGCTCTGGTTTTGGGAAATAGCGTTGCTCCGCCATGGGCATGCACACGCTTCAGCACCTCGTTAATATCATCCACATTCAGATAAATGAGCGATCCGGTTTTTGACGGAACATAAATTTCACCTTTGGCGAGTGCGCCGCTGATGCCCTCAGCCTCTGGGTTCAGCGGGAACATCGCCATCTCATTACCGTGAATGGTCTGGCGCGTGAAATCATAACCGAAGACAGCCGCATAAAACGCCATGGCGCGGTCTAAATCGCTCGCTGGAATTTCAAAATAAGAACCGGGATTTTTTTGCACGCTGCCAGCATCTCTTGTTTGAATTTCTTTGCAGCCACCAGATAACAAAAGACTGAGGCAGACAAATACTTTTAAAAAAGGTTGGTTCATTTCTCAAGCTCGAAGCACAAGACTGTGAATGGCGGAGACGAGAGGATTGACGCTGCGCCTACTGGCTTCGCGCCCTTCGGGTCTCTCAGCTTACGCCTCGATTTCCAAAATGTCTGCTGACATTTTGTCGAACCTCCTTCTACGGTTCTCATTCGTTCCTGCACTTACTAAAAAAGGGCTAAAAGCCCTATTTTAGTAAGTGGCGGAGACGAGAGGATTCGAACCTCCGATACGGTGTTACCCGTATAACGGTTTAGCAAACCGCCGCCTTCGGCCACTCGGCCACGTCTCCGCATCACTAAATAACGAAACCACTGCCAATGGCCTCGTGCCCGATATGCTCATGCGCCGCTGGGCTGGCGGCCACGTCTTACGCATCACTAAATAACGAAACCACTGCCAATGGCCTCGTGCCCGATATGCTCATCCATCCTACGCCAAGGCTACGGAGGACAAGTGCGCCGCTGGGCTGGCGGCCACGTCTTACGCATCACTAAATAACGAAACCACTGCCAATGGCCTCGTGCCCGATATGCTCATCCATCCTACGCCAAGGCTAGGCAGGACAAGTGCGCCGCTGGGCTGGCGGCCACGTCTGAGCACGCTGAGGCGTATCAAGTAAACAGGAAACGCTTTCCAGTCAACCCGTAAATCGTATGTCAGTGAACGACTTCGCGGAAACAGGCGGCATTCTCACAATCGCTGAGAAAGGTCGCGCAGCGGCGGATTTTAGCCGCATCCACCTGATGTGCATGCGCCTCTGCGCTATGCATTTTTTCCAGCTCTTGAAACACCAGCTGGATAACAGAGAGATAGGTGCTTGCGGTGGAGGCACTGGTAATCGCCATCGCCAGCGGCACCTGACTTGAGATATATTCACGTCGCTGATGGTCAAACAAAATACCCTCGCCCTGCGCAATGCGCTCCATGGTTTTGCGCCATACGGCCAGCTTATGACGTGCAACATCAATGAAATCGGTGGAGCTGTCGGTTAGAATATTTCGCGCTTCTGACGGGCGCATTTTGCCCACCAGCTGCGCATTGGCGCGGATACGGCTGAAGGCCTCGCCAATTGAAGGATGGGCGGAAAGACGGGAAAGAATGCGATCCGCAGTCTTCAGCGCGACCTCAGCATCCAGCAGCACCGCCTGCGCACGGCGAGGTAGCGACAGCGCCTGATAGCGCTGCATCAATTCACCGAAATCCTCGAGTTTGATGGCACTCAGCGACGAAATTACAGGGGCGGCCTGGCTGGCGACGTGTGTTTTCTGCATGGGTTGTCCTTGTTGGTTTAGCTGATTTTAGTATGCCTTGGCATTCCTAAAGAATATTTAACGATTGCTCGAATGTTATCAATTGCGCCGGCGCTGCGAAATCGCTATGGATTGTGCGCCCTAAAATGCTACAGAAAGCGATGCAGCCGATGGATGCTATACAAAAACAAGCCACTGAAGATAAAAAGAAAAATTCGTGGGATGATACGCTGAAAACGATTATCTATGCGGTTGTTCTCGCGCTGCTTTTCCGTAGTTTTCTCTACGAGCCGTTTCATATTCCTTCCGGCTCGATGAAAAGCAACCTGCTGGTGGGGGATTATCTGTTTGTTTCTAAATTCAGCTATGGCTACAGCCGCTATTCTTTTCCGCTGGGGCTGCCGCCATTTGAGGGGCGAATTTTTGCCAGTAAGCCGCAGCGGGGGGATGTCATCGTCTTTCGCTATCCGAAAAATCCACGCGTGGATTACATCAAGCGACTGGTGGGCATGCCGGGCGACGCGATTCAGATGAAGGATGGCCGGGTTTATATCAACGGCACAATGCTGGAGCGGCACTATGTGGATCAATATCTCGATGAGGGCGATGAACGTTTTGATCAAAAGCCGTATGAGATTGCGCGTTTTGAAGAAACTCTGCCCGAGGGGCGAAAAATAACCGTTCTCAAAGAAAAAGACTATAATGCCGGCGATGACACACCAGTGATGGTGGTGCCGCCCGGGCATTATTTTTTCCTTGGCGATAACCGCGACAACTCGCGTGATAGCCGCTTCATGGATGAGGTAGGGTTTGTGCCAGAGCAGAACCTGGTTGGCCGCGCAGAACTTATTTTCTGTTCGGTGGAAGGGGGCGGCTCGTGCTTTAACCCGCTAAACTGGTTTGGCCAGATGCGCCTTGATCGATTCCTGACGGTGATACGATGAACCAGCTGGAAGAAAAACTCGGCCACACTTTTCATGATAGCCAGCTGCTGAAACTGGCGCTCACACACCCGAGCCTCAATCAGCAGAGCAATAATCAGCGGCTTGAATTTCTTGGCGATGCGGTGCTCGGGCTGGTGGTGGCGAAAATCATTTACAAGCTGTTTCCTAGTGAAAATGAAGGTGAGCTGGCGCGCAGGCTGGCCGGATTGGTGCGCGGTGAGACGCTGGCGGAAGTGGCGCGCGAGCTATCGCTGGGGCAGTTTTTGCTGATGTCGGAAAGCGAAGGTGCCAGCGGCGGCAGGCAAAACCCGACCAATCTTGAAGATGCCATGGAAGCGGTGCTTGGCGCGCTGTATCTGGATGGTGGGCTGGAAGCCGCCGAAACCTTCATTACCATGCGCTGGAGTGATCTGGCGCGGCGTATCAGCGCGCCGCCCAAAGATGCCAAAACCGCGCTTCAGGAATGGGCGCAGGCGCGGGGGCTTGCCGTGCCGGAATATCGTGTGCTGGAGACAGTCGGCCCGGCGCATGCACCGGAATTCACGATCGAAGTGCGCCTCAGCGGCCATGAGCCGCGCCTTGGCCGCGCCCATTCAAAACGCGCCGCCGAACAGCTGGCAGCGCAGGCGCTTCTTGCGGCGGTGAGCCATGAATAGCGCTGGAGAGCGTTGCGGCGTTGTCGCCATTATTGGTGAGCCGAACGCCGGCAAATCCACGCTCATCAACCAGCTGGTTGGTGGCAAGGTCTCGATTGTGACACCCAAGGTGCAAACCACGCGTTTTAATGTTCGCGGCATCTGTCATGACGACAAAACCCAGCTGATACTTGTCGATACGCCAGGAATTTTTGATGCGCAGCAATCCTTTGAAAAAGCCATGGTGAATGCCGCATGGGCGGGTATTGGTGATGCGGATGCCGCGCTGCTGCTCGTGGATTGCAAAGCAGGTATCCGCGATAGTACCCGCGCGCTATTTCATAAGCTCACTGCCACCACTAAACCGCTGTTTCTGGCGCTGAACAAAATTGATAAGGTAAGCAAAGAGCGGCTGATTGAGCTGGCGGCCAGCTGCGGCGAGCTTGGGCTGTTTCGCGATATTTTCATGATTTCTGCCAAAACGGGTGATGGTGTGGGCAAGCTTAAAACTGTGCTTGCGCAGTGTATGCCGCCTGGGCCATGGCACTATCCTGACGATGAGGTGAGTGATATCTCCATGCGGCTGCTTGCCGCTGAAATCACCCGGGAAAAACTGTTTCTGCTGCTTAGTCAGGAGTTGCCATACTCGCTACTGGTGGAAACAGAATCATGGCAGGAAAGTGATACGCTGATTAAAATCACTCAGGCGATTTACATTCAGCGCGAGAACCAGAAAAAAATTGTCATTGGTGAAGGCGGCGCAATGATCAAACGCGTGGGTATCAGCGCACGCCGAGAGCTGGAAAAAATGACCGACAAAAAAATTCATCTGGAGCTGTTTGTAAAGGTCAGACCAAACTGGAAAGATGACCGCGAGAGCTACCGGCTGCTAGGGCTGGAATATAAACAATAGCGTCAGGATTCGTCCGCTATCAGCGCCACAACGCGGCTGTCTTTGCTGGCCTCATCGCTGGTGAGTTCTTTCGGAAGATTTTTGCTGGCTTTGGCGCCCAGCTGTCTCATTTTTTCTGCGCGGGTAATGAGGTTGCCGGTGCCGGTATGCAGCTTGCCAAGTGCTTGATCATAGCTTTGCTGTGTGCGGCCAATCTGCTTGCCGATATCCTGCATATCCTGCACAAAGCCAACCAGCTTATCGTAGAGCTTGCCGCCTTCATCTGCAATCTGCAGCGCATAGCGATTCTGCTGCTCAATGCGCCACAGCGATGCGATGGTGCGAAGGCTGGCAAACAGCGTGGACGGGCAAACCAGCACTACTTTTTTATCCCAGGCGAAACTGTGCAGCTCGCGATCCTGCTGGACAGCCAGCGTGTAGGCGCCTTCGACCGGAAGAAACATAAACACAAAATCAGGTGTCTGGAGCTTTTCATTCTCCTGATAGCGCTTGGCGGAAAGCCCAACCACATGCGCCCGCAGCGATTTGATAAAATCACGTAAATGCGCCTCCTGCTGCGCATCGCAATAACGTTCATAAGCGGTGAGCGACACTTTGGAATCAATAATCACATGCTTGCCGTCAGGCAGGTGCACCACCACATCCGGCCGCTGGGCGCTGCCATCTTCCGCGCGCAGTGATAAATCCACCGCCTGCGGCGCGTAGTCCACACCGCGTCTGAGACCGGATTCTTCTAGGATTTTTTCCAGCATGACCTCGCCCCAGTTGCCCTGCGCTTTAACATCGCCGCGCAGTGCTTTGGTGAGGCTGTCGGTCTGCAGCACGATTTTCTGAATTTCGGCTTTCAGTGTGTGTTGTTCTTTGCCTTGCTGACTGAAGGAATCATCGATTTTTTTTTGAAATTCGCCGAGACGTTCGCGCAGCGGCAAAAGTAGATCGCCGATTTTTTTTTCTGATTGCTGGGTAAATTTCTGGCTCATTTCATCGAAAAGCTGGCTGGCGGTTTGCTTGAATTCCAGCTTAATCTGCTGCTTCTGCTCACCTTGCGCGCGTAGCTCTGTTTCCGCAATAATGGCACGCTCGCGATATTCGGTAAGTGCCTGCTGGGTGGAAAGAATCTCGCTTTCAGTGGCCGCCAATTGCCCAGTTGCGACGCGCAGCCTTTCGCGGATAACAAACAAACGCAGATACGTCGCACCCCATGCAACCGCAAATATCGCCGCTGCTCCCGTTATTAACCAGAATCCATCCATGGTCATGATTTGCCACCTTGTTTTGCACGCTCGCTCGCGCTAATCATAAGCGCATGACTCAGCGACTCAAGCAGTATTTATCCGTTGTTATTCTCGCCGCAGGCAAGGGCACGCGCATGCGCTCCAGCCTGCCGAAAGTATTACAGCCCATGGCTGGAAGACCGATGATTGCCCAGGTTATCAGCAGCGCAGCGCCGCTTTCACCCGATGCGCTGGTGGTGGTGGTAGCGCCGCAGATGAACGAGGTGCAGGCCTGTGTGCAACAAACTTTTCCCGCCGCTCGCTTTGTGGTTCAAACGCAGCAGCTTGGCACCGGCCATGCGGTGCTTTCGGCGCTTGAGCAGCTCCCTGGCAGCGGCGTGGTGCTGGTGCTTTATGGCGACACACCATTGATAACGACGCAGACGCTCGCGCATATGCTCAGGCAGCATGAAGAGCAGCAGGCAACGATTTCACTGCTGGCCATGAAGCTGGAAAGCCCCACCGGCTATGGCCGCGTGATGATGGCATCGCCGCCATGGGTGGATATGATTGTGGAAGAAAAAGACGCCACGCCGCAGCAAAGATTGAACCCGTGGGTGTGGGGCGGTGTGATGGCGCTGGATGCGGCATTTCTTGCGGCAGCACTGCCGAAGGTTGCGCCCTCTGCCGCAACTGGTGAAATTTACCTGACCGCACTACTGGAAGCCGCAGCCAACATGGGAAAACGCAGCCTGATGGTAGAGGTATCAAAGGAGGAAGTGATGGGAGTGAATGACAAAGTGCAGCTGGCGGAGGCCGAAGCCGTGATGCAGGATCGTCTGCGCCGCCGTGCGATGGAAGCCGGCGTGACCATGCTCGCGCCGCATACTGTTTTTCTCCAGGATGATACGGAATTTGAAGCCGATGTGGTGGTGCATCCACACGTGGTGTTTGGTGCGGGTGTCAAGGTTGGGCAGGGGGCTGAAATACGCGCTTTCAGCCATCTTGAGCAGGCGACGATTCATCGTGGTGCAACGGTTGGCCCTTATGCCAGGCTTCGCCCGGGCGCGGTCATCGGCGAAGGGGCGCATGTCGGTAATTTTGTCGAAATCAAAAACAGCCATCTCGGCCGTAATGCCAAGGCCAATCACTTAAGCTATCTCGGCGATAGCGAAGTGGGCGAGGGCGCCAATGTTGGTGCTGGCACCATTACCTGTAACTATGACGGCGTGAATAAATATCGAACCAGCATCGGCGCGGGCAGCTTTATCGGCTCCAATACCGCGCTGGTGGCGCCGGTTGCTGTTGGTCGCGGTGCGATGGTTGCTGCGGGCAGCGTGATCACCGAGAATGTGCCCGATGATGCGCTGGCGATTGCACGCGCTGTGCAGCAGAACAAACCCGCCAAGGCCGCGGAAATCAGGCAAAAGAAGAAAAAGGGCGCTTAGGGCGAGTGGAGATTCATTTTATCTCTTTTCGCAGCATGCCATGGGTTGTCCTGCTAGGCGAAGGGCGAAGCGCGTAGCTGGATTAATGCCCACTCGCCCTGAGCTGATCCAGCAGCATCAGTAGCGCCTGTTCGGTAGCTTGCAGCCGTATCTCGGTGCGATCTCCGATGAATTGAAAACACTGCGCCGTGCATTCATTATCCGAAGCAGTGGCAATATAAACCGTGCCCACTGGTTTTTCGGCGCTGCCGCCACCTGGCCCGGCGATACCGGTAATCGCCACAGCAATATCAGCCCTTGTGTTGCGGCGCGCGCCGCTGGCCATGGCAAGCGCCACGGGCTTGCTGACCGCCCCATGCGCTGCAAGCAGCTGCGGCTCTACTGCGAGCATGGCCGTTTTGGCTTCATTGGCATAGGTGACAAAATTGAGATGAATCACCGCCGAGCTGCCGGGTATTTCCGTAAGCAAAGCGGAAAGAAGACCGCCCGTGCATGATTCAGCGCAGCTGATGCGACGTGCGCTCTCGCGCGAGCGCTGGATAACCTCCTGCGCCAGCGCGAGTAGCTGATTACTGAACAAGGTTGCCATACATCCACATCATGCTGCTGGTTACGGCATCCGGATAGCCCATGGCATGCGAAAGAATCAACGCCGCAAGAAACAGCGCAATCGGATAAACAGCGGCAGCCATATCATCGATCATCACACCCAGCGCGCCTTTGACATGGGTATCCAGCCAACTGACCGGCCATGGCTTAACGATGTCAAACGCACGAAACAACACAAACCCAACGAGATAACCCTGCCATGTGAGTGGTAGTGCGCTCAGTAGCAGCCATTGTCCGGCCACTTCATCCACCACGATATCTTTCGGGTCAGGCCTGCAGCCCGTTTTCTGCAAAAAATGATGGCTCGCCAGCCAACCCAGAAAAAAGATGCCCCACGCCGCCACAAAAAGTGCTGGCGCTCCCAGCTGCTGATGAATGAGCCATGCGCATGGCAATGCGCCAAGCGAACCGACTGTGCCGCTGACCAAAGGTGACCTGCCGCAACCAAACCAGGTTGCTATCCACCACCACCAAGCCAAGCCATAGCCTCTCCCTTTCAGGGGGAGGGAAGGGTGGGGGTTGTCATCTTGTTTTGTTTTTTCCATGCTGTTTATCTTTATCCGTCAATGCTTAATAATATATCACCCTCACCCTGCCCCTCTCCCGCAAGCGGGAGAGGGAATTCAGATTGCTGGCAACCTGACCGTGGCAACAGCTTGCGCGGCAATGCCTTCACCCCTGCCGGCAAAACCCAGTTTTTCAGTGGTGGTGGCTTTGACACTGATGCGATCCGGCGCGAGTTTCAGCGTCTGCGCGATATGGCTTATCATCGCCTCGCGATACGGTGCGATTTTCGGTTTCTCACAAATGAGCGTCAGATCGAGATGCACCATCTCGCCGCCTCGCGCTTTCAGCATTTCATATGCATGCACCAGAAACCGTGAAGAATCCGCACCTTTCCACTGCAGGTCGTCCGGTGGAAAATGCGTGCCGATATCGCCCGCACCAATGGCGCCTAAAATGGCATCAACCAGCGCATGTAGGCCAACATCCGCATCCGAGTGCCCCACTAGAAAATGACTGCTGGGAACCTTCACGCCGCAAAGTTTGATATGCTGTTTGCCCGGCGGTGTTTCGATATCATGCAGTTTCAGGGCATGGACATCAAACCCCATGCCGGTGCGGTATTCATAGTTCGCTTTGGTGTCAATCATCGGCCAATCTTCCGGTGTGGTTATTTTTCTATTCATTGCCTCGCCAGCAACCGTATAAACCTGAATGCCGGCGCGTTCCATGAGTGCGGCGTCATCACTCAAAGCTGCACCGCGATAGCGCCGATGAGCAGCAAGAAGGGCTTCATAATCAAACCCCTGCGGCGTTTGCACCGCCGCCAGTGATTCGCGTGGCAGAGTAGCGGTTACCAGCCCTGAATCAAGCTGTTTGATGGTATCCGTCACGGGTATGACCGGAATGACCGCCTGATGGTTTTCAAGCGCCGCCAGCACCTGATCGATAAGGGCGGGTGAAACCAGCGGCCGCGCCACATCATGCACCAGCACATGTTTAGGCGGGCGGTGCATCAGCGATTCCAGCCCGCGAAAGACCGATTCCTGTCTCGTTTCGCCGCCAATGGCGCAGGGAAAGAGCGTAAGCCCACTGACTGCTTCCTTGTACAGCCCATGATGCTCGCGGCGAATGATCACCCGCACGCCATCAATCGACGGATGCCCAAGAAACGCCCGAACGCAGCGCCTGAGCACGGTTTCATCGCCGAGTCGGCAGTAAGGTTTGGGTAGCGTGCTGCCAAAGCGCTGCGATGTGCCGCCTGCCACTAAAATAGCGATGGTTTTTTCTGCTATCATCGGCGGTTTTTCTTGCCTGAGCGCTTCAAAAAGGTTATCTATCCTGCCCTTAGTAAGGTTGAAAACATGCCCCCTGTCAAGATTGCATCCCTGACGATCGATGATCCGGTCTGGCTCGCGCCCATGACCGGAGTGTCTGATCTGCCATTTCGGCGGCTGGTGAAAAGTTTTGGTGCGGGCATGGTGGTGTCGGAGATGATCGCCTCGCGTGCGGCCATTATCGACAATCAGAATTTCAGGCGCATGTCAGCTTTTTCGCCTGACGAGTTCCCATTTGCCATTCAGCTGGCCGGCTGTGATCCTGAGGTGATGGCCGATGCTGCGAAGCTGAACGAGGATCGCGGCGCGCACATCATTGATATTAATTTCGGCTGTCCGGTGAAAAAAGTGGTGGGCGGTATGGCCGGATCGGCGCTGATGCGCGAAGTACCGCTGGCCACACGCATTCTGCAGGCGGTGGTGAAGGCGGTGAAAATTCCTGTGACGCTCAAAATGCGTACCGGATGGGACGATAACAGCAGAAACGCACCGCAGCTTGCGAAAATTGCCGAAGATAGCGGTATCCAGATGCTGACGGTGCATGGTCGCACACGCTGCCAGATGTATAAGGGGCATGCGGACTGGCGTTTTATCAGAACGGTGAAAGAAGCGGTGAAACTGCCGGTGATTGCTAATGGGGATATCTGCAGTTTTGATGATGTTGACCGCGCTCTGGCAGAATCCGGCGCAGATGGCGTGATGATCGGCCGCGGCACCTATGGCAGGCCGTGGTTTCCAGCGCAGGTCGCGCATTACCTCAAAACCGGCGAACGCATTGCCGCGCCGCCACTTGCCCATCAGCGCGACATTGTGCTTAGCCATTATGACGCCATGCTGGAGCATTATGGCGCAGGCAATGGGCTGATGGTCGCACGTAAACATATCGGCTGGTATTCTACCGGCCTGTTTGGCTCGGCTCAGTTTCGCCAGCACGTGAATACCCTGACCGACCCCACGGAAGTCAAACAGACGATACACGCCTTTTACGATAGCGTGATGCAGATGCCTGAATCGCTACAAACCACCACCGATAGCGCCGCTGCCAATGGCGATGATGGAAATCTCATCGCAGCCTAGTGACAAACGTTAAGCGGGGCGTTAGTGTGGCATCATGCCGACACAAGGTCTTGAGTCTATCATCAGACAGCATTTGAGCGATTATTTTGCGGCGCATGGTGCTGGCCGCCTGCCTGCGCCCGGTCTTCACCAGCGGATGATGCCACTACTGGAAAAGCCACTTATCGAGGCAACGCTGAGTGCTTGCAGCGGCAATCAGCTGAAAGCGGCGAATGTGCTTGGCATTAATCGCAATACTTTACGCAAAAAAATGCAGCAGCACGGGCTGGCAGCGGAGCAGCAGGGATGAGCCTTCGTGTGTGGGTGAATCGCCTGACCGGCCAGCTGATACCACTGCTGATTCTGCTTGCCTTTGCGTGTGGCATCGCCACCTATATTCTGATTGCCGGTAGCGGTGAGCCACTCGAGGTCAAACCGCGCAGTGTCTGGTTATTGCTCGCGGGCAATGTGCTGGTGCTGCTCGCGCTACTTGGTGCGATTGCGTTTCGTATTTACCAGCTATGGTCGGCGGTAACAGCGCAATCCAGCGGATCGAAGCTGCAGAAGCGCGTGCTTCTGGTGTTCAGCATCGTGACCATACTGCCGACCATCATTGTATCGGTGTTTTCAGCGCTTTTTTTCAATCTTGGCATTCAAACCTGGTTTAATGATCGTGTGCAGACGGCGGTGAGTGAATCGCTGACGGTAGCTGAGGCATATTTATCTGAACATAAAGAAAATCTTCGTGCCGATGCCATTGCGATGGCGGGGGATCTGAGCCGCGCTGCTGACCTCGCCGTGCGGGATCAGGCTGAGTTTAACCGCGTGGTGCAGGCACAATCGGCGCTGCGCGTGCTTGCGGAAAGTCTGGTGATTTATCGCAACCGCATCATCGCGCAGGGGCGCTTCAGCTTCTCGCTTGCCTTTGAACATATTCCAACCGATGCGATTGACCGCGCGCGGCGCGGAGAAGCCGTTATTCTGCCCAGCGATGAACCAGATAAAGTACGCGCGCTGGTGCGTATTGATGGGCTGGATGAGGCCTATCTGCTGGTGGGACGGCTAGTGGATAGCAAGGTCGTTGGCCACATGCAGAATGCGCAAGGCGCGGTCAGCGAATATGAACAGCTGCGCGGCCAGCTGGATCGCCTGCAAACGGCGTTCATGGTCATTTTTTTTACTGTGGCGCTGCTGTTGCTATTAGCCTCTATCGGTTATGGCACCGTGTTTGCAGCGCGGCTTACCACCCCCATTTCGCGCCTTGCCAGCGCGGCCGAGCGCGTGCGGGGGGGTGATTTTTCCGCGCGCGTCACCGAAGCCAGCCGCAGTGACGAGCTGGGCATGCTGGCGCGATCCTTTAATCGCATGACAGAGCAGCTCGACGCGCAGCGCACCGAGCTGATTGAAGCAAACCGCAGGCTGGATGATCGCAGGAGGTTCTCCGAGGCGGTACTGTTTGGTGTATCTGCTGGTGTGATTGCGCTCGACCGTGACAAACGCATCACGCTGTTTAATCGCTCGGCTAGCAGCATTTTTGCTACGATTGAGCAGCCTATCACGCTCGATAGCCCAATTGGCGAGCTATTGCCGGGGATTCATGAAATCCTTGCCCGCGCGGTTCAGAATGCCGCTGATATCACCGATGAAACGCTGACGCTCACCCGCCAGAACAAAACGATTTCGCTGCATGCACGTATCACGGTGGAAAAGAAAGATGACGATATTGAAGGCTTTATCGTGACATTTGATGATATCACCCTGCTGCTTTCAGCGCAGCGCACCGCCGCCTGGGCCGATGTGGCGCGGCGCATCGCGCACGAGATTAAAAACCCGCTAACCCCCATTCAGCTTTCCGCTGAAAGACTGCGTAAGAAATATCTCAAATTCATCAGTGAGGATCAGGAAAGCTTCATCCGTTACACTGACACCATTATCAAACATGTGAGCGATATTGGTAAAATGGTGGAGGAATTTGTCAGTTTTGCCCGTATGCCGGCGGCGGTTTTTGCTAGCGAGGATGCGGTATCGCTGGTCAAAAAAGCGGTGTTCAGCGCGCAGGTGCCCAATAGCGCCATTGAATTCCGCAGCTATTTGCCGGCGCAACCGGTCATGCTATGGTGTGATGAACGGCAATTGACCCAGGTGCTTACCAACCTGTTCAAAAATGCCTGCGAATCGATTGATGGAAGGCTGGTCAGGCAGCCCGGTAGCACCAAGGGTATGATTATTACTCATCTTTCCGATGATAGGGGCACGGTGACGCTCAGTATTCAGGATAATGGGCTTGGCTTTCCTGAAGGCGAGATAGGAAAGCTAATGGAGCCCTATGTCACCACCCGCCCGAAAGGGATGGGGCTTGGGCTATCTATTGTGAAAAAAATCATTGATGAACACAAAGGATTGATGAAAATTGAGAATAATCCCGATGGTGGCGCCAAAGTAACACTTTCTTTTCCGCCACACTGTGATATAAATGCCGCAATTAGCTAGCCCACCGCTAACCTCCACTATATAGGCTTATGAGCATAGATATTCTGATTGTTGATGACGAATCCGACATTCGTGACCTTGTTTCTGATATTCTCAAAGATGCCAAATATTCTACGCGCACAGCCGCCAGCAGCGATAGCGCTTTTCATGCTATTGCTGAGCGTGTACCATCGCTACTGATTCTGGATATATGGCTGCAGGGCAGCGAGCTGGATGGGCTGGGTGTGCTGGAAATGGTACGCAAACGCTATCCACACCTGCCGGTGGTCATGATTTCCGGCCATGGCAACATTGAAACGGCCGTTACCGCCATCAAGATGGGTGCGTATGATTTCATCGAAAAGCCGTTTAAGGAAGACAGGCTGCTGCTGGTGGTGGCGCGGGCGCTTGAAAATGCCCGCCTGAAGAGCGAAAACCAAGAGCTTAAGATGCGTGGCAAACCTGAAATGGTGCTCAATGGTAATTCCGCCAGCATTCAGCAGATTCGCTCGGCGATTGAAAAAATCGCCCCCACGGCCAGCCGTGTGCTCATCACAGGTGGGCCGGGCACCGGTAAAGAAATGCTGGCAAGAATGATTCACCAGAAATCAACGCGTGCGGCGGGTCATTTTGTGATTATGAATGCCGCCGGCCTGACCCCGGACAGGGTGGAAGCCGAGCTGTTTGGCGTGGAAGATACTAACCCGACCGGCGGTGCCGAGAAACTCGGGCTTTTTGAACGGGCGCATCACGGCACGCTGTTTATCGACGAAGTGGCTGATATGCCACTCGAAACGCAAGGCAAAGTGTTGCGCGCTCTGCAGGAACAGAGCTTCACACGTCTGCGTGGCAATCGCCGTGTGGAGGTGGATGTGCGGGTGATTGCCGCGAGCAACCGCGATCTCGAGCAGGAAATCGCTGCTGGCCGCTTCCGCGAGGAGCTGTATTACCGGCTGAATGTAGTGCCGATTCGTATGCCTTCGCTGAAAGATCGCCGCGAGGATATCCCCGAGCTGTGCCGTTATTTCCTTAGGCGATCCGCTGAAATCGCCGGGTTATCAGCGCGTGAACTCTCGGACGAGGCGATGGCCATGCTCCAGGCCTATCATTGGCCGGGCAATGTGCGCCAGCTGCGCAATATGATGGAATGGCTGCTCATCATGACCTCTGACAGCAAGGATGCCATTGCAGCCAGCGAACTGCCGCCTGAAATACTCACCTCAAATCCCGTACTGGCGCGGCCTGAAACCAACGCTGATATCATGTCGATGGCGCTGCGCGAGGCGCGCGAGCTGTTTGAGAAACAATATCTCGCAGCGCAGATCGAGCGTTTTGGCGGCAATATTTCCAAAACCTCGGCATTTGTCGGCATGGAACGCAGCGCCCTGCACCGCAAGCTCAAAATGCTGGGTATTAATGATGCGGAAGAAAAAGCCGGTTAATAATACGGTATAAGGTGACAAAGACCACACAGCATATATCAAACATGAAAGATGCCATTGCTGAAGCAGTTAGACCTTGTTTGAACAATCTTCCTGGTTTGCTGGAAAACGTGGTGAAAAGAAACTCACGGCTTGTGATTGGTGCTCGTGTTTTGCTTGAGATTCAATCACGCGGAGGCAATGACCAGCTCATTGAATTTACACGCTGGGCTGTGCATCCCACATCGGGCTTTCTTCCACAGAATCACGAGATAAATCCCCTGCCAGAAAAAATAAAAAATCTGTTAGAAGATCTTATACCTGAATTAAATAGCAGCGAATATGTCGAATGCATGAACAGAAACGCTTCACGATTATCAGAAAATTTTGTGCGTTCGCTTGAATCTTCTCGCGCCCCAACGACGAATCAGTTTCTCAAAGCACCCGTGAAAATCAGCTATCCGCAGTACAATAAATATGACATCAACCGCTTAACAGATCTAGCCGTTAAGGCGCTAGAAGCGCTGCTGACAGAAAAGGCGCAAGGCGCGCAGCGCTAGCTTTTAGATATCCGCGTAAGTGTGTGTTTCCGCTTTGCCGCCCGGGTGAGTGAGGGCGCCTTTTTCAGCAGAGCCAACCAGCTGGGCATATTTCCACAGCGCGCCGGACTGGTAGTTAGTTTTTCTTGGCTTCCATGTTTTGCGCCTCTCGGCAAACTGGGCTTCCGTGACATTCACGCTGATGCTGCCCTTGGTGGCATCAATGGTGATGATATCACCGTCTTGCAGCAGGCCAATGGGCCCGCCCACAGCAGCTTCAGGGCCGACATGGCCGATACAGAAACCACGTGTACCGCCGGAAAAGCGGCCATCGGTGATCAGCGCCACTTTCTCGCCCGAACCCTGGCCGTAGAGCGCGGCGGTGGTGGAGAGCATTTCGCGCATACCGGGGCCACCCTTGGGGCCCTCATAGCGAATGACCAGCACATCGCTTTCCTTGTAATCACGCTTTTCGACTGCGGCGAAGCATTCCTCCTCGCTGTCAAAGCAGCGCGCTGGCCCTTGGTGATAAAGCGTTTTCAGCCCCGCCACCTTCACAATCGCCCCCTCCGGCGCGAGATTGCCCTTCAGCACCACCACACCGCCGGTTTTAGAAATGGGGTTGTCATATGGGTAGATGACGGGAGAAAGTTCCTCCCCCTGTAGGGGGGAGGTTAGGTGGGGGGCATTATTTGCTCGGTCGGAATTACTATGCCCCCCTCCCGTCCTCCCCCCTACAGGGGGAGG
>CANHDY010000017.1 GCA_947459535.1 Rickettsiales bacterium | reverse complement strand
GTCTTCTCCCTTTTTTTCCAGAAGAGAACGGATGCGCGGCACATCATTGGCCAGATCGTTCGCGCGTATGGCAAAAGGTATTTCTGTTTTTAAAGGGTAAAAAGAGTTTTTGGCAGAATAGGCAATCAGAAATGATAGCAGCGATAACACGGTAATCAGAATGTAGAGGTAGCGCTCGGCCATCGGGTCATGCACATGGATATCGAACATGCTCTGGGCTTCACGAAAATATTCTCCGGTACGGACTTTGTCGGCGATCTCGAGATAGTCCTCAGGAGGGAGTTGAAGCGGTGCTGGTTTGCTATCCATGACGGTTGATTCTAACAGAAATTAACACAGAAACCATTGAAATATCGCTTGGTTTGATACTTGACAGCAACCCGCAAAGCAAGCTACACGAAACCTGCTTAGCATGGAAAAGTTAACAGAAGTTTTAGCCATGGGCGGCTACGCATATTTTGTTTGGCCCTCCTACCTGATTGCCGCGCTGGTCATCGCCACGTTGCTGGCGCTCAGCATGCGTCAGCACAAGCGCACCAGAGAGCAGCTTGCCAAGCTGGAAGATAGCCGCCACGATGAAAGCTAAGCACCAGCGCCTGATTTTTGTGGTTGCCAGCGTGGTATTGCTGTGCGCTGCGGTGCTGCTCAGCCTGCGGGCTTTCAGTGAAAATCTGGTGTTTTTCTACAGCCCCGCTGACCTGCCCGGCAAAACCATCAGCGCTGATCAGAAAATACGCATCGGCGGGTTGATTGATCATGGCAGCATCATTCGTCATGGCGGCGACCGCATCAGCTTCACCGTTTCCGATGGCAAGGCCAGCCTTCAGGTGGATTATCAGGGGCTATTGCCCAACCTTTTCCGCGAGGGTCAGGGCGCGATTGCGGAGGGTTATCTGCGCTCGCCCAATCTTTTTGCCGCAGAACGCATTCTTACCAAGCATGATGAAAATTATATGCCGCGTGAAGTGGCAGATTCACTAAAAAAAACCGGCCACTGGAAACCGGAAGGCGGCGGCTATGAGCGCTGAGATTGGTCTGTTCATGGTGGTGGTGGCGCTGGTGTGCTCGCTGGTGGCACCGCTGGCGCTGATGAAAGAACGTTTTGCTGCGCTGCTGCCGCCGCTGGCGCTGGCACAGGCGATGAGCCTGACTTTTGCGCTGCTGCTGCTGATGTGGCTTAGAATTCAGAACGATTTCAGCGTGGAGAATGTGCTGTCACATTCGAATCTTTCCATGCCGCTGCTTTATAAAATCACCGGCACCTGGGGCAATCACGAAGGTTCGATGCTGCTGTGGGCATGGGTGATGGCGATGTTTGGCTGGTGGCTGTCGCTGTCACCGCCGCGCGAGGATGGGCATGACGCACTGCGTTCGATGGCGCTGGTGGTGCAATCGGTGCTGCTCGCTGGTGTGCTGGTGTTTATTCTTTTTACCTCGAGCCCGTTTGTGCGTATTTTTCCACCGCCGCCTGATGGGCTGGCGCTGAACCCGCTGCTGCAGGATGTCGCGCTCGCCATGCACCCGCCGATGCTCTATGTCGGCTATGTCGGTTTTTCGATGGTGTTTGCGCTCGCGCTCGCCGCCATGCTGCTGCCTGCCGATAAAGCACCGGACATGCGCCGCTGGGCAGCGCTGGTGCATCCTTGGATCATGGTGTCGTGGGCGACACTCACGCTGGGTATCGGGCTTGGCAGCTGGTGGGCGTATCGCGAGCTGGGCTGGGGTGGCTGGTGGTTCTGGGATCCGGTGGAGAACGCCTCGCTGATGCCATGGCTTTCCGGCACGGCACTGTTTCATTCCAACCTGGTGCTGAAAAAACGCGGGCTACTCGCGCCATGGGTGGTACTGCTGGCGATTCTTACTTTTGGTCTTAGCCTGCTTGGTACATTTCTGGTGCGTTCCGGCGCGCTGACTTCAGTGCATAGTTTCGCTAACGATCCGACGCGTGGGCTTTATATTCTCGGTTACATCACGGTGGTGATGGGCGCGGCGCTGCTGCTTTATGCATTGCGCGGTCATCGCTTCAGCGCTCAGGAACCGCTCCTACCCGCCTCCCGCGAGGGCATGATTGTGATCAATAACCTGTTTATCATGACCGCCTGTGCCACGGTGGTGCTGGGCACCATGTACCCGCTGGTAGCCGAATGGCTGAGTGGCGACCGCCTGACCGTTGGCGCGCCTTATTTCAACGCGACCTTTCTGCCGCTGATGGCGCTGCCGCTGCTCTTTGCTGCGCTGGTGCCTTTCATGCCATGGAAAAAAGCAAGCATCAAAGATGCGCTGCTTCGGTGCAAGCCGGCGCTGCTGGCCGCCGCCACCGCCATGGTGCTGGCGCTGGTTTCGGCCGGCTCTCATGTGCCTTATGCCATGGCCGGTTTTGGTCTTGCGGCGTGGCTGTTTGTGGCCAGCCTGAAATGGCTCAAACAGGCCGATGGCGTCGCTGGCCGCTGGTCGGTTTTTCTTGGCCACGCTGGCGCAGCGATCATGGTGGCGGGCATTACCGGTGTCGGGCTGTGGAAAACCAGCGTTGAACAAAGCCTGCCCGCCGGCGCGCAAATGACGATTGGCAGCTACAGTCTCAGCCTGGAAAAAATTGAACCGCTGCGCATGCCCAATTACAGCGCCATACGCGGTCATGTCGCCGCCAGCAGACCGCAGCCCGAAGAGGCCGAGCCAATCAGATTATTCCCAGAATTTCGCACCTATGATATTCGCGGCGCCACCACCAGCGAAGCCTCCATTTACGGCACATTGCTCCATGATTTATATGTCGTGGCCGGTGAACAGCAACCTGACGGCAGCATGGCGCTGCGCGCCTATTATGTGCCACTCATCAGTTTCATCTGGATTGGTTTTGTGCTAATGGGCATGGCAGGTTTTGTTTCACTCAGGCGCCAAAAATTATGAACAACCGTATTCTGCTGCGTTTCGCCCCTCTGCTGGTGCTGCTTGCTATCATCATACTGGGCGGCCTTGGCCTGTTTGGGCGCTATGACCCTGCGCGCGCGCCCTCGCCGATGACGGATAAACAGCTGAATTTTTTTGATCTGCCGATGGTGATGGGCGATGCTGTTCGCTTCACTCCACACAACTGGCGCGGCCGCGTTGTGGTGCTGAATCTGTTTGCAACATGGTGCCAGCCCTGCATTATCGAACACCCCGAGCTGATGAAACTTGCAGCAACGGGTCAGGTGGAGATTCACGGCATTGCCTGGCGTGATAAGCGCGAAAACGTGCTCGAGTGGCTTAAAACACGGGGTAACCCATACCGCTTTGTCGGGGTGGATCAAACCGGCAAAAGCTCCATTGCGCTGGGGGTGATGGGCGTGCCTGAAACCTACATCATCGATAAACATGGCCGCATTCGCTACACTTACCGATCCAATCTCACGGCGGATATCATTCAAAACGAAATCATCCCCACCGTGATGAAGCTGAAAGCCGAGCCGTGATGCGTTTCCTTGCGCTGCTCATGTGCTTGCTTTTGCTACCCATCGCCGCGCACGCGCTGACGGTGGACACCCCCCTGCCCGATAGCGCGCAGGAAGCCCGCGCCAAGGCGCTTTTTCGCGATATACGCTGCGTGGTTTGCCAGAGCGAACCGCTGGCGGATTCACCGTCCGAGATGGCTAAAACCATGCGCGTCGCCATTCGCGAGCAGATTGCCAGCGGCATGAGCGATGATGAGGTGAAGGCCTTTCTTGTCTCTCGTTATGGTGACTTCATCCTGATGCGCCCGCCATTTAAAAGCTCAACATTGCTTCTCTGGCTGGGCCCGCTGCTGATTTTTATCGCGGCGCTGCTGGGTGTGGTGCGTTTTTTCCGCAGGCAATCCGCATGACAAGCTATCTGATCGTTGCTCTATGCCTGCTGCCTTTTCTGCTTATTGTGCTTTGGCCGCTGCGGCGTGAAAAGTTTCTGGCGCTGGTGCTGGCGATTGTGATGATCACCGCCAGCTTACTGTTCTATGGGCAGCTTGGCAGACCAGAGATGCCCGCGCTGATGGAGGCACGAAACCAGCGCCTATCTGAGCTTCGCGCGCAGATTCAGGAAGATTCGGCGCTGGTGAAAGCGGATGCAAAGAATGTTGCCGCATGGATTCGCCTTGGCGCGGCCTTCATGGAAACTGGTCAGTTCGGCGCCGCTGCCAATAGCTTCAAGCAGGCGGTGTTGCTCACTGGCGGTGCGCC
Source organism: Rickettsiales bacterium (assembly GCA_947459535.1). Lineage (GTDB taxonomy): Bacteria > Pseudomonadota > Alphaproteobacteria > Rickettsiales > SXRF01 > JAJTHB01. The sequence goes on along the minus strand of CANHDY010000017.1, from coordinate 21,460 downwards.
GGATGTCATCATGGCTTATGCCAAAGCCACCATCGCAGCGGAAGATGGCAATGTCAGTGATGCCAGCAAAAAAAGCCTTGAGATGGTGCTGCTGCAAAAACCTGAACATAGGGAGGCACGCTACTGGCTGATTGTGCGCCGTGTGCAGGATGGCGAAGGCGAAACCGCGATGAAAGATATGCAGGCGCTTTACCGAGAGCTGCCGGAAGATTCACCGCTGAAAGCGATGATCAACCGCAAGATTGGCAGAGAGTAAAAAATGCTAACGTTCGTTTGAAGTTACTCGCTGGCCACCAGGAGTTGATTGAGCAGTTCCGCTGTAAACGGGCTGGTTTTCAAATGTAACTCCGTGCTCTTTCATTTTATCAAAAAATTGCTTCACGAGACCATCGTTACCAAGCTTGGCTGCAATAGCTTTTTTATCTATCTCGCTTAGGCGTCCGTCAAGGTTTTTATCTAATTTGCCGATATCTGCGGTTGTTAGTTCTTGGGTTAAATCAATGCCTGTTCTTGCCTTGATTTGTTGGTTTGATCTATTTTGCTCGTTGCTATTATTTCTTGATGATTGGCCACCGGAAAACAATCCACCGATTAGTGATAATAATGCAGCAATCAGCGCACCAATGCCACCCAAAGCATCTTCGAGAAATTTCATGATTGGGTTTTTATCATCATCTTTTGCTTGACCGGCTGAGCTGGTTGTCTGGCTGGTGGCTGGCGCTGCAGTTGTTGCTACGGTGCTTGCAGCCGCAGCAGATGTTTGACCCACCGTAGATTGAGTTGGCTCCGCCGCTGCTGATGCGGCAGGATTCGTACCCGCAGAAGCAAGTGCTGGCGCAGCGGATGCAGCGGCTGGAGCTGTTTCAGATGGTGTAGTCGCAGGCGCGTTTGCCGCTGATTGAGTGGCCTGAGCCACTGAGCGACCATCAAAATCAATGTTGTTCTTTTTCAAATTCTCTAGAAAGCTAGTGCTGAGTTTTTCGTCGCCAAGATGCTTGGCGATCAGATCTTTATCCTTAGCGGTAAGTTTGCCATCGCCATCCCGATCGAGATCCGCCTCTGTCAGCTCTCCTGTTTTGCTGAGGCTATTGATTTTTGCAACCGCTTCGCGCTGCATCTTTTGAGCAGTAAACTCTAGCTTGAATTGCTCGTATTCAGCCCGCGCGGCCACAATCTGCCGAATGTTGGTTCGTGCTGTTTCCTGCTTGATGATAGATTCACCTGAGCGTAATGAACGAGGAATGAACGAATCATTCTCACGCATGATGTCCTGCTGTTTCTGCTCTTCTTTATTCAACAGATAGCCGATTTTATTAACCGTCTTTTCATCGTCCCAATTGATTTTTCCAGTGGCAGGGTCGGCAAGTTCGCTGCGAAAGGTGGTCAAAGCCAATCCTTTCATATTGAATTTTTTGTCAAGATTGACCTTAAACATTTCATCTTGCCAGCCATAATTAGCGCCATCAATTTTTCTGGCCACATAGCCTGTTGCTGCCGTTGTTGCAATGGCCACTATTAAGCCGCCGCCTGTGGCGATCGTGCCCGCAACAAGGCCTGTTGCCCCCAGTGCCGCTGCTCCCGCGCCCGCAAGTGTCGCGCCACCAATCCCCGATCCGATGCCCACTGCGGTATCAACTACCATGCCGGTCGTTTTACTATTCGCATCTACTGCGCCAGTCGCCTGTACCTCATAAATGTTAGCGGCGGTGTTGGCGGCCGCCATAACGTAACCAGCGGCGCCAAGTTTGGCGGATACAGCGCCACTACTTTTTCCAGCGCCAACTAACGCTTGATCCGCCAAAACAGCAGCATTTACAGCAACGGAACCACCTGAGGTAATGATGGCTCTGGTATTGCCTTCTTGAATGGCGTCTACAAGGTTGGCCGCATCAACCACGACCGCACCGGCGCTGGCGCCGGCAGCAGCGTTGCCACGAATCGTAGGTTTGCTGTTACTTGATTGCGGTGTGTTGGCCGGTGGTTTGGCTGTAGGTTTATTCACCGTGGTTGTTGAGTTCCTCGGCGTTGGTTCGTTGGGTGTAGTGCGCGCTGCGGGTTCTTCATTTGGTACTGTATTTTTCTTGGCAGCTTCCGCTTTTTCAGCATCAGCTTGCTGCCCGGCGCGATTGCGCTTTAATTCTTCAGCTCTTGCTTGCGCCGCGCGGTCACGCTGTTCCTTAGCTTCTGCTTGTTGTTGTTGAGCACGTATTTCTGCATCATAGCGATTTCTTTTGTCAGGGTCACTGATCAGATCGTAAGCGGTATCAATTTTTTTAAATCGCCTTTGAGCAAGCTTCTTCTCAGCCTCGATAGCATCTGATTCAGCTTGGTACTCCGGTTCTACTCTATTACGGCTTTTATTTAATTCCCATTGAAGTTCATTTAATGTTTTTCCGCTTACAGGTGAACGATAGTTATCGGGATGGTATTTCAATGACAGTTTTCTATAGGCTTTTTTGATTTCAGCTTGGCTGGCATCAGGAGAGACGCCAAGCACATCATAGGCCGTTCGAGAGCCTTTTGTTTTGGTTTCATTTGAAGCAGTGGTAGAAGACATAGGTAACGCTTTCTAAATACAATAATATTGAATTACCCAATAATTGTACCATTAATTGTTTAAACAGAATGTGAACATATGAAGAAGAATCAACCCCCTGTGTGGAAGGGTTGACTTGCGCTGTCATAAAACTGCCGTAAATCAGGAAAATCGATTAGGATCCGCGGGATAGACGCCGAGCACCTGCACTTTTTTGCAGAAAAAGCCGAGCTCCTCGAGCGCGTTTCTGAGCCCCGGCTCGCTCGGGTGGCCTTCCACGGTGAGGAAAAACTGTGCGGCCTCGCGCTTTGCCCCCGGCGGAATATAGCTTTCCAGCTTCAGCATATTGATGCCGTTGGTGGCAAAGCCGCCAAGCGCCTTGTAGAGCGCTGCCGGAATATTGCGGATGGCAAAGAGCAGTGTGGTAAGAATCACCTCGCCTTCTTTCGGTTTGGGATCCACCGGCTCACGCGCAATCATGACAAACACCGTGGTGTTATGATCCGAATCCTGCATGTGCTCCTTCAGCACCGAAAGGCCATACAGCTCGGCGGCCAGCGGCGAGGCCAGCGCCGCTTTGCTGGGGTCGTTCCACTTCGCCACATCCGCTGCGGCCGCGGCGGTGTTCGAGTAGGTGTGGGTGGTAAACTGGTGTTTCAGCAGGTTCTGGCGGCATTGAAGCAGTGCCTGCGGGTGGGAATAGACATCCTTCACCGAATCAAGGCTTGCGCCCTTCGGCGCCAGCAGCTGGTGCTCGATTTTCTGGAAATACTCGCCGACAATGTGCAATTTGGTTTTCGGCAGCAGCTGATGAATTTCCGCCACGCGCCCGGCCTGCGAATTTTCAATCGGGATCATGCCCAGCTGGGCTTTGCCGCTCGCCACCGCCTCAAACACATCCTCAAAGCTAGCACACGCTAGCGTATGCATATAGGGACAAGCCTGCCGACAAGCCAAATCGGCATTCGCCCCTTCCATGCCCATAAAAGCGATGGTGTTCTCTGGATCAAGCACGGTTGCACTGGACATAATTCTTACAAAACTCTAAAAGTGTAACCCCGCACTTGTTGCGGGGTCTGGTGTTTATTAGAAACAGTTCTATAAATCTGACGCAAGTTAAAACATTTGAATTTAAACCGGACCCCGCCATTCGGCGGGGCTAAAGTATGACAAAGCAAACGACACAAACATCATGGAATCCCGATAGCTGGCGCGCGCTGCCCATCAAGCAGCAGCCAAGCTACCCAGACGCCTAAAAAGAAATTGGCGCCTAAGATATCTTTCTATCACCCTTAGATGCGCTGCGCAGTCCCGCTGCATGAAGTATGTCTGATAATGCGCTATTTAAGCCTCTAGCGCTGTCGGATATGGTATTGCAGTGTTCGTCAAGATTAAGTGGTACATGCCCCACTCTATCTATAGAGATATCGGGGCATAAAGCATCTCTTGCTTGTTGCAGATCGGAGAAATTTGTTGGCGTACGATTCCTGAAATCTACCGCCATGCCTTTAGCTGATCGCGATATGTCTGATAATAATAATCCACCTTTTTTCAATGGGTCTGGACTAATTTCCTCTCTATCAGCTAATAACCTTAAGGCATTGATCAATTCAACAAATACTGGTTTTTGTTCGGAATTCTGTAGATACCTATCTAACGCATTAATTGAATCAGCATGATCTTTTAAAAGTTCTTGAGCCAAATGAACATGGCGGCGCTTCGGGTGATGCATCATGAATAATCAACGAATATGACCGGTTGGATTATTTGCTCGTTCAGAATTTAGATTATCGACAAAGGATTTATTTTCAGCTTTTCGTTGAGAGTGGTTATGTACCCAGTAACCTATTGCTCCCGCCGCCGCGACCGTACCGCCGATAATCGCTGTTTTCTTTGACCAGTGTAATTTAGAAAATTTGTCTAGCGCACTATTTATCGCTTTAGAATAGCCTTTTTCATGGGCGCGCTCTAAAAGCTCTTCTGCTTTATGAGAGGCATGATCTACTTTGTGAATGATATTATCAATTTTTCCTATAACACTGGCTGCTTGATTTGCGGGCGCATGAACTCCAGCAGCAGGTGTATGAACAGGTGGGGTATGGTGTGGGTCAGCGAGATGAGGCGCTTGCGGCGTAAAAATACCGGGTTCATGGGCATGGTGGTGAGAAATATCTATGGTGTGGTCTATGGTATTAATGGTGTGGTCTATGGTATTACCTGGGGTATGTATCTCATGCGCGTGACTATTATGTAAATCATGTCCATCTGAATGATGGCCGTCACCTAAGTGGTCATAAATATGGTTATCGGTAGTCATGGCAATATGTTTTAGGTTTAATGTTAGCATTATAACATAAACAAAGAGGCTGATTATTAATCTTTTGTTACAGCTTGCAATTACAGGTTTTAAACACTATCTCTTTGATTATCATAAATTTAGAGTTTTATAATGACAAAATGGAATCCCGATAGCTGGCGCGCGCTTCCCATCAAGCAGCAGCCAAGCTACCCAGACGCTGTGCAGGTGAAGGAAGTGGAAGAAACACTCCGCGGCCTGCCTGCCCTTGCCTCGCCCACGGAAGCGCGCGCCCTGAAGCGCGAGCTGGCGGATGTCGCGCAGGGCAAAGCATTCCTGCTGCAGGGCGGTGATTGCGCCGAGAGTTTTGCTGAGTTTTCTGAAGCAAATCTGCGCTCGTTTTTCCGTGTGCTGCTGCAGATGACCATGGCGCTGATGTATGGCGCGGGTTGCCCGGTGGTGAAGGTTGGCCGCATTGCTGGCCAGTTTTCCAAGCCGCGCAGCGACCCGTTTGAGAAAAAAGATGGTCGTGAACTACCCAGCTATCGCGGCGATATGGTGAACGGCATGGAGTTTGACGAAGCCGCCCGCGCGCCCGACCCCGAGCGCCTGCTGCGCGCTTACTATCAAGGCTCAGCCACGCTGAACTATCTGCGCACACTCGCCCGCGGCGGCTATGCCGCGCTGCCGCGCATCAATGACTGGAACATGGAATTTGCCAAAAGCTCGGCGCAGGGCAAGCGCTTCCAGGAACTGATTGACCGCATCAATGAATGCATCAACTTTATTCGCGCCTGCCGCTTGCCGATTGATGAGGTCGAGCAGTTTTCGGAAGCCAGTTTTTTCACCTCGCATGAGGCGCTGCTGCTCGGCTACGAATCCGCCCTCACCCGCCGCTCCGAGGCGGATGGCAAGTTTTACGCCTGCTCGGCGCACATGCTCTGGATTGGCGATCGTACGCGTGCTCCGGACGAAGCGCATGTGGAATTCATGCGCGGGATTGCCAATCCGATCGGCATGAAGGTGGGCCCAAGTATGACGGTGGATGGTCTGCTTAAACTGTGCGATATTTTAAACCCGGAGAACGAGGCCGGCCGCCTGACGCTGATTTCGCGCATGGGCTCAGCAAAGGTAGGTGAGCTATTGCCGCCGCTGGTGCGCGCGATTAAAGAAAACGGCAGGCAGGTGGTGTGGGCGTGTGACCCGATGCATGGCAATACCATCAAATCACCCAATGGCTATAAAACCCGTAAATTCACTGATATTCTCGCTGAAGTTCGCCAGTTCTTCGCGATTCACAAAGCAGAAGGCACCTTTGCCGGCGGCGTGCATTTCGAGATGACCGGGCAGGATGTAACGGAATGTTTGGGCGGCGCGCAAGCCATTTCCGAGATGAACCTCTCCGACCGCTACCACACGCACTGCGACCCTAGACTTAATGCATCGCAGTCGCTAGAACTGGCATTCCTGATTGCCGAGACACTCAAAAAACAGAAAGGATGATTATGAAAAAAAATCGCGTTGGCGGCGTTGCCGTGGATCAACTGAAATCCATCATTGGCCGTGTGGAGAAGCTGGAAGAAGAAAAAACCGGCATCAGCGCGGATATCCGCGATGTATTTGCTGAAGCCAAGGGCAATGGATTTGATGTGAAGGCGATTCGCACCATCATCAAAATGCGCAAGATGGATGCCTCTGAGCGCGAAGAGGCGGAAACCATCCTCGATACCTACCTTCATGCACTTGGCATGATTGAAGCAAGTGAAGACGAGCGCGAAGAAGAAGCGGCTTAGTTTTTCTTTTCTAGATATTTCGCAATGCGGATGAAGCGGCTGAAGCCATAGACCATGGCGTTGGTGAAGCCCTGTGTGCCTTTCAGGATATAGCCGCGCAGCAGATAGGCTTTCAGAAAGGCCAGCGGAAATTCTGTGGCGAGCCTGAGATAGGCGAACTTCAGGCCTTTTTTTGCCATATCGTTTGCCTGCATGGTGGAATAGCGATTAATTTTATCAAGGCTGTGCGTAAGCCCGCGCGAAGATCGGTGCTCAACGATATTCGCCAGTTCACCGATGGTGCCGCTGGTCATGTGCACGCGGTCATGCACCGTTGAATCGCTGTAGCGGCCGCAGGATTTCCGGTAAAGCCGCACCGCCCGCGTCACATGCGCGCCAGCGCCCGGCTCGCTGCGCCCGGGTAATATCTCGGCAATATTCATCATAAAGCCTGCATGGCTTGTATCCGGCATGGCGGTGATGATTTCTTCTTTAAGCGCATTGCTGATGACTTCGTCCGCATCAAGGTTTAACACCCAGTCATTTCGGCACTGATCCTCGCCGAAGCGCTTCTGTAGGCCATAGCCCGGCCATGCGTTGTAAAGCACGCGCGCCCCTAGTTTTTCTGATAGTTTCACGGTGTCATCATCACTGCCGCTATCGATGACAATCACCTCATCCACCCAGCCACGAACGCTTTCAATCGTCGCGCCGATGCGATCCGCTTCGTTCAGCGCGATAATAAAAACGGAAATCGGTAAGCGGGTATTAGTGGACATAGCGTCTGGCATAGCGCGGTGCGGCAGCGGCAACGCTTAGGCTGTACCAAAACAGCATTGCCGGCCAGTTGGAAAAAATGCTCTGCGTGACAATCGCCGGCCACAGCACCACCACCAGCGCGACCATGGGGAAAAGCCATAACACAAGCGGTGCGCTCTGGCGTTGCTGCCAGACGGATTTAACGACCAGCCCCATCGCTATGATGAATAGCGCGGCGCCGATAGTGCCGGTTTCGCTCAGCCATTCAAGGTAGATGTTATGGGGATGAACATCGCAGTAGGTGGTGTGAAGTAGTGCCATGGCTGGTTCGCAGGCATGTTTGAACTCTCCGGCACCGAGGCCAAACACGGGACTCGTTTGCCAGAAATTAAAAGCTGCGATAAAAAGCTGCCCATACACAGAATTACCTAAATCCGACAGCTGGCTGATGAGATGCGTCGCTCGCATGTGCACAACATCCTGCGTGGCTATGATAATGATCAACAGTATTGAAAATAAAAGCCCCGCGAGGAGAACCTGTTTGCGCAAACGCGCATCATAAATGAAAAAACCAACGCAAATAGAAGCAATGGCAAGCAGCATCAATAAGCTACTCGACCGTTCGCCCGAAAGAAGAACGAGAACAAACAACAAGGCAACGCCAACCGCGAAAGCCATGTGAAGGTAGTGCTGGCGACGCGATGATACCCACCATGCCCAAATGCCAGCGACTGGCAGAAAAGTTTTAAGCATCAGGTTTGCGATGTTCGGATGGGTCATGGGCCCACCAAGGCGGTTTTCATGAGGGTATTCTCTGCCGCTGAGCGATATGCCATGCAGATATTGCCAGTAAGTATCGACCATCAGGAGAAGTAAGCTGGCGGCAGTAAATTTTGCCAGCAACCATATTCTCGCAGGCGAAATCAGCAGCCAGTGTGTGACCGCCGCATAGAGCAGCACAAAGCGCAGCCACGCAAGCGAACGAAGCGCTGTTGATGAGTCGGATAGCACAAAAGACTGACAAACGAGATAGCCCCAGAGCGCAAGCATGGCCACCAGCTCTGGTTTTTTAAAAGAACTGAAATCACGGCGCAGCGCGCAGTGGATGAGAAAAAATGCAGCAATAGCAGAGACCGCAATATCCGCCCCTGCGCGTGTGACGGCCAGCAAAAGCGGCATGGCACACAAAAACACAAAAGAAATGCGATCAAGATACTGACACACAGCATTACGAGACACGGCGAACTCCGGAAATGTCAGCAAAGAAACGATCCATTTGTGCGAGATGTTGCTCATTGATTGGCCGAAGCTCAAGGCATGAAGCAATATAGCGCAGAAATGCTGATGTGATGTAGCGTTTCGCAGCTGGCGTGGTATCGCGCACCTCTTTCCACAGCGCGGAAATGCAGCGGCGATAAAAACGGCGGCGATGGATTTCGCTCAAGTCCGGAAAATCAAGCAGCATGTTGCGATTCGCCAGATAGCGGTCATGGTTGAGCTGCGAACGGTTGCCGGAAAGCTCGCCTTCGATTTTAGGAACAAACACCACCGGCTCGTCAATCAAGATAAAGCGCCGCGCCACACGCGCGAGCCTGAGTGCAATCGACTCATCCTGAATGAAAATTCTCTCATCGCAGCCGCCTGATTTAAGAAATGTATCACGGCTGACCATTTGCGTCATGCGTAGAATGCGCTCTTCAAACTGAAAATCCAGCGGCGAGTCACTGACCTTGTATGCGGCATCATCATTCATGCGCGTGCCAAGCAGATCTTTGGAAGCAATGCCGGTTTTTTTCCAACGGCCATAGACCACATCCGCGTCATGCTTTTGTGCCAGATTAAGCATGGTTAGCGAGGCATTCGCCGCCATGATGTCATCCGAATCGATAAACTGCAAATAGCGGCCGCGCGCAAGCTTTGCCCCTTGATTAAGGCGGATGCTGGGGCCTTTGTTTTCGCTATTTCGGATAATCGTGACATTGGGTATTCCCCTTGTCACCTCTTCAACGACTTCGAGGGAGCGATCCGGCGAGACATCATCCGCAAATATATATTCGCTAGGCAGGCCGCCTTCCTGCCCGAGCAGCGACTTGACCGTGTAGCCGATATAAGGCTCCTTGCGGTAAACCGTGACAATATAGCTGATCACCGGATCTTGCATCAGAGACCGGCAATAATTGTCTGTGCGGCGGTGCCTGCGTGTGCAGCGGCGGTAATCGGGCGGCCGATAACCAGATAGTTCGCGCCCTGCTCCAAGGCTTGCTTGGGTGTCATGATACGCTTCTGATCGCCGTTTTCAGAGCCTTCCGGCCGTATGCCGGGCACGACCAGCGTAAAATCATCCCCGCACTCCGCGCGAATCATCGCAATTTCGTGCGGTGAACACACCACACCATCCAGCCCGGATTGCTGCGCAAGTGCCGCTAAGCGCTTTACCTGATCTTTCAGCGCGCCGGCAATACCAATGCTGGCAGAGTCTGCCTCGTCCATGCTGGTGAGCATGGTGACGCCCACCACCAGCGGTCTTTCCTTGCCGGTGATGGAGGCAACCTCCATCGAGGCTTCGGCTGCCGCTTTCATCATCGCTTTACCGCCTGCGGCATGAACCGTCATCATGAAACAGCGAATGCCGGCCGTGGCGCGAACGGCGCCCGCGACGGTGTTAGGAATGTCATGAAATTTTAAATCCAGAAAAATTGGGATGCCGTGCGAAGCGACAAAATCTGTGCCCGCTGCGCCATGCGCCGTGAAAAACTCAAGGCCGATTTTTAGGGCGCCCACCTGCCCTTTCAGCGCTATGGCAAGCTCTTCCGCTTTTTGCAGGTCGGTGGTATCAATCGCGCAAATGATGGGGTTTTTTTGCATGGTTTAGTCCAGTCTGTAGACTGTTTCGCCGCCGATGATGGTGCGTATCGCGCGGCCTTTGGTCTGGGTGTGGTCGTAGGGTGAATTGTGGGATTTGCTGGCAAACTGCTCAGGATCCATCGTCCATAGGCGGTCAAGGTCAATGAGTGTCAGATCCGCGCGCGCACCTTTCTTCAGGCGGCCTGCCGGAACATGAATAATATCGGCGGGTTTGTAGGTCATTGCAGCGATGACATCCCGAAGCGGCATGATGCCCTGATGGTAAAGCCCGAGTGAGAGCGGCAGCATCGTTTCTAGCCCGACAATGCCATAAGCCGCAGCCGCTAGCGGCACGCGCTTGCTTTCCTGATCATGCGGCGCGTGGTCGGTCGCGATGGCGTCAATCGTACCATCTTTCAGCCCTTCAATGACCGCGAGCCGGTCTTTTTCAGCGCGCAGCGGCGGGTTCATTTTGCTGAAGGTGCGATATCCCATCACCGCTTCATCCGTCAGTGTGAAGTGGTGCGGCGCGGCCTCGGCTGTGACTTTCAGGCCTTTTTTCTTGGCGCGGCGCACCGCATCAATCGCCTCGGCGGTGGAGATATGCAGCACATGATATTGCCCGCCGGTTAGCTCCGCGAGCAGAATATCGCGCTCGACCATCACCGCTTCGGCGGCATTGGGCGCTCCGCCCACCCCAAGATGGGCAGAGACCCTGCCCTCATTCATACAGCTGCCACAGGAGAGGTTTAAGTCTTCGGCATGCTGCGCGATGGGCACCCCAAACTCACGCGCGTAGGTCAGCGCCTTTCGCATCACGCCGGCGTTCATCACCGGCAGGCCGTCATCGGTGAAGCCGACTGCACCTGCCTCTGCAAGGAGGCCCATCTCGGTGATTTCTTCACCTTTCTGGCCTTTGGTGATGGCGGCGTAAGTGCGTACGTTCACATAAGCTGTTTCGCGCGCGCGTTTATGGATGAAGGCGACCAGCGAGACATCGTCAATCACCGGCCTGGTGTTGGGCATGCAGGCCACCAGCGTGACACCGCCTGCGGCTGCTGATTTGCTGCCAGTTTCGATGGTTTCCTTGAATTCCTGCCCGGGTTCGCGGAAATGTACCTGAATATCGAGCAGGCCGGGCGTCAGCAGATGGCCACCGCAATCCACCACCTCGGCATCGGCCGGGATATTGCCTTGTTTAATCGCGCTGCCGAAATCGGCTATGGTTCCGCCGGTGGTAATCAGCCCGCCTTTTTCATCAAGGCCGGAGGCTGGGTCAAATAGCCGGGCATTTATATAAGCGACGCTGCGAGTTTGGCTTAACTTGTGGGTGGGTAAGAAAAAATGCTGTGTCATGCGCGGAACTTTATCCCATTCACCAGCGATGACAACTTATTTTCCATCTCTCCTAGTCGTCATTCCCGCGAAAGCGGGAATCCAGTACTAAATATAATTAAGCAGCAGGAAAAGTTTTTCTCCTCGCTATCGCGAGTAACGCTGGATCCCCGCCTGCGCGGGGATGACAGGATACGTAGAACGATGACAACTTATTTTCGTACTGGCCTGAGCAGCGATGCTTTAGGTGTATTTACCGCGCCAGTTACAAACTCCTGCGGATGGTCGATAGTGCGTTCGAGCTCATAATGGCCGCGCAATTCACGCAGCTTAATAAAGTTGCCCGCAACCACCGCGCTGAACTGCTGGCTTTCGATCGCGCGCCGCATATCGTCAATAAATGCTTCCTTGATGATGTTTTTTTCCCCTAAATCAGAGCGTGCGATATCAAACCCCGCCATGCCGAAACTATAATTTTTCTTGCCCGCGATAGTTTGGATATATTGTGTTTCTACAAACAGCACGTCGCCAGCAATGTTGGCAATTTCCTGCAGAAAGGCTCGCCCTTTGGCTTCGGCCTCCTCGGTGGGAATGAAACGCCTCGGGTCGTAATGCATGGAAAGAAACTGCCCTAGCACCAAAGTCGCCAGCAACGCGCCATATCGAGAAGAAACAGCAGGTAGCTTTGCGAGCGCCAGCCCTGCGCATAGCGCCAGAATGAAATGTGCCGGCATGAGCACATTCATCCAGCCAAAAGAATGAAGCCGCGACAGATAAGCGCTGGCTATGAAGCCAATCACGCACGCGCCATACCACACCAGCCGGTGCCTGTCATGACGGTAGAAATAGAACATCAGCGCGAGCGCTGGCAGCGCCATGAACACCACCTCTTTCATGTCACGTAGCCAGAAACCGCTGAGCATGCGCATATCGTAGCTGTGGCCTGCCGGCACATCGTAAATGAAAAACCAGAACCAGCCAGCGGACTGCCACTCGAAAAACGCACAGGCAATCAGGGAAGCCCAGAAAGCAGTAAGGCCCGCCTTGAAAGCGCGGTTTTTATCCAGCCATAGCGCGGCAAGGAATGCTGGAGCCAGTGCCAGCAGCGCGGATTGCTTGGTAAGAAATGCCAGCGCAAACAGTAGCCCGGCCATATAGCTGCTGCGGCTTGTCTTCCCGAAATAATACACATACAGCCCCCACACCATCAGCAGTAGATAGAGGCTGTCGATGCGCGCCACATCAAACCAGCGGCTGCTTAAGCCGTAGGTTCCAAGGAACAAACCGCTGGCGATGATGCCAAAGGCATGATCTGCCCCTTCTTTGCGCACCCATTGATAAGCAAGGTAGGCAGTGCCGAGCGTGGAGAGGATAGAAACCAGCCGCGCCGGCACAAACCCAACGCCAGTGAGCCATGAAACCCACGTAGAAACATAAAAATAAAACGGTGTGTAAATGTAGGGAATAAATTCAAGCGAGGGCTTGGTGTAAATCGGCAGGCCGTCGTGCAAGCGCTGGATGATTTCGATGGAGTGGCCTTCCATCCATTCCAGATTGTAAGGATAGCCAAGGCTGGCAAAAGCCACCCAGACAAAACCAATACCGTAGAGGCCGGCGAACAATGCGCACAGCAGGAAGGCCCAGCGGGAAACTTTGCTCAAGAGTGCATCAGCCATGCTGCGAGAGAAGCTCAAGCACCGCCTGACGCACCGCCACACCCATTTCAACCTGATCGAGGATGATGCTGCGATCAATGTCATCAGCGAGTTCGGTGTCGATTTCCACGCCGCGATTGATCGGGCCGGGATGCATAATCAGCGCGTCCGGCTTTGCGTAGGCAAGCTTTTTGCGATCCAGCCCCCAGAAATGAAAATATTCACGGATGCTGGGAATGAAGTTGCGCTGCATGCGCTCGGTCTGCAGGCGCAGCATCATGATGATGTCCACGCCCTCCAGCCCCTTTTTCATGTCGAAATAAGGTGTGACACCAAACGATTCCGGCGCGGTGGGCATGAGGGTGGCGGGGGCGATGATGCGCACTTTGGCACCCAGCAGGTTCAGTAGCTTCATATTAGAACGCGCCACGCGGCTATGCAGCACATCGCCGCAGATGGCAACCGTCAGGCCTTCGATTTGTTTGCGGTGCTGGAGGATGGTCAGCGCGTCCAGCAGTGCTTGTGTTGGATGTTCGTGGCAGCCATCGCCCGCATTGATTACGCTACATTCCACTTTGCGTGCGAGCAGATGCACCGCGCCGGAATCCGGGTGGCGCACCGCAATAAAATCCGGATGCATGGCGTTGAGCGTCATCGCGGTGTCGATTAGCGTCTCGCCCTTCTTGGTGGAGGAGCTAGCGACCGACATATTAATGACATCCGCCCCGAGACGTTTTCCCGCCAGCTCAAACGAGGTGCGCGTGCGCGTGGAGTTTTCAAAAAAGAGATTAATCAGCGTGCGCCCCTTGAGGATGGCGTGCTTTTTATCCGTCGCACGGTTTTTTTCGATGTAGCTTTGCGCCAGCGATAATACCAGCTCGGCGTCGCTGCGCGTGAGGCCTTCAATGCCCAGCAGGTGGCGCTTGCTGAAAGATGATTGGGGGGCAGGCATGCTTGTGCTCTTCATGCACAAAACTATAAACAAGCGTCCAGACGAAGGCAAATGATTTGCAACTTAAGTGCTTTAGCGCTAAGCCAGTGACATGAGATTCAGTTTGTATCTGCCAGTTTTGTTTCTCCTTGCGGGTTGCGAGGGCGGTGTCAACCCGATTGACGCGAAAAAAGTATTATCTTCCATGGAAGGCCCAAAAGTTGCAACTGTTTCTGAAACACTAGCCGCTAATGCCGCCGCCGCCAGCGAACAGGGAGATTTTGTTCTGGCCGCACAGCTCTACGAACAGGCGCTCGAAAAGCAACCAGACAACAAAAGCTGGATTGTATCACTCGCAGAAGCATATCGCCGATCCGGAGAAAGCGCGAAGGCAATCAGTGTTTTTGATGCGGCACTTGCCTTAGATGCCAATGATTTTGCAGCAAAAGAGGGCAAGGCGCTGGCGTTGATGGAAAATGGCGATTTTGAAACGCCCGTGATGTTGCTCGATGAGGTGATTAAGGCTGATCCAGCGAGGTGGCGCGCACTCAACGCCATGGGGATATTATTTTCAATCCGCGACATGCAAGCCGAAGCTCAATCTTACTTTGAGGCCGCTCTGAAGCAGAACCCATCTAGCCCGACGATACATAACAATATGGGGCTTTCACTCGCACTGGCCAAACAATATGACGAAGCGATTGCAAACCTTATCAAAGCCTCGCATCTGGCAGGTGCAGGAAAATTTGACCGCAAGCGTATTGAGCTGAACCTATCGCTTGTGTATGCTTCATCAGGAAAAATGCAGGAAGCGCGTGAGATAGCCGAGCGCTATTTTTCGGGTGCGGCGCTAAAAAACAATCTTGGTTTATATGCCCATCTTGCGGATGACGATCAACTCGCTAAAGCCTATCTGAATATGGCATTGACCGAAAGCAAGGTTTTCTATGATCGAGCATGGGATAACCTACAGCTGATTGACAAGGTCAAGGGTGCGGACTCTTCTTTCAGCACGCCGACTCCTTAAGGTGCTATTTTTTACTCTGAACACGCAGTAGCCGACCCGCCTCGCGGCCAAGAAGCAGATGGTTGGATGCGCTGTCACTTAAGCTGATAGTGTAGCAATGTGTGCCGTCCGGCTGCGCGATAAGTCCACGAAAATTCAGCTCATCGCCATTCTGCGACGCATAGCCGGCAATCGGCGTGCGGCATGAACCCTCCAGCTCATGCAGAAACGCCCGCTCGCAGCTGACCGCGACCATGGTCGGCTCGTCGTGAATGCGGCTGAGTAGCTCGCGTATCCTGGTATCATTCTCGCGACACTCCACCCCCACCGCGCCCTGTGCAATGGCGGGCAGAAAATCATCCACGGAAAGTGTGATGCCAGCACCGTGGATGCCAAGGCGGTTCAGCCCCGCCTGTGCCAGCATGGTGGCACCGATTAAACCCTTACGCACTTTGCTTAAGCGGGTTTCTACATTGCCGCGCAGCGTGACAATGCTGATATCCGGCCGTTTCATCAGCATCTGCGCTGCACGCCTGAGCGACGATGTGCCGAAAGTCGCACCGCTTGGAATATCCGCCAGACTGCGCCGTCCGATAAGCGTATCGCGCGGGTCCTCGCGCGGCAGCATGGCGCTGATGATAAGCCCGGGCGGCAGCACGGTTGGCATATCTTTCATGGAATGCACGGCAATATCAATCGAGCAATCAAGCAGCGCTTCCTCAATTTCCTTGGTAAACAAACCCTTGCCACCAATATCTGCCAGCGGAAATTCGGTGAATTTATCGCCGCTGGTGGTGATTTTCACCAGCTCCACCTCCAGATGCGGCCACGCTGCCATGAGGCGTGCCTTCACTTCTTCGGATTGTGCCAGCGCCAGCGCGCTTTTTCTTGTGCCAAGACGTATTTTCATGTTGCCACTTAACACCAAGAGCCAGTAACTAGCAACCATGCTTATACTTGGCATTGAAACCAGCTGCGATGAAACAGCCGCAGCCATCGTGAGCGGCGAGCGTCGGATTTTATCCAATATCGTGCTGTCGCAAACCACGCAGCATATGGCCTATGGCGGTGTGGTGCCGGAAATCGCCGCGCGCGCCCATATGGACTATCTTGATGATGTGATTTCGCGTGCGCTTGCCGAGGCTGGCGTTGGTTTTTCTGCGCTGGATGCCATTGCCGTAACCGGCGGCCCCGGGCTGATTGGCGGCGTGATTGTTGGGGTGATGACCGCCAAAGCCATTGCCAGCAGCCAGAATAAACCTTTCATCGCTGTGAACCACCTCGAAGGGCACGCCCTCACCGTGCGTCTGACAGAGGATATCCAGTTTCCTTACCTGCTGCTGCTTGTTTCCGGTGGCCACTGTCAGTTTTTAATGGTGGAAGGTGTGGGGCGCTATCAGCGCCTCGGCGCAACGATGGATGATGCGCTCGGCGAAGCATTCGACAAAACCGCCAAGCTGCTTGGTCTTGGCTATCCCGGCGGCCCGGCGGTGGAAAAGCTGGCACGGCAGGGAAACCCCAATGCATTTGTATTTTCTCAACCGCTGAGGGGCAGGCCGGGCTGTGATTTTTCTTTCTCCGGCCTGAAAACAGCAGTGCGCACGGTGGTTAAAGAGCTGGAGGCAAGCGGCAAACTCAGCCAGACGCACATTGCTGATATTTGCGCCTCGTTTCAACAAACAGTCGCAGCTACCGTCTGTGAGCGCAGCAACCACGCCATCGCCATGGCGAAAGCAAGCCACCCTACGCTGCAAACGCTGGTGCTGGCTGGTGGCGTGGCAGCGAATCAGTACATCAGGGGCGCGCTGGAATCACTTTGTGCTGAACATGGCCTGAACCTCAGCGCGCCGCCCATTGCTCTTTGTACGGATAACGCCGCGATGATCGCCTGGGCGGGCATGGAGCGCTTCAGGCTTGGTCTGGTGGATGATCTATCGTTTGAGCCACGCGCGCGCTGGCCGCTGAGTGCCTAATCCACAAAAAAGCCATGTTTTCTGAGAATTTCTTTGGCCGTATCAGTGCCAAGAAACTGCAGAAAACGCCTGGCTTCTTCCATATTATCACCGGCAATGACCACCGCGAAATAATGAATGGGGGTGTGGCTGGTTTCTGGTAGTAGATCAATGAGCTTGAAGCCCGGCGCATCTGTCAGCATAGAGCTTAGTACAATACCCGCCATGTGCTGATCGCGAATCATGCTTTCCATCAGTGGCCGCGATTTAACATAGAGTGTGTATTCTTCTAAATCACTGGAAACACCAAGATTTCTGAGTGCTTCGCGGCTGAACCTGCCTTCATCAAGTGCATCAGGGCTGGCCACCACAAAAGCCTGTTGCCAGCCAAATGCTTTCAGTAGCTCTGTCAGGGGAAAGACACCATCACTGCGCGGCTCCACCGGAAATGATAACCCGCTTGCCAGCGCAAGCCGATTACGTGCAATGATCGTTTCCGAGTAAACATCCACCACCCCTTGAGTTTTCAGCGATTCAATCCAGCCGGTGCGCGTGGTAATCAGCACATCAGCCTCACCGCCTTCGTCTATTTGTGCCTGCTGTGCTTCGCTATCGGCAAACGATGTACCCACCATCACCTGATGTTCGCGCGTATATTCACGTGCCAGCGCACTCATGGCAAAAGACAGCGTGCTATCAGACAAAATCGTGATGCCTGCCGTGGCTTCAGCGCGGGCTGGCACAGCAAAAAGCAGCACGATTAGGCAGATGATTTTAGCGCGCAGTAACATGGTGCAGGTGCTCAAAGCGACGAATATTTTCCTCAGACATCTCTACCGTAAGATGCAGCGTGTCGTCATCCATTTCCTGCTGGGTGATGTTGCCGTGGGCATGCAGCCATGCCAGAGCCTTGCCGTCTGAAAGTGAAAGGCTGAAGCGCGCCGGACGGAAAAAACGCTGCGCCAGCTCGCGATCAATCTGCCCAAGCAGTGCGTCTAAACCCTGTCCTGTTATCGCTGAAATGCCGTTGGCTTCCGGTGTTTCCTGCACTTCAAGAAGGTCAATTTTGTTGCGCACCTCGATCACATTATCCGGCAGCTGCTCGGATTTAAACAGGCTTTTCAGCACCGACTCAACATCGTGTTTCTGCGCCTGCGAATCCGGGTGTGCAATATCGCGCACATGCAGCAGCAGGTCGGCCTCCAGCACTTCCTCCAGCGTGGCGCGAAACGCCGCGACCAGCTCGGTCGGCAGGTTTGAGACAAACCCCACCGTATCCGAAAGAATGATTTTATTACCAGAAGGCAGTGCCAGCTGACGCATCGTGGGATCCAGCGTGGCAAAAAGCTTATCCATCGCCATCACGCCCGCACCCGTGAGCTTGTTAAACAGGGTAGATTTACCCGCATTAGTATAGCCCACCAGCGCCACCACTGGATAGGGCGTCTCACGGCGCACTTTGCGGTGCAGCTCACGCGTGCGTGTGACTTGCTCCAGCTGCTTTTTAATCTTTGCGATGCGGTCGCGGATCAGCCGCCGGTCAATCTCAATCTGCGATTCACCAGGCCCCCCCATGAAACCAAAACCGCCGCGCTGGCGCTCCAAATGCGTCCATGAGCGAACGAGCCGGCCCTTCTGATATTCCAGCGCCGCCAGCTCAACCTGTAGCTTGCCTTCGTGCGTACGTGCGCGAGCACCAAAAATCTCGAGAATCAGCGCCGTGCGATCAATGACTTTGCAATTCCATGCTTTCTCTAAGTTGCGCTGCTGGACTGGGCTTAAGCTATCATTGACCATCGCAAGGCCTGCCTGCGCCTCGGCAATATCCTGTGCCAGCTCCAGGGTCTTACCTGAGCCAAGCAAGGTGGCTGGCACTGGCTTTGCAAGCGGCACCGCGGCGGCGCCAACGACTTTCAAATCAATGGCGTGGGCAAGCCCAACGGCCTCTTCAAGGCATGACGAAGCATCACGCAGCAGCACTTCCCGCGGGCGCTTCAGCCATGGGTGAATAATGAAAACCTGATTGGTAGGAGCGGTCAATGCTACCTGCAGTATTATTGAATCGCAGCGCTATCCATCGCTGCATCCACACCTTCTTCATCCTGCAGGCTGACAGGGGCGGATGGAACCACGGTCGCAATGGTGTGCTTATACACCAGCTGAACCTGCGGGCCGCGGCGCAGCAGCAGCGAGAAATTATCAAATGCTGTGATGTTGCCCTGAAGTTTAACACCATTAGATAAAAACACCGTCACCGGAATTTTCTTTTTTCTCAGCGTGTTGAGGAACACGTCTTGAATATTTTGCGATTTTTCAGCCATAGTCTCCCTGCTTTATAGCTTTTAAGGCATAAGCCTACTATGCCCCTTGATTCATCGCAATAGTTTTGTCATGTTCCAGCTTTCGAAATAAGACTAACCGGAGTTTGTTTGTGGCTAAATCAGTAAAAAAAGTAGTGCTTGCCTATTCTGGCGGGCTGGATACCTCCATCATCCTGCGCTGGCTTCAGGAAACCTATGGCTGCGAGGTGGTGACTTTTACCGCTGATTTAGGCCAGGGCGGCGAGCTGGAACCCGCACGGCAAAAAGCCGAGATGATGGGTGCCAAGCAGATTTTTGTGGAAGACCTGCGCGAAGAATTCGTGCGGGATTATGTGTTTCCCATGTTCCGCGCTAATGCGCTTTATGAGGGTGTTTATCTGCTCGGCACGTCGATTGCCCGCCCGCTGATCGCCAAACGGCAGATTGAAATTGCGATTCAAACCGGCGCAGACGCGGTGGCGCATGGCGCAACCGGCAAAGGTAATGATCAGGTGCGTTTTGAGCTGGGCTACTATGCGCTGAAGCCTGATATTAAAGTCATCGCCCCGTGGCGCGAATGGGATTTAACCAGCCGCACCAAGCTGATTGAATATGCCGAAAAGCATCAGATCCCGATTGCTAAAGATAAGCGCGGCGAAGCCCCCTACTCCACCGATGCTAACCTGCTGCATATTTCCTATGAAGGCAAAGTGCTGGAAGACCCTTGGGTGGCGCCGCATGAGGACATGTTTACACGCAGTGTCGCGCCGGAAAAAGCGCCGGATAAAGCGGAGTTCATCGAGGTTGAATTCGATAAGGGTGATGCAGTGTCGGTAAACGGCGAAAAACTCTCGCCTGCTGCGCTGCTCACCAAACTCAATGAGCTCGGCGGCAAGCACGGCATCGGCCGCCTTGATATGGTGGAAAACCGCTATGTCGGCATGAAATCTCGCGGCGTGTATGAAACACCCGGCGGCACCATTCTGCTGGCCGCACATCGCGCCATCGAATCCATCACGCTGGATCGCGGCGCGGCGCATCTCAAAGATGAACTCATGCCGCGCTATGCTGAGCTGATTTATAACGGCTATTGGTGGAGCCCCGAGCGCGAGATGCTGCAGGCACTCATTGATAAGTCGCAGGCCAATGTTATCGGCACGGTGCGCCTGAAGTTGTTTAAAGGCAGCGTTTCTGTTGATGGCCGCAAGTCACCAAAGTCTCTCTACAGCGAAAAAGTGGTTACGTTTGAAGATGATCGCGGCGCTTACGACCAGAAAGATGCGGCAGGTTTTATCAAGCTGAACGCACTGAGGCTGAGGCTTTTGAAAAAATGATCGTCATTGCGAGGAGGCGAAGCCGACGAAGCAATCCATAACAATAATTAAGTGAAATCTGGATTGCTTCGCTACACTCGCAATGACGTCGGATCTACGCTGCGCTTACTCAAGCGTTAGCGTAGCGCTTCAGCCCTGCTTCCAGATCTTTGATGATATCATCCGGATGCTCAAGGCCAATATGCAGGCGGATGCCAGGGCCGGAATATTTCCACTGTGTCGCCACGCGGCCTTTCAGATTATTAGGCATCACAAGGCTTTCATAGCCGCCCCAGCTATAGCCAAGGCCAAACAGCTCGAGATGATCCACCATCTCAGCCACGGCTTTTTTATCGCCGCCCTTCATGGCAATGGCAAACAGGCTGGAGGCGCCGGTGAAATCGCGTTTCCAGAGGTCGTGCCCGGGCGCGCCCGGCAGCGCCGGAAACAGCACTTCTTCGACTTCTGGTCTTGTCTTCAGCCACTTGGCCACGATCATTGCATTTTCGTATTGCTGCTTCACGCGAACGCCCATCGTGCGCAGGCCGCGCAGCGCAAGGTAACAATTATCACCGCTGGGGCATGGCCCAAGATTGCGGAAGGTAAGCACCAGATTTTTGTAATGTTTCGGGCGGCAGGCGATCGATCCCATCACGAGATCCGAATGGCCGGAGAAATATTTGGTGGCGGAATGAATCACAATATCCGCGCCCAGCTCAAACGGGCGATTGTAAAACAACGTTGCCCAGGTGTTATCAAGC
>CANHDY010000016.1 GCA_947459535.1 Rickettsiales bacterium | reverse complement strand
CGCCTATCAATATGACATCGTGTGCAATGGTGTTGAGCTTTCAAGCGGCGCGATTCGAAACCACAAGCCGGAGATTATGTACAAGGCATTTGAAATTGCCGGTTATGGCCCCGAAGTGGTGGATAAGAAATTTGGCGGCATGATCAGCGCGTTTAAATTCGGCGCGCCGCCACATGGCGGGCTTGCCCCGGGCGTGGATCGTATGGTGATGCTGCTCGCTGATGAGCCGAACATCCGTGAAGTGATCGCGTTTCCGATGAACCAGAAGGCCGAAGACCTGCTGATGCAGGCGCCAAACATCGCGGAAGAAAAACAGCTGCGCGAACTTCACCTGCAGCTTTCGCCAAAAGCCAAACAGCTGCTTGCGGAAGAAGCGGAAAAAACAAAGGGTGAGGCGGCGTGATCATTCGCCGCGCATGCGTGGCGGGCGATGTGGAAAACTTGTGTTAAAATTGATTTAAACACTCGAAGTTGCACAGTAGCTTTTGCTTGTGCTAATCTCGCTGGGTGATGAATGAAATCAATGCTGCTTCCTGTTCGGTTCTCTCTCGCCGCCAGCTGCTTTTGGGCGCTGCGGCGCTTGCTGCCGCATCGGCGCTTCCATCCTCGCCCGCGCTGGCGCTGACAAAGCGGGATGTGCGGAAGTTAAAATTCGACCACACCCATACCGGTGAATCGATGGAACTGGTTTATTTCGCCGATGGCAGATATATCAAGGAAGGGCTTAAAAAAGCAAACTACCTGCTGCGAGATTTTCGCAATGACCAGCAAAAAAAAATCGACCCCGAACTCCTCGATAGGCTTGTCATTCTGCAGCGCAAGCTTGGCTCTAAGGGGCGGTTTGAGATTATCTCCGCCTACCGCTCGCCGCAAACGAATCAGATGCTTCGCCGCCGCTCTTCCGGTGTGGCGAAGAATAGCTTTCATCTGCAGGGCAAAGCAATTGATATTCGCCTGACGGATGTGGATTTATACACGCTGCGTAATGCTGCCGTTGATTTAGGCGGCGGTGGTGTGGGAATTTATAGCGGCGCGGATTTCCTGCATCTTGATACCGGGCCTGAACGTAGCTGGGGATGATGTCATCCTGTGAATCGCTTCAGCGATTGCACAGGATCTCCAAGCCACATGAGATCCTGCGCAGTCACGCGTATCGCGTGCCTCGCAGGATGATGTAGACTAATCCACCCCATACACGTCTTTTCTGAAATGCGCGGTGCCGTCTTCGTCTGCCCAGGCGCTCCAATAGACTGTGTGAACAGGAATGGAACCAATGGTGATGATGCGTGATTCATCGCCCTGGTAAAGCTCGTCCATGCGTTCGGGTGTGATTTTTTTGTGGCCGGCAAACACAAATTTCGCAAGCTCGTAAGGCTTTTCAACACGGATGCAGCCGTGGCTGAAAGCCCGCACATCGCGCTCAAAATATTTTGGCGCCGAGGTGTCGTGCAAATAAATGGCGTTTGAATCTTTCAGGCCGAATTTGATTTTGCCAAGCGCATTGCCTTTGCCCGGGCGCTGGCGCAGCAGAAATGGAAAATGATCCTTGCCATACTGGCTCCAGTCAATCAGTTGCGGGTCAATTTCGTGCCGGCCATCCTCGGTCAGCTCATAGACGGCAAAATCCTGCTTGCTGAAAAACTCAGGGTCTTCCATGATTTTGGGGAGCATTTCCTCGGCGGCGATGCGTATCGGCACGCCCCAGTGCGGGTTGAAGCTGACATAGGTCATCGATTTAGTAAATTGCGGGGTCTGGTCTTTCGGCGTGCCCACCACGACCTTCGAAGCAATCATTTCTTTGCCATTTTCATAGCCGCGCAGCATGAATTCGGGAATGTTGACCACAATCAGCCGGGGCTCAGCAGCGCCCGGGTTAAAAGCTTGCAGCCGAGCCAGCGTGCCTTCTATCTGGCGGATGCGCTTTGATACAGGCACGGCAAGCGCTGCTTGCGTTTCGCGGCCGATAATGCCATCATCGGTCAGGCCGTGGCGATACTGGAAGCGCTTTACTCCTTCGGCGAGTTCTTCATCGTAGGTCAGGGGCGAGCGAGATTGAACATCTCCTATCAGCGAGGTCGGCAAATCGCCCGTGATGGCAAGTATATCGCGGATTACTTCAATTCTCGGTTCAAACGCCCCAACTTCGATTTTTTGGGAGCTGGGCTTAAATATAGGCCAGCCTCCATTCTCAGCTATTGTGTGGTAGGTGTTTAGTAGTTTTTCAAGCCTTGCTATTTCATCTGATTTCACAGCATCAGAGATGTTCCTTTCAGATAATGTATTGCCCATGGCATGCAGCGCCATTACCGGATAGGCCAGTGCCGCAGCAAAGAGAATCATGGCGTAAAGATAGCGCATGCGCGTTATTGTAAAGAATGATAGTAAAGAGTTGGTGTAAGTTAGATAAAATGCCTTCTATATGCCTCTTAAAATAGCACTTTTGCAGATGACCAGCGGCGCAGATATGGCCGCCAATATCGCCGCGCTTGAGCAGCTGGTCGCGCATGCAGCCAGAAGCGGTGCCCAGCTGGTGACCACGCCAGAAAACACATTTTTGATGGAAGAGCCTAAAGCCGAGCGAAAGCTCTACACGCAGGATGATCATCCGGGCGTGCTGGCGGCAGCAAAGATGGCCAGGCAGCATGACATTTGGCTGCTGGTGGGGAGCGTTGCCGTGACGTCATCCCCTGAGTTGCGCAGCAACTCTAAGGGGATCCAGCTGGATCGCCCTAGAATCGCAAGCGATTCGGGCGATGACGCTAACAAAGCCTATAACCGCTCCATCCTCTTTTCACCCGATGGCGCTATCGCGGCGACCTATGACAAAATCCACCTGTTTGATGTGGAAGTGGGCGATGGCCAGAGCTACCGCGAATCGGCGAAGATGCTGGCGGGTGAGAAGGCGGTGGTTGCTCGAGTAGATGACGGTGGACGGATGACGGATGACAAGCAAAAGGATGCAGCTGCGGTTCTAGGCATGACCATCTGCTACGACCTGCGCTTTCCCTACCTTTATCGCCAGCTGGCGCATGCCGGCGCGACGATTCTCTGCGTGCCGTCGGCATTCACCCAGGTCACCGGCGAGGCGCACTGGCATGTGCTGCTGCGCGCGCGCGCGATTGAGCATGGCTGCTTCGTGGTCGCACCCGCGCAAACCGGCACGCACCCGGGCGGGCGAAACACCTATGGCCACTCGCTGGTGGTGGATCCATGGGGCAGGGTGCTGGCCGATGGCGGCACCGAGCCGGGCGTGGTGCTGGCGGAGATTGATTTGGCTGAGGTCGAAAAAGTCAGAAAAAGGCTGCCAAGTTTGATGCATGATCGCCCTGTTATCCTGTGAATCGCGTTAGCGATTGCACAGGATCCTGCGCTCTCGCCTATGGCTCGCCGCAGGATGACGACTTCTTTCCCATCATCATGTAATTCACACTCAAATCCTTCGGATCCCAGTACCACTGCCATTTCAGCGGATTTAAGACCATGCCCGACATTTCACAGAGCTCGGCGCCATGCTTTGAAAGCTCGCGCTCGATCTCGCTCGGGCGCAGGAATTTTTTCCAGTCATGCGTGCCGCGCGGCAGCAGACGAAGCACATATTCCGCGCCAATAATCGCTTTGACATAGGACATGGGGGTGCGGTTGATGGTCGAGATAAACAGCAGCCCGCCCGGCCTGACCAGCTGGCAGCATGAGGCGATAAATAACGGCACATCCGCCACATGCTCAATGATTTCGAGAGCAAGCACGATGTCGAAGCCGGATGACGGATGACGGATGACGGATGACACAAGATCTTCCGCTGTCATGCAGCGATAATCAATATCCAAACCCGACCGCTCGGCATGTAGTTTTGCCACCGCAATATTCTTTTCAGACGCATCAATGCCGGTCACCTTTGCTCCCAGCCTTGCAAACGGCTCGCACATCAGACCGCCGCCGCAGCCGATGTCTAAAAGGCTTACGCCTTTTAGGCGTGACTCGTGATTCGTGGTTCGTGATTCGTAAGCGGTTGGCGTATCGTTCACTAAACACGATACACGATCCACGATCCACTCAATTCTCAGAGGATTGATATCGTGCAGCGGTTTGAATTTACCGCGCGGATCCCACCATTCATCCGCGATTTTGGAGAATTGCTCCACCTCTCTGGGATCAATGGTGCTGGTTTTTGGTTCCATTTTTCTGCTTTCTGGGCTAAATTGATTGCATACACAGCATCATACACCAGCCATGGCAAAACCAAACGCAAAAAAAGCATCCCCCGCCGCTTCGCTGAAACAGCAACTCATGAACTATGGCGAAGATGTGCTGCAATATCTTTTCAGCCTTTCCGCGAAATTCGCGCGCAGCGGCGAAGTGGCGCGCAACAATTACCAGCTTGGCCTTAACCATCTTGCCGCAGGCCATTTTACTGACGCCATCTTCCGCTTCAAGGCAGTGACGTGGATTGAGCCCGGCAATCCCGATGCGTGGTATAACCTCGCCACCTCGTACCTTGCCGATAGCCAGCCAATGAAAGCCGTGCAGGCATACCGAAAAACCCTCGCGCTGAAGCCCGGCAGTGAGGAGGCGGCCTACATGCTTGCCGTGGCGCTGGGAAAAAGAGCGCAGCCGCAAGAGATGCCCAGACATATGCCGCTGTCCCTTGCGCTCAGCCATTTTAACGGGCTCGCAGGCAGCTATGACGAGCAGCAGCTGGTGCAGGGCAAGTATCAGGGACACACGAAACTTGCCGAGGCGCTACGGCCACGTCTGGCGCAGGGACGTGTGGATCATGTGGTGCTGGATCTGGGCTGCGGCACCGGCCTGTGCGGCGCGCAGCTGCGCGCGCAGGCGGCGCGGCTGGTGGGGGTCGATATGTCGCCTGCCATGCTCGCGCAGGCGATGCAGCGAAAAGATACCAATAACCGCAAAATCTATGATGAGCTGATCGAGCGCGAAGCCACGCAGTTTCTTAAAGAGGCTTCTGAGGGTGAGTATGACATCATTCTGGCCGGTGTGATTTTCAGCTTTATTGGCGATCTCAGCGCCATTGTCGCGCAGGCAGCACGCACTCTGAAACCTGGCGGCCTGCTCGCCTTTACCGCGGATATGACACAGGCGAAAGACTATGTGTTTGATGCCGCTGGCGGCCGTTTCCGCTTCTCCAGAGACTATCTGCAGAAGCTGGCATCGCAGCATGGCCTGACAGAGCTATGCTTCGAGGAAATCGAAGCTTATCCCGGTTATCCCATGTGGCTGGCGATTTACAAAAAATAATCCGCGAGGTGGACTCGGGCGCTGCTGCGCTGCTCTCTGCCATTCACCGCGAATCTTTCCCGATGTATTGGGATATCTCGGCGTTTAATGATTTTTTCTCTGCTGCCGGCACACGCGCGCTCGCCGTAGGGGAGGCGGCGATGATTGTCTTCAGGCAGGCAGGCGAGCAGGCGGATATCATCACGCTGGCCGTGCTCCCCGCGATGCGGCGCAAGGGCTATGGCCGCGCACTGGTGCTTGCGTGCCTTGCACGCCTCAGAGAGTCCGGCGCCGAGAGTGTTTTTCTCGATGTCGAGGATGGCAACCAGCCCGCCATCCGCCTGTATGAGTCGCTGGGCTTTGTGTTTGTGCGCCGGCGCAAGCTCTATTACCGCCAGAAAGACGGTAGCTATACGGATGCGCTTGTCATGAAGAAATTATTGTAACATCGCGGGTGATGTGATATCATCCGCAAATGAGGCTGGTGATTGATACGGATGTGATCGTGGCCGCCATGCGCAGCTCTGGCGGCGCATCGGCTGCTTTGCTGGTGTTGCTTTTGAAGGAAAAAGCGGTGATGCTCCTGAGTGTGGCGATGGCGCTTGAATATGAAGCAAGCTGTATGCGGGCAGAGCACCTGCTGGCAGCACGCGCCACTGAAAACGATGTGCAGAATTTGCTCGATTCCATCATCGATGTGATAGAACCGGTGGCTGTCAACTATCAGTGGCGGCCGCAGCTTTCTGATGCGGGGGATGAAATGGTGCTGGAAGCAGCGGTCAATGGGCACGCGGATGCGATCGTGACATTCAACCGCAGGGACTATGGAAATGCCCCCGCGCAATTTGGAATAGAAGTTTTAAGCCCACAAGAAGCGTTAAGGAGTCTACGCGTATGACAACCAAGGTAATGACTTTCTCGCTACGCTTGCCACTTTCTTTGAAAGCGGCGATTGAGAAATTGGCCGCAGAAGATGGCACCAGCATGAATCAGTTTCTGGTGATGGCTGCCGCAGAAAAACTAACAGCTATCCAGACGGCGGAAGCATTTTTTGCTCAGCGCAAGGGGCGTGGTAACAAGAAAAAAGCCATTGCATTTCTAACGCGCAGTGGTGGCGTACCGCCAGAATCAAACGATAAACTGACAAAACATTGATGGTTGCCAGTGGGTGGTTGCCGGTGTAAATTGCGCGCCCTATGGCTCTTATCGTACAAAAATTCGGCGGGACGTCGGTGGCGAACATGGATCGCATCCGCAATGTCGCGCAAAAAGTGAAAAAAGAACTGGATCTCGGTCATCAGGTCGCGGTGGTGGTTTCCGCTATGGCGGGTGTTACCAACCAGCTGGTGGCCTATGTGAACGAAGCCTCCACGCTGCCAGACAAGCAGGCATGGTCGGAATACGACCAGGTGGTTTCCACCGGCGAGCTGGTGACCAGCGGACTGCTTGCGCTCACGCTGCAGCAGATGGGTATTCCTGCGCAGTCTTTTGCGGGCTGGCAGATTCCGCTGAAAACCGACTCTGCCCACGGCAAGGCGCGCATCAGCTCGATTGATGCCGAGGCGATGCATGCGGTGCTGAGAAGTGGCAAAGTGGCGGTGGTTGCCGGCTTTCAGGGCGTGGGCGATGATGGCAGGGTAACCACGCTTGGTCGCGGTGGCTCGGATACCTCGGCGGTGGCTCTGGCCGCTGCGCTGGGAGCGGCCAGGTGCGATATCTACACAGATGTTGACGGCGTCTACACCACCGACCCGCGCATTGTGCCGGCCGCGCGCAAGCTTGGCAAAATTTCATATGAAGAAATGCTGGAACTGGCGAGCCTCGGCGCGAAAGTGCTGCAGACACGCTCGGTGGAAATGGCGATGAACCATCAGGTGATGGTGCAGGTGCTGTCCAGCTTTGAAGAACAGACGATTGGTAGTAATTGGCCGGGCACGCTCCTGGTCAAAGAGGAGGATATTGTGGAACAAAAACGCATCACCGGCATCGCCTTTACCCGCGATGACGCACGTGTGACCTTAACCGGTGTGCCGGATCGGCCGGGCGTCGCCGCCGCGATTTTCGGCCCGCTGGCCACGGCCAATATCAATGTCGATATGATTGTCCAGAACGTGGACGAAATCGGCAAGGTGACGGACATGACGTTTACCATTCCCAAGGCGGATCTGGATCGCACCATGAAGCTGCTGGAGGCCGAGCATGCCAACCTTCAATATAAAGAGCTGACCGCCGATAAGAATGTGGCGAAAGTCTCGGCGATCGGAGTGGGCATGCGCAGCCATGTCGGTATCGCGCAGGATATGTTCAAGGCGCTCGCCGACAAGGGCATCAACATCCTTGTCATTTCCACCTCGGAAATCAAAATCAGCGTGCTCATTAGCGAGGAATATACGGAGCTGGCCGTGCGCGCGCTGCATGCAGCGTTTGAGCTGGAGAAGGCTTGACAAAAAGTATATATTTATATAGTATATACTAATAAACGGGGGCAAAAATGCGAACAGAAATATTTGAACATCATATCGATATCGCCAAGCTGTTCTGGAATGGAAAATCTCAGGCGGTTCGCTTGCCTAAAGCATTTCGTTTTAATGGAGACGAGGTCACCATTCGTAAACAGGGCGCTGATGTTATTCTGTCGCCAAAGCCAAAAGCGCGTAGCGGCAAAAAATCCGAATGGGATACGATGCTTTCCAGCCTTCCTGACGTCGATGATGATTTTATGAAAGATCGCCCTCTCAATAGACCGCACAAACCACGTAAAATATTCTGAGTATGCGCTATTTGCTTGATACGGACATATGCAGCTATATTATCAAAAAATACCCTGCAGTTATCGAGCGCTTTCGCAAGACAAATAGAAAAGATATCGCGATATCGGCCATTACCTGTGGTGAACTGTATTATGGCGCACATCGCGCAGACGGTGAGCGCCATCAGGAAGCTGTGGCGCTATTCTGTCGTCACGTACGCATTCTTGATTGGCCCAAATCCGCCGCGCTGTATTATGGCCAGCTACAGGCTAAACTTGACGAAGACGGAGCGCGTATTGGCGAACTAGACACGCAAATCGCTGCCCATGCGCTGGCACTGAAATGTACGCTGGTTACGAATAATACGAAACATTTTAAGCGTGTGCCGGGGCTTAAGGTAGAGAATTGGGCGAAATGAATCATTTGGTGAAACTATCAAAATTATTTACTGCATTATTCGCGGTTGTAGTCGCCGTTTCAATTTTGAATAGATTTAATATTCATGGTCTTGCGCTGGTTGTTTTGTTAATTCCATTGTTCGTTTTGCCGCATTTGTTTCTTTGCTTGTTTATCTCAAAACAGGCCAATCGAGCGGCGGCAATCGCGGCGTTAATAGTACAATTTATAATAGGTATTTTATGTGCTATTCCATTGGTCGATATGATGTCTGCAATACCCGATTCAATGGATGGGTTGGCTATGATAATACTGGGTATATTACATTTTTCTGCTATCGTTTTCCTGACTGTTGCTATTTTGGTTATCACACGAATTAAAGAGAAGAAAAGATGAGATCCTACCTTACAAGCTTAATGAAACGCGGCACAGATTTTCTCGGCTGCGAATTTGCTATTCTTGGCGGGGCGATGAGCTGGGTTTCCGAGCGCAACCTCGTGGCGGCGATGAGTAATAGCGGCATGTTCGGCGTGATTGCCTGCTCATCCATGACACCGGAATTACTTGATAAAGAAATTGCGGCGACGAAGGAGCTGACGAAAAAGCCTTTTGGTGTGAATCTCATCGTGATGCATCCGCAGATGGATGCGCTGGTGGAGGTGTGCAAAAAACACGCGGTGTCGCATGTGGTGTTTGCCGGCGGCCTGCCGCAAACGGCGCACATCAAAACTGTGAAAGACTACGGTGGCAAGGCGATTGGCTTTGCGCCCGCGCTGGTCATCGGCAAGAAACTCATCCGTAGTGGCATCGACGCGCTGATTATCGAAGGGTCAGAAGCGGGCGGGCATATCGGCCCGGTCTCCACCTCGGTGCTCGCGCAGGAGATTCTGCCGGCGATTCGCGAGGTGCCGGTGTTTGTGGCGGGCGGCATTGGCCGCGGCGAAGCTATGGCAAGCTACCTTGAAATGGGCGCCGCAGGTGTGCAGCTTGGCACGCGCTTCGTCTGCGCCAGCGAGTGCATCGCGCATGAAAAATTTAAAGCGGCCTTCATCCGCGCATCCGCGCGCGATGCGATGCCGAGTGTGCAGGTTGACCCCGATTTTCCGGTGATCCCCGTGCGCGCTATCATGAACAAAGCGACCGATGATTTCACCCGCACGCAGCATGAGGTGATCGCCGAATTTCGCTCCGGCAAGCTGGATAAGAAAGAAGCACAGCTGAAGATCGAACATTTCTGGGCAGGCGCGCTACGCCGCGCGGTGGTGGATGGTGATATCGAGAATGGTTCGCTGATGGCCGGCCAGAGCGTGGGCATGGTGGATAAAATCCAGCCCTGCGCCGAGATTGTCGCTGAGCTGGTGGCGCAGGCCGAGGCTTTCTTTGCCCGCCCGAAAGCTGCCGCGTGCTAAGCATTCATAATCCTGTGGTGTCCAGCACCCCGCTGGTGCTGCTTCGCCATATTCGCGAAGTGATGGGCGGTGGCGCCAGCGCTCAGGCGCGGCTTGACCGCGTGGTAGAGCTGATTGCGCGCGGGTTTGGTTCGGAAGTATGCTCAGTTTACCTGCGCCGCGCCGGTGATGTGCTGGAGCTGTTTGCCAGCATTGGCCTTAACAAACAATCCGTCCACCTGACGCGCCTGAATGTGGGGCAGGGGCTGGTTGGTCATATTGCGAGTGAGGCGGAGGTCATCAATCTTTCAAGCGCGGAGTCTCATCCGAAATTCGTCTACCGCCCGGAAACAGGCGAGGAGATTTATTCTGCCTTTGCCGGTGTGCCGATATTGCAGGGCGGCAAGGTAATCGGCGTGCTGGTGGTGCAGCGCAAGCAGGCCGAGTATTATTCCGTTGACGAAATGGAAGTGCTGCAGACGGTGGCAATGGTACTGTCGGAACTTGCCGTGTCCGGCCAGCTGATCAGCCAGCAGGAAAGTGCGATTGCACAGGAGGGGCTTGCCGCCCAGCAGCTGGCGGGGGTGCCGCTTTCGCCGGGCGTGGTTAAGGCGCCCGCCGTGCTGCATGAACCGCAGCTTGTCATCACCCAGATGGTGGCCAGCGACCCCGCGCGCGAGCAGCAGCGCTTTGAAGATGCTATCCGCACGCTGCAGGAATCGTTTGATCGTTACATTCAGAATTCCGGCCTTTCCGAGGAAGACGAAAAAGTTCAGATTATCGAAACCTACCTGCTTTTTACGCAGGATCGCGGCTGGCGCTCACGCGTGGCGGAGGCCATTCATTCCGGCCTGACGGCAGAAGCGGCGGTGCGTCGTGTGCAGGAAGAGCTGCAGGTGAAAATGAGCCAGCTGGCCAGCCCGTACATTAAAGAGCGTATTGCTGATCTTGAAAACCTCTCGGATAGGCTGGTGCAGGTGCTGCTGGGTGTTCAGGCGACGCCGCGCCCGGAAAGCCTGCCGGAGGCATTTGTTCTGGTGGCGCGCAGCATCGGGCCTGCCGAGCTGCTTGACTATGACCATACGCGCCTGAAAGGGCTGATTCTGGAAGAAGGCTCCACCACCTCACACACGGCGCTGATTGCCCGCGCGATGGATATTCCGGCGCTGGCCAGAGCGCAGCGCGCTACCCACATCATCCGCCCCGGCGATATGGTGATTCTGGATGCGGAAGGCGGCAACGTGTATGTGCGCCCGAGCGAGGATGTGGAGCAGGCGATGGATGCCTACATCCAGCAGTTCAGCGAGCGCGAGGCGTCCTATGCGGCGCTGACGCAGCTTCCTGCCCAGACCAGCGATGGCGTGCGTATTTCGCTGAATGTGAATGCCGGGCTGTTTGTCGAGCCGAAAAAAGTGCTGCAGGAAGGGGTGGATGGCATTGGTCTTTACCGCACCGAACTGCCCTACATGACCGCCGATGACTTCCCCAGCATACAGGCGCAAACAGCGCTTTACCGAGAGATTTATGAACAGCTGCCCGGCAAGCGCATTATCTTCCGCAGCTTTGATATTGGCGGCGATAAGAAGGTGCCTTATTTGCAGGGCGTGGAAGAGGAAAACCCCGCCATGGGCTGGCGCGCCACGCGTATTGGCCTTGAGCGTCCGAATATCCTTTCGGAGCAGTTTGCCGCGCTGATTGCGGCCGCTGATGGCGGCTCGCTGTCGGTGATGTTTCCCTTCATTGCTCAGATTAATGAATTTGAGGCGATGCAGAAGCTGCTTACCAATGCGCTGGCCGAAGCCAAGGTGAAGCCGAGCGAAGTGAAAATCGGGGTGATGATTGAGATTCCCTCCATTCTCTGGCAGCTTGACGATTTGCTGCCCCGGGTTAATTTTATCTCGATCGGCAGCAACGACCTGATGCAGTTTCTTTTCGCGTGGGATCGTGGTACGCCGCACCTTGCCAACCGTTACGACACGCTCTCGCCGGTGATGCTGCGCACCATGGCGCATATAGCCGGCAAGGCGAAGGAATATGAGGTGGAGGTCGGCTTCTGCGGTGATATGGCGCGTCGCCCGCTGGAAGCGCTGGCATTGATGGCGGTGGGCATTCGCAGTTTCTCGGTACCGGCTTCGGCGCTGGGGCCGCTTAAAGCGATGATCCGCAGCACGAATTTAAAACCGGTCGCTGAGGTGGTGCCGTATCTGGTGGAAACCTGCGACACTACCATCCGCCACCAGCTGGCGGCCTATGCACGTGATCATGGGATTATGGTGTGATGGCAGACGAAGGCTATAAGCAGATTGGCGCACTACTCAGCCAGGCAAGGCAGGAGCGGCATCTCTCGCTTGAGGAGGTGGCGCGCCGCATGCATATCCGCCTACGCTACCTGCAGGCGCTGGAAGAAGGGCGTATCAGCGATTTGCCGGGCTTGCCTTATGCCAAGGGCTATCTGCAGGCCTATGCGCAGTATCTCGGGCTAGACCGCGTGGAGATGATGCGCCGCTTCGAGCGCATGGAAGGGATGATTGCGCGTAAAGGGTTTTTTCTGCCGCAAGTGTTCAGCAGAGAAAAACAGGCCAATCCCGGCGCGATCTTCTGGGGGTTGGTGCTGGCGGTGATGATTTATGCGCTGTGGGCGCTCTGGCTCTCGCCTGAGCGATCAAACCCATCGCTGGTTGAGGCATTTGATGAGAAGCGCGCCGAAACCGTGCGCGTGACACCGGCGCTGGTCGCCAAAACGCCTTGCCTGCAGCCGCCTGAAGCGCTATATCCGCCCTGCCATGTGGGCAGCAGCGCGGCTTATGTTTTTCCGCTGCGCCGGCACTATGACAATGTGATGCAACTTTATATTCCTCCCCCCTCATGAGGGGGGGAGGTCAGGTGGGGGGCGACCCCCACCCCAACCCTCCCCCTGGGAGGGGGAGAGAGAAAGTCATGATACTACGCCGCCAAACTCATCAGGCGATGATCGGCCAGGTGAAGGTCGGTTCGGATGCGCCCATAATGGTGCAATCCATGACCAACACCGACACGGCCGATGTCGCTGCCACCATCGCGCAGGTGCGCGCGCTCGCCGAGGCGGGCAGCGAGGTGGTGCGCATCACGGTGAATAATGATGACGCGGCGAAGGCCGTGCCCGCGATTGCGGAAAAAGTGGCGGTGCCACTCGTCGGTGATTTTCATTATAACGGTCACACGCTGCTTTCGAACTATCCCGAGATGGCCGCGGCGCTTGCTAAATACCGCATCAACCCCGGCAATGTCGGCTTCGGCGACAAGCAGGACAAGCAATTTACCCAGATGGTCGAGTTGGCGCTGAAATATGGCAAGCCGGTGCGTATCGGCGCGAACTGGGGCAGCCTCGACGGCCAGATGCTCGCACGCGTGATGGACGAAAATGCAAAACGCCCGCAGCCGAAAAGCGCGAATGATGTCATGCGCGAGGCGCTGGTGCGCTCGGCGCTGGATTCGGCGAAAAGAGCCGAAGAGATTGGGCTGGCAGCAAGCAGCATCATCATTTCCTGCAAGGTCAGCCGTGTGCAGGATTTAATTGCCGTGTACCGCGACCTTGCGGCAAGGTGCCGCTATCCGCTGCATCTGGGGCTCACCGAAGCTGGCATGGGCAGCAAGGGTATTGTGGCCAGCAGCGCGGCGCTGGCGGTGCTGCTGCAGGAAGGCATTGGCGATACGATTCGTATTTCGCTGACCCCCGAACCAAACGGCGACCGCACACAGGAAGTGCGCGTGGCGCAGGAACTGCTGCAAAGCATGGGGCTGCGCGCTTTTACCCCGCAAGTGACCGCCTGTCCGGGCTGCGGCCGCACCACAAGCACGGTGTTTCAGGAGCTGGCCGATAAAATCCAGCTTTTTCTGCGCGCGCAGATGCCGGTATGGAAAACGCAGTATGCCGGCGTTGAAACCATGAATGTGGCGGTGATGGGCTGCATTGTGAACGGCCCGGGCGAAAGCAAACATGCTGATATCGGCATTTCACTGCCGGGCACCGGTGAAGCACCCACCGCACCGGTGTTTATTGATGGCAAAAAAGCCGCCACGCTGCGCGGTGAACGCATCGCGGAAGAGTTCCAGCAGATGGTGGAAGATTATGTGAAACGGCGCTATAGCCGACACTCAGATGTTGCTTGACTTGACCAAATAGATGGTCATATAATCGTGAATATGACCATATCCGTCAATATTCATGAAGCCAAGGCACAGCTATCGAACCTCATCGCGATGATGGAAAAAGGTGAGACAGTGATTATCTGCAAGCGCAATGAGCCGGTGGCGAGAATCATGCCTGTGGAAAAAAAGAAAAAAAAGAAACGTGAATTCGGATTTTTGAAAGATAAAATCAAAATTCTACCGGGGTTCTATGATCCCATTTATACGGATGAAGAACTCGATGAAATTTATAATAAACCCATCTTTCCTGAATAAACCCATTGCATTATTTGATCGATACGCACGTCCTGATTTGGATTGCGACGGATAGTCGGCAAATCCCGAGTCACATTCATGCATTACTTAAGGATGAACGTAGTAGTGTGCTCATCAGTGCGGTTACGATGTGGGAAATTTGTCAGCTTATATATTACAAACGTCTAAAACTTGGAGTAACACCGCAAGAAATGATCCACCTATGCGAACAATCCCTGGATGCAAGGACGCTTCCATTCGATGCGGCATGCAGTTATCATCTGGAAAATCTTCCGCCGATCCATAAAGATCCTTTCGATCGAATGCTTATTTGCCAGGCCATTGAACATGGTCTTGCCATAGTCACGAACGATAAACTGATTCGCCAATATCCCATTCGAACTTTGTGGTAATGATATGAGCAAGCTCCAACCCGTGCGCGGCACGCATGACATATTGCCGCAGGAAGCTGCCCGCCGCCGCGCGCTGGAAGCGTCGCTTGCCGGTGTATGTGCGCTGTATGGCTACGGCGAAATTGCCACGCCGGTGTTTGAATTTTCCGATGTGTTTCACCGCACGCTCGGCGACAGCTCGGATGTGGTGACCAAAGAAACCTATAGCTTCACGGATCGCGGCGGCGAATCGCTCACACTTCGCCCGGAATTCACCGCCGGTGTGGTGCGCGCACTCATTTCAAACGGCCTGCAGGAGCAGCTGCCGTTTAAGGTGTGGTATCACGGCGCAGCGTTTCGCTATGAGCGCCCGCAAAAAGGCCGCCTGCGGCAATTTCACCAGTTTGGCGCCGAGTGTTTGGGGCTCGCGGATCCGCTGGCGGATGTGCAGATGATGGCGATGGCAAGCCAGGCGCTTGCCGCCATTGGCGTTCGCAGCGCGGCAACGCTTGAAATCAATTCCCTGGGCGATAAGGAAAGCCGCGCGAAC
The DNA here is from genome assembly GCA_947459535.1 of Rickettsiales bacterium. Lineage (GTDB taxonomy): Bacteria > Pseudomonadota > Alphaproteobacteria > Rickettsiales > SXRF01 > JAJTHB01. Next base: position 12,129 of record CANHDY010000016.1, on the reverse strand, counting down.
TACCGCGCAGCGCTGGTTGATTATTTCAGCGACCACCAACAAAACCTTTCTGATGACAGCAAGATGCGCCTTGAGAAAAACCCGCTGCGTATTCTCGATTCCAAGGATGAGGCAGATCGCAAGATCATCGCCGGAGCGCCGGATGCTAAATCCAGCTTCACCCAGCAGGCGAGCGAATTTTTCGCAGAGGTGACCGAATCGCTGGCCGCGCTGTCTATCCCCTATAGCTTAAACCCCAGGCTGGTGCGTGGGCTTGATTACTATTCCCATACGGTCTTTGAATTTACAACCGACAAGCTCGGCGCACAAGGCACCGTGCTCGCTGGCGGCCGCTATGATGGGCTGGTCGCCATGATGGGCGGGCAGGATATTGCGGGTGTGGGCTTCGCCGCGGGCATGGAGCGGCTGCTTGCGCTGCAGGAAGCGCTGCAGGTGGCCGCGCAGGTGCCAGAGCGCAGGCTGGTGGCGGTGGTGCCGGTGGAAGAAGCCCAGGAGCGGGCAGGGCTTGCGCTTGCCCAGGAGCTACGCCAGCAGGGTATCGCATGTGAGCTGATAACCCGCGGTAATATGGGCAAAAAAATGAAACGTGCGGAAAAGAGCGGCGCGCATGCAGTATTGATTCTTGGAGAATCGGAGTTGCAAACCGGCCGCATCGTGCTAAAAACGCTCGCCGATGGCAGGCAGGAGAGCGTTGATCGCTCAGCCCTTATCAACATTTTGCACCAGACAGGATTCCCGGCTTTGCGGGGATAAAATAATGAGCTTCAACGACAAACTCGAGATGGTGGTGCGCAGGCACCAGGAACTGAATGACACACTTTCGGCGGGTAAGGCCTCCGGCAGTGAGTTTGCCAAAATGTCGAAGGAATATTCCGAGCTTTCGCCGCTGGTGGAAGTGATTTCCGCTTACCAATCCGCTCAGAAAGCGCTGGCTGATACGCAGAGCATGCTCGCTGACCCTGCGATGGATGCTGAGATGAAAGCGATGGCCAGTGATGAGCTGCGCGAGCTGCAAAGCAAGCTGCCGGAGCTGCTGCGGCAAGTGCAGCTGGCGCTGCTGCCGAAAGATGCGGCGGATGAAAAGAACGCCATCCTCGAGGTGCGCGCCGGCACCGGCGGCGATGAAGCGGCGCTGTTTGCTGCTGATTTATTCCGCATGTACCAGCGCTATGCCGCAAATCAGGGCTGGAAATTTGAGGTGATGTCGGTGTCGGAAAACGGCATTGGCGGCTATAAGGATGCCACCGCCGAAATCACCGGCCGCGGCGTGTTTGCCAAAATGAAATTTGAATCCGGCGTGCACCGCGTGCAGCGCGTGCCAGCGACCGAGGCGCAAGGCCGTATCCATACCTCCGCTGCGACGGTGGCGGTGCTGCCCGAAGCCGAAGAGGTGGATATCAAGATTGAAGAAAAAGACCTGCGCATTGATGTGTTCCGTTCATCCGGCCCCGGCGGCCAGAGCGTGAACACCACCGATTCAGCGGTACGCATCGTGCATTTGCCGACTGGCCTGATTGTCAGCCAGCAGGATGAAAAATCGCAGCACAAAAACAAAGCCAAGGCGCTGAAAGTGCTGCGCGCGCGGCTCTATGAGATGGAGCGCGAAAAGCTGGCCGCTGAGCGCGCCGGCATGCGCAAAGATCAGGTGGGTAGCGGCGATCGCTCGGAGCGCATCCGCACCTACAACTTCCCGCAGGGCCGTGTGACCGACCACCGCATTAACCTCACCGCTTACAACATTGATGCGGTGATGAATGGTGAGCTGGATGAATTTGTAAGCGCGCTGGTGGCGGATGACCAGGCGAAAAAGCTTTCGGAATTGGGGTGAGTATGGGGATCCGTCATCCCCGCGAAAGCGGGGATCCATTTTTTAAAGACGCCAAAAGCCTGCTGACTTTTGGCTTGGCTGGATCCCGTGCTCGCTTGTCTACTGACAAGCTCCACGGGATGACGCTCAAGGATTTTCTCCGCCTTGCCGTCCTCGATTTACAAGCAGCAAAAATCGAGTCTGCGTCGCTGGATGCACGCGTGCTGATGCAGGAAGCGATGGGTATAAGCCGCGAACAGCTTTTGCTGCGCATGGATCAGTCTATGTCGCCTTCGGCCATCGATGCGTTTGACATGATGATTAAGCGGCGCATGAAGCGCGAGCCGGTTTCCAAAATTATTGGGCGGCGCGAGTTTTATGGCATGGATTTCAAGGTGAGCATTGATACGCTGGATCCGCGCCCAGATAGCGAAACGCTGGTGGACTGCGTGCTTGCAAACCTCGAAGACCACGCCAAACCCTACCGTATCATTGATCTGGGGGTGGGCACGGGCTGTGTGTCTCTGGCCTTGCTAAAGGCGCTGCCTCATGCTAGTCTTACCGGCGTTGATTGCAGTCATGCAGCGCTTGCGATAGCACAGGAAAACGCGCTGAAGCTGGGACTTTCCAGCCGTACTGCTTTTTGCCTTTCCAACTGGTTTGAATCTGTGGACGGGGTGTTTGACGTGATCGTCTCCAACCCGCCTTACATTCCAAGCCGCGAGGCCTCACAGCTGGCGCCGGAAGTCGCCATGTTTGATCCACGGCTTGCGCTCGATGGCGGCGAGGATGGGCTGGATGCCTACCGCACGCTGCTTCAGCAAGCCTCGGTCAGGCGACAGCAAAGCGGTCTCATCGCAGTTGAAATCGGCGCGGGGCAGCATGTCGCCGTGTCGCAGATTGCTGCAGCCAGCGGCCTTGGCGAGGCACAGATGTTCAAAGATTTAGCCGGCATCATTCGGTGCCTGCTGTGGAAAAACTAAGTATTCTCCTTCTCCCCTGCGGGGAGAAGGCAGGGATGAGGGGGCTGATAGAAATTCCCCCCTCACCCAACCCTCTCCCCGGTGGGGAGAAGGCTTATCAACTGACATAAGGAACGAACCCATGAATATGAGACGTAGACCCTCCTCGCAAAATGGCGGTGGCTATAATAACCAGCATCGTAGAGGCGGCAGCGGTCGTTCCGGCGGCGGACACCAACATAGCGGCGGCGGCAATCGCCCGCGCAAAAACTACCCGCAGCTTCGCGAAAAATACCTGATGCAGGCGCGTGACGCGCTCTCTGCTGGCGACCGCGTGCTTGCGGAAAACTATTTCCAGCACGCGGAGCATTGCTACCGCATGATGGTGGAAGAGGGTTACAACCCGAACCGCCAGCACCAGCAGCAAGGCCAGAACCAGCCGCAGGGCGAAGCAGCCGCCCAGCCCGCCATGCTGGAAGTGGAAGATATTATTCCTGCTAATACCAACGCGCTGCCATCATTCATCACCCAGCCTCATGCCGGCCACGAGCCGCTGGATCAGGCCATGGCCAAAGAGCCGGTGATCGTGCAGAACTGGGAAGAGAATTAAAAAATCCCCGCGAAAGCGGGGATCCTGAATGTTCAATCAATTACTAGACCTCCGCTTTCGTGGAGTATCAAGACTACTCCAGCTCCGCCGTGAGCGTTCCAAACGTAAAGGGCAGCTCCAGATGCAGCGGGATCAGCTTGTCATCATTGCTGAAATAAATGGTAAGCGCGGGTTCATCCGGCCGGTATTGGGATAGCTCTTTCTGGGTGAAACCCTCCAGAGGCTTACGTTTGATTGATAAAGCAATCACGCCTTTTTCGCCATATTTTCGCAGATTTTTTTCACCTAAAATACGCACCCTCGCATCAGTAAGGCGGCGGCCGTCATAGAGGCGGATGGTCGCGGTGTCGTCACCATTTTTTTTCCAGTCCTCAATCAGGCTTCTGAGCTTCAGCACAATCGAAATGGCATCAAACGTGCCGTCTTTCATGGCGGCGGGCACTTCCGGCCGCGAGGCGCGGTTTTCCGGTGGGCTTATCACCTCCTCGGTGACTTTGCCTGCGTGCTTGACCAACTTAATCGTGCGCTTTTTATTTCGCGTTTGCGCGTCCACCAGATAGGTGACATTCATGCGGTCAATGCTCTGGCCGCTGGCGCTGGCACTCGAATTGCTGCGGTGGCGCGCGATCATGCCCACCAGCCCACTGGTGCGAACCGCTGCCGTGATATCGTAGCCATCTTTCCTGACATCCACCCCGGCTTTCATCGTGCCAATCGGCAGGCCTGAGAGGTAAAGACCGTACTGGCCGGAGAAATTGACTGGCGTCAATGCCGCGCTTGCCATTGAGGAATAAAGCAAAAAAGCAATGAAGAAGAGGGGGAGCTTGTAGCGGTGCTTTTGCATACTTATATTACAGTGTGTAATGGTTTTGTCATCCCGTGGAGCATGTCAGTAGGCATGCGAGCACGGGATCCAGAAAAGCCAAAAGTCAGAAGAGTTTTGGCGTCAATACAAAAACTGGATCCCCGCTTCCGCGGGGATGACGATGAGTGGGAGACTAGACAATGAACTTTGAGAAATATACCGAAAAATCACGCCAGATCATCGAAGCGGCGCAGGCCGCCGCCCTCAGGCTGTCGCACCAGCGCTTGACGCCGGAACATGTGCTTGCGGCGCTGCTGGACGATAAAGACCGCCTGGCCGATAAGCTGATTCGCTTAAGTGGTGGCAACCCGGCCATTGCATCAGAAAAAACCGAAGCAGCACTTTCTGCCATGCCTAAAGTGCAGGGGGCAGGGGCGGATCAGCTCTATGTGACCGGCGACATGGCGCGCTGGTTTGAAGCCTGCGAGCAGCTCGCTGCTAAAGCCGGTGATAGCTATGTGACGCTTGAGCGCATGTTGCAGGCGCTCGCCATGGCCACCGGCACAGCGGCCGCCAAAATTCTTGCCGATAGCGGTGTGACGCCGCAGAAGCTGAACGCTGCGATTAACGAGATGCGAAAAGGCCGCACCGCGACCAGCGCCAATGCGGAAGATACGATGGAGGCACTGAAAAAATACACCCGCGATTTCACTGAGGCAGCGCGCGCTGGCAAGCTCGACCCGGTCATTGGCCGCGATGAAGAAATCCGCCGCACCATGCAGGTGCTTTCGCGCCGCACGAAAAACAATCCAGTTTTAATCGGCGAGCCGGGCGTGGGCAAAACCGCGATCATCGAAGGCCTCGCGCAGCGGATTATAGCGGGCGATGTGCCGGAAACGCTGAAAGACAAAAAACTGCTCGCGCTGGATCTTGGCGCGCTGGTCGCAGGCGCGAAATTTCGCGGCGAGTTTGAAGAAAGGCTCAAAGCAGTGCTTTCCGAAATTGCTGCGAATGAAGGCGAGGTGGTGCTGTTTATCGATGAGCTGCACACGCTGGTTGGCGCCGGTAAAGCCGAAGGCGCGATGGATGCTTCCAATATGCTCAAGCCCGCGCTTGCACGCGGCGAGCTGCACTGCATCGGCGCGACCACGCTCGATGAATACCGCAAATACATTGAAAAAGATGCGGCACTTGCAAGGCGCTTCCAGTCGGTCTTCGTGGCGGAGCCAACGGTGGCAGACACCATTTCCATCCTGCGCGGACTGAAAGAAAAATATGAGCTGCACCACGGTATCCGCATTCTGGACGCAGCGATTGTGGCGGCCGCAACGCTTTCCAACCGCTACATCACCGACCGTTTTCTGCCTGATAAAGCCATTGACCTGGTGGACGAAGCAGCGGCGCGCCTGCGCATGGAGGTGGACTCAAAGCCCGAAGCGCTCGATGAGCTCGACCGCAAAATCATCCAGTTGAAAATCGAGCGTGAAGCGCTGAAAAAAGAAACGGACGATGCCTCCAAAGAACGGCTGAAAAAATTAGAAATCGAACTTTCCGGCCTCGAAAAGCAAAGCGCTGATTTCACCAGCCGCTGGCAGGCCGAAAAATCGCAGCTTACCAGCGTACAGAAGATCAAAGAGCAGCTTGAGGAGCTTGGCCGCGAACGCGAAATTGCCCAGCGCAGCGGCGACCTCACCCGCGCCGGCGAGATCACCTACAGCTTGATTCCCAAGCTGCAGGAGCAGCTGAAAGCCGCGGAAGCAAAGAGCGGCGAGGCGATGATGAAAGAGGCGGTGACCGAGGAAGATATCGCCTCCATCGTCTCGCGCTGGACGGGTGTGCCGGTGGAAAAAATGCTGGAGGGTGAGCGTGCGAAGCTGCTTAAGATGGAAGATTACCTGCGCGGCCGCGTGGTTGGGCAGGAGGAGGCCTTGGTTGCGGTTTCGAACGCGGTGCGCCGCGCACGTGCAGGCCTTGGTGATCCGAGCCGGCCGATCGGTTCGTTTCTGTTTTTAGGGCCGACGGGGGTGGGCAAAACTGAGCTTTGCAAGGCGCTTGCGGAATTTATTTTTGATGATGAATCAGCGCTGCTGCGCGTGGATATGTCGGAATTCATGGAAAAACACGCTGTCGCGCGGCTGATCGGCGCGCCGCCGGGCTATGTCGGCTATGAAGAGGGCGGCGTGATCACCGAAGCAGTACGCAGAAGGCCATATCAGGTCATTCTGTTTGATGAGGTGGAAAAAGCGCATCCTGATGTGTTCAATATTTTGCTGCAGGTGCTGGATGACGGCAGGCTCACTGATGGGCAGGGGCGCACGGTGGATTTCAAAAACACCATCATTGTGCTGACCTCAAACCTTGGCTCGGAGTTTCTTGCCGAAGCCAAAGGCACTGAAATCACCAAGCAGCTTCGCGAGCAGGTGATGAATGTGGTGCGCGCATCGTTCCGCCCGGAATTCTTAAACCGGCTGGATGAGATTATACTCTTCCGCCGCCTCGCCGTGGAGCACATGGCAAGCATCGTAGATATCCAGCTGGCGCGGCTTACAGAGCGTCTTGCTGAGCGCCACATTATCCTTTCGCTGGATGCGAAGGCGCGCCAGTGGCTTGCTGATAAGGGCTATGACCCGGTGTATGGCGCAAGGCCACTGAAACGCGTGATCCAGAAAGAGCTGCAGGACAAGCTCGCCGAAAAGCTGCTTGCCGGTACTATTGTTGATGGCAGCGAGGTGAAAGTACAGGGCTGGGATGGCGGGATTAAGATTGGATAATCGTCATCCCCGCGAAAGCGGGGATCTGGAGCAAGACGTTAGACTGTACTTGTGTCTTTGGATCCCGGGTCAAGCCCGGGATGACAGTTTTCTAAACGGCAAAGCCGCGAAGAAAACATGTCAATTCGTGGCGTAAACTTCGCGCTCGAAATCCGCCATCGCAATATCGTTATTGCCTTTTTTCACCGCATCAAGCTTGGCTTCGATCTTTTCCATGCTGCGCTTGAAAGCCGCTAGTTCCTTGCCTTTGAGCGTATTGCCGGTTTTGAATTTCACACCGGATGGGTTCACCTGATCACCGTTCACATGCACTTCGTAATGTAGGTGGGGGCCGGTGGAGCTGCCCGTATTGCCAACATAAGCCACGATTTGCCCCTGGCGGACACGCTTGCCCGGCGCAATGCCGCCTGCAAAGCGGCTCAAATGCGCATAAGCGGTTGCGTATTTATCATTGTGGGCGATTTTCAGATAGTTGCCATAACCGCCTTTGCGCCCGACAAACTCCACTTTGCCATCACCCGCCGCAAAGATGGGGGTGCCGATGGGCGCGGCGAAATCCACGCCGCGATGCATGCGGTTATAGCCATAAATCGGATGGTTGCGCATGCCATAGCCGGAGGAAATGCGCGCCCCGCTGATTGGTGTGCGAAGCAGCGCCTTGCGCACACTTTCACCTGCTTCATTATAAAAATCGGAAAAGCCGCTCTTATCCTCGTAGCGGTAGATCTTGACACTCTCGCCGCCCATGTTCAGTTCAGCGTAAATTAAATCACCGGTGCCGGCATGCTTGCCTTCATAATTTTCCATGCGCTCATAGAGCACTTCAATCGTGTCGCCTGACTTGATATCACGTTGAAAGTCAACGTCATAGCTAAGCGCATTGATAATTTCGCCAACCATCCCGCGGGGTAGGCCAATATCACCCGCTGTCTGATAAAGGCTGCTGCGGATTTTACCACCCGCAAACGCAAGCTTGCGCTCCAGTGGTTTTTCGATTTTTTTAGCGACAAACTCACTTTGTGCGCTTCGGCTGAGCTCAACTGTGGCGGTGAGCGAAACTGGCATCGACAGGCTGGCAAGCTGAAGCCCGCTTGCATCGCTTGCAGGCTCTAGCTCAATGGCCACACGCTGGCCAGCTGCGAGTTTGCGAAGATCAATGGCGCGGCCAATGGCCTGCTCAGCCAGTTGGGCTTGATCGGTGGAAATACCAGAGTCTGTGAGCAACGAAACGAGTGTATCCCCGCTAGTCAGTTTGAGCTCAATTGTGGCTGGCAGCAACGCTGTCTGCGCGCCGGCCTGCTCGCCAGGTTTAAGTAAAACGACCGGTGCGACTTCTGCTTGTGTTTCCGCGGTTGCCGGGGGTGCATCGGGCTCAACTGCGGGCTGGCTGATGCTGGCAAGCTGCTGAACTTCCTGCTGGACGGTGTCTTGTGCAATGATGGCCGCGCCGCCATGGAATGCATCAAGGGGAGTAAGTGAGCTGGCACAACCCAGTGCAAAAGCAAGTCCCAGTGAGCAGTAGAGTGCTCTACGGGCGCGCTTACGTGTGACGGCGCGAGAAGTGGTGCGGATCGGAGCATAGGCGGGCTGATAGTGCATTACGCCATACCAAGTGGTTGAAACAGCAAAACTTCCTCACATGAAACTAATTGTGATATAAATCAGCACTAAGTGATTTTACCCGGCTTGCCAACCCGAAAAAAACACGCGATCGATTTTTTTTACAGTTTCTTATATTTTAGCTTGACTAGCCGCTGCCACAACACTAAATTGCGCGCCTCCGCTGAATGCGGGGAGATACTGTATCAGTGCTAACACCTTAGAATGTAAGCATCTTTTGCAAGTCCCCCATCCTCGGTTTTTGAATTAAATGTCATGTTCATTGTCAGCGGTGGCCGCCAGATATTCAGCGGTGGCAGCCCTACGCAAGCGAACAACAGAGAAAAGGATATCAGGATGCCAACCATCAATCAGTTGGTTCGCAAGGGTCGTCACCCCTTAAAACGCCGTAGCAAATCGGCGCACCTTAAAGAGTGCCCGCAGAAACGCGGCGTGTGCACGCAGGTTAAAACTGTGACGCCAAAAAAACCAAACTCCGCGCTGCGTAAAGTGGCTCGCGTTCGCCTCACCAATGGGTTTGAGGTATTCGGCTACATTCCTGGCGAAGGTCACAACCTGCAGGAGCACTCAGTGGTGCTGATCCGCGGTGGCCGTGTGAAAGACTTACCCGGTGTTCGCTACCACATCATCCGTGGCACGCTGGATACCCAGGGTGTTAAAGACCGCAAGCAGTCGCGCTCCGCTTACGGCGCGAAACGTCCGAAATGACGGTAAATCTTAGCGGCAAAGCCGCTTAGATTCCCGTCATCCCGCACTTGTTGCGGGATCTGGTGCAACAAACTAGGAGACCCCGCAATAAATGCGGGGTGACAAGGAAGAAGAAGAGTAAAAGGAAAAATTATGAGTCGTCGTCACGCTGCACAAAAACGCCAGGTTCTGCCCGATGCTAAATTCGGCGATATCGTGCTCACCAAGCTGATCAACACCATGATGTATAGCGGCAAGAAATCCGCCTCTGAAGCGATTGTTTATGCTGCGCTCGACATCATCCAGAAAAAAACCAGCCAGGATCCGGTGAAGTTTTTCCACGATGCGCTGGGCAACATCAAGCCATCGGTAGAAGTTCGCTCCCGCCGTGTTGGTGGTGCCACCTACCAGGTGCCGACTGAAGTTCGTGAAGAGCGTCGTCAGGCTCTCGCGCTTCGCTGGCTCATTGAGGCGGCGCGCTCTCGTAAGGAAAAAACCATGCGCGATCGCATTGCGGCCGAGTTGATGGATGCGGCGAATGGTCGCGGCGGCGCTGTCACCAAGCGCGAAAACACCCACAAAATGGCGGAGGCTAACAAAGCCTTCTCGCATTATCGCTGGTAATAAGGAAGCACGAACACTATGCCACGCACGATTCCACTTAAACTCTATCGCAACATCGGTATCTGCGCCCACATCGACGCGGGCAAAACCACCACGACCGAGCGCATTCTGTATTACACCGGCAAGTCTCACAAAATCGGTGAAGTGCATGAAGGCGCCGCGACCATGGATTGGATGGAGCAGGAGCAAGAGCGTGGTATCACCATTACCTCCGCTGCGACCACCTGCTTCTGGACGGATCGTAACGGCGTTCAGCACCGCATCAACATCATCGACACTCCCGGCCACGTGGACTTCACCATTGAGGTGGAGCGCTCCATGCGCGTTCTTGATGGCGCGGTGACGGTGTTTGACTCGGTGGCGGGCGTTGAGCCGCAATCCGAGACCGTTTGGCGTCAGGCTGATAAATATCGTGTGCCGCGTATTTGCTTTGTGAACAAAATGGATCGTATCGGTGCAAACTTTGACCGCACCGTGCAGATGATGATTGACCGTCTCGGTACCGTGCCGCTGGTGATCAACTTCCCGATCGGCTCCGAAGATAAATATGAAGGTGTTGTCGATCTCATCAAGATGAAAGAGATCGTGTGGAAAGGCGAAGAGCTCGGCGCGAAATTCGAAGAACAGGAAATTCGCGCTGAACTACAGGCAAAAGCCAAAGAACTGCGCACCAAGATGCTGGAAACAGCCGTTGAAATGGATGACGCAGTGATGGAAAAATATCTCGCCGGCGAAGAGCCGACCGATGATGAGCTGCGCGCCTGCATTCGTAAAGGTACCGTGGCATTCAAATTCGTGCCGGTCTTAAACGGCGCGGCGTTCAAAAACAAAGGCGTTCAGCCGATGCTCGATGCCGTGATCGATTTCCTGCCATCGCCTATCGATATTCCTTCGGTCAAAGGCATTGATCCGAAAACCGAAGCTGAAATCGTTCGCAAAGCGGAAGACACCGAGAAATTCTCTGGTCTTGCTTTCAAAATTATGACCGATCCGTTTGTGGGTTCGCTCACCTTCGTCCGCATTTACTCGGGCAAGCTGGAATCAGGGTCCTACGTTCAGAACACGGTGAAGGAAAACCGTGAGCGCGTCGGCCGCATGCTGCTCATGCACGCAAACAACCGCGAAGATATCAAAGAAGCATTCGCTGGCGACATCGTGGCGCTGGCTGGCCTCAAAAACACCACCACTGGCGACACGCTGTGCGATGTTGACAGCCCGGTGATTCTTGAGCGCATGGAATTCCCCGAGCCGGTGATCGAGCTTGCGGTGGAGCCAAAAACCAAAGCTGACCAGGAAAAGATGGGTGTAGCGCTTTCCCGCCTCGCATCGGAAGATCCGTCGCTTCGCTTATCCACCAACGAAGAAACCGGTCAGACCATCCTCAAAGGCATGGGCGAGCTCCACCTCGAAATTATCGTGGATCGCATGAAGCGCGAATTTAAAGTGGAAGCGAATGTTGGCGCGCCGCAGGTTGCTTACCGCGAAACTATCACCAAGAAAACGACCATCGACTACACCCACAAGAAACAGTCGGGTGGTTCGGGTCAGTTCGCAAAAATCTCGCTCGAAGTTGAGCCACTCAAGCCAGGTGAAGGCTTCGTGTTTGAATCCAAAATCGTCGGTGGTTCGGTGCCCAAAGAATTTATTCCGGGTGTTGAAAAAGGCCTCGAGGCATCGCTTTCCAACGGTGTGGTCGCTGGCTATCCAACCATCGATTTCAAAGCCACGCTCGTTGATGGCGCTTACCACGATGTTGACTCGTCGGTGCTCGCGTTCGAAATTGCAGCGCGCGCGGCATTCCGCGAAGGCATGCCCAAGGCTGCTCCGGTGCTGCTCGAGCCGATCATGAAAGTCGAAGTCGTCACCCCTGAAGAATATATGGGCGATGTGATCGGCGATCTTTCATCACGCCGTGGTCAGGTGACCGGCATGGATTCGCGTGGTAACGCCCGCGTGGTGGATGCCATGGTGCCGCTTGCTTCGATGTTCGGCTACGTGAATACGCTGCGCTCGATGTCGCAGGGCCGCGCGCAATACAGCATGGAATTCCATCATTATGAACAAGTCCCCAGCAACGTTGCTGAGGAAATTAAGAAGAAAGTGGCGTAAGCCATCCCGGCGCAGGCCGGGATCTGCAACAGGAAAGAATGAAGAGATTGAAGGAGAAATAAAATGACCAAAGAGAAATTTGACCGCAATAAGCCACACTGCAACATTGGCACGATTGGCCACGTTGACCATGG
>CANHDY010000015.1 GCA_947459535.1 Rickettsiales bacterium | reverse complement strand
GCGATCCGAGAGCCGGTGCAGGATGTCGCGAATCACGGCGCCGGTCGGCGAAGTGATGACGCCAATCACACGCGGAAGATAGGGCAGCGGTTTTTTGCGCCTGACATCAAAGAGCCCTTCGCTTTCGAGCTGTTTTTTGCGCTTTTCTAAGAGCGCCATCAATGCGCCGGCGCCGGCCGGCTCCATGCGGTCGACCACAATCTGGTATTTGGAGCGGCCGGGATAGGTGGTGATTTTGCCGCTGGCGATCACCTCCAGGCCGTCCTCTGCCTTGAAATTCAGCCGCGAGACATTGCCGCGCCAGCACACAGCGTCGATCACCGCCTCGTCATCTTTCAGCGTGAAATAGGCATGCCCCGAGCTGTGGAGCTTAAAACCTGAGATTTCGCCACGCAGCTTGATCAGCCCGAAATGATCTTCCACCGTGCGCTTGATCGCCTGCGATACTTCGCTCACGCTGTAAATGGGCTGGTTGTGCTGGAGATCCATGTTGCGTAGGGCTCGTAAGTTTCGTAGGTTTCGAAGGTTAACATACGCAACCTACGTAACCTTCGCAACCGACGAAACCTTCATGAACAACGTTCTTATCATCGGCTCTGGTGGGCGCGAACATGCGCTTAGCTGGCGGCTTAAACAATCACCCAGTGTGGCGCGGGTGTTCTGCTCGCCGGGCAATGCCGGCATTGCAGAGGATGTCACCTGCGTGGCGCTCGGCTCTTTTGATGAGATTGCCGCTTTTTGTAAAAAAGAAGCCATTAAGCTGGTGGTGGTGGGGCCGGAGCAGCCGCTGGTGGATGGGCTTTCGGATTACTTGCGCACGCAGGGCATCCCCGTGTTTGGCCCCAGCGCTAAGGCCGCGCAGCTGGAAGGCTCAAAAGGGTTCATGAAAGAGCTTTGCCGCAAATATCATATCCCAACGGCAGCATATGGATTTTTTGATAATATTTCGGAGGCGAAACAGTTTATCGCGGGAAAATCCTATCCGCTGGTCATCAAGGCTGACGGCCTTGCCGCTGGCAAAGGCGTGGTGATTGCGCAGCATGAAGCCGAGGCACAGGCCGCACTTTCGGACATGTTTTCCGGCAAAATTGCCGGCGGCTCGCAGGTGATTATCGAGGAGTTCCTCACTGGCGAAGAGCTGAGCTTTTTCGCGCTGGCAGATGGCGAGCGTGCGGTCTATTTCGGCGCAGCGCAGGATCATAAGCGCGCCTATGATGGCGATAAAGGCCCTAACACCGGCGGTATGGGCACCTATGCGCCGATAACGCTTGCCACCGATACACTCATAAAGCAGGTGATGGAGACGATCATCGAGCCAACCATGGCCGCGATGAAAGCTGAAGGCGCGCCTTTTACCGGCGTACTTTTTGCCGGGCTGATGCTGACAAAAGATGGGCCAAAACTACTCGAATATAATGTGCGTTTCGGCGATCCCGAAACCCAAAGCCTGATGCGTCTTTATGATGGGGATTTGTTTGATCTGCTTAAGGGGTGTGCCGTAGGCTCTCACCCTCACCCCTGCCCTCTCCCTGAAAGGGAGAGGGGGGCGCTTACTGCTCCTTCTCCCTTTCAGGGAGAAGGTCGGGATGAGGGTCGCTGGGCTATTTGCATCGTCATGGCCGCAAAAGGCTATCCCGTCGCCTATGACAAAGGTTCGGTGATTCGCGGGCTGGATAAGGCCGGCGCGCTGCCGGGCGTTAAAGTTTTCCACGCTGGTACATCACTCAAAGATGGCAACATCATCGCCACTGGCGGGCGTGTGCTGGGTATCACAGCAACAGCAACCAGCTTAAGAGAAGCGCAAACACTTGCTTACCAAGCGGTGGATTTGATCGACTGGCCGGAAGGCTTCTGCCGCAGGGATATTGGCTGGCGGGCGCTGAAGTGAGTCTTGACTTCCCGGCTCAATACGTATATCATACGTATATGCATAAAAAACTGACCATTACCATGGATGAAAATATCTACGCGGCACTGCATGCGGTGATTGGCCGCGGCAATATCAGCCGTTTTTTGGAAGATCTGGCACGGCCGCATGTGCTGAAGGCGATGCCGCTACCTGATGATGCCGAACTGGAGCGAAGCTACACTATGATGGCAGATGACTCGGCGCGCGAGGCCGAAACATTGGAGTGGATTGAATCCGGCATTGATGATGGCCTAAATGAAGCGTGGTGAGATCTGGTGGGTGTCGTTTGACCCAGCGCAGGGAAGTGAAATTCAAAAAACAAGACCAGCGGTGATCGTCAGCAACGATGCGGCAAATCGTGTGCTAAATCGTGCTCAGGTGATTCCAATCAGCAGTCAGGTTCAGAAAATCTATGTGAGTGAAACGCTGGTGCGCGTGCTCGGCAAACAAGGAAAAGTAATGGCTGACCAGATTCGCACCGTCGATAAATCACGCATCAAAACTTTTATCAACACTGTAAGTGATGCAGAGCTAGCTGGCATTGAACGCATTATCAAAATCCAGCTTGGGCTGACTTAAATCATCCCACATCTTTTTTTTCTTCCTCCACCCACTCTTTTTTCATCAGCGGAATCTGGCTGGCTGTGAAGAGCAGCGTGCAGGTGAACATGCCGAACACTTTAAAATTCACCCAGAAATCGGTGGAGAAATTGCGCCAGATGACTTCATTTAAGGCGGCAAGAAAAATAAAATACAGCCCCCAGTTGCGCGAGAGTTTCTTCCAGCCTGTTTCGGTCAGGCTGATGGCTTCGGCGAGCAGGTATTTGAGCATGGGGCGCCCAAAATAAAGCCCGCCGAGCAGGATGCTTGAAAAGAGTAAATTGACGATGGTCGGCTTCATTTTGATGAAGAGTTCGTCGTGCAGGATCAGCGTCATGCCGCCAAAGACCGTCACCGCAATGGCGGACACCAGCGGCATCACCGCGATTTTCTTCTCATAGGCGTAGGTGATGGCAAGGGAGACCAGGGTAAAGACGATGAGAGCGGCGGTAGCTGTGAGTAAATCCGCCATGCGATAGGCAAGGAAAAACACCAGCAGCGGCCCCATATCCAGGGCAAATTTGAGCTTTGGGTTCACGGTTTCAACGCTTTCTTAAGGTTTTTCATGGAGATTGTTGCCTTTCACCCGCGCTATGCTAGACTCGCGCGCACAAAAATAAAAGGACTAACGCATTGGAAACCTCGGTTTTAATCGTTGAAGACGAAGTCGCGATCGTCACCCTGCTTCGCTATAACCTCGAGCGCGAGGGTTTTCGCGTGTACTCCACCGGCGACGGCGAAGAAGCCATCACCATGGTGAAAGAATATAAGCCGGATGTGATTGTGCTGGATTGGATGCTGCCTTCCATGTCGGGCGTGGATGTCTGTAAGCAGCTGCGCTGGAGCCCGGAAACCAAATCGATTCCCATCATCATGCTGTCGGCGCGCGGCGAAGAAGGTGATCGCATTCGCGGGCTGGATTCCGGCGCGGACGACTACCTCACCAAACCATTTTCTCCGGCAGAGCTGATTGCGCGCATCCGTGCGATTTTCCGCCGCTTCCGTCCGGCTCTTTCTGAAAAAACCCTCTCCTTTGCCGGCATCACCATGGATGTTTCCGGCCACAAGGTCACGCGCAACGGCCAGGATGTGCACCTCTCGCCGACCGAGTTTTCACTGCTTCGCTACCTGCTCGAACACCCCAACCGCGTGTTCTCGCGCGAGCAGCTGCTGGATGCGGTGTGGGGGCATGATATTTATGTCGAACTTCGCACGGTGGACGTGCATGTACGCCGCCTGCGCAAAGGGCTGGATTATGACGGCAAGCAGCCGGATCTGATCCGCACGGTGCGCTCAGCGGGCTATGCGCTGGAAGACAATCCCACCGGCGAAAAATTTGCCGATGATGACGGCAAATAACCACAACTAAAGATAAGGCTGGTAGCTTTTTAGCGCGCTTAGCGGCTCGTCTTCCATGAGGAGCCTCAGCATGGCGCCGTGGCGCTGCGCTTCTTCGCCGACGTGCTGCTTAAGCTGATGCATTTCTTCGCTTGTAAGTGCGGGATCAAACGCAAGGCTTGCGTCCAGCGTATTACCCAATTGCTTATGAATGGGTTTGGGCATTTTCCAGCGCTCGGCAAGATGCGCAAGCGCGCTATCGACGGGCAGCGCCGCCTGCATGAGCAGCGCGAGTAAACGGACATTTGCGTGCGAGGCCTTGCCAAGCGCCTGCTCAATGCTCCTGAGCTTTTCCAGCGCGGCGAGCGAGTCCAGCTGGAAGCCCAGCGCATGAGGTAGGATATCTTGCTGGTGCATGAGGCTCAGCGCCTCAAACGGGCTGTCAATATCCAGCAGCCTTGTCATCTGGTTATACAGATATTCAGGATATTCTTTTGCAAGCAGCGGCGCGCCTGCGCGAAGCTGCTCAAGAATCGCCGGGTCAAACTGACCTTTTCCATGCGTCGAGGCAAAACGAAAATAGCGAACGATACGATTGGGTGAACGTTTTAAAACATCAGAGATTTGCGCTTGTGCATCCATGAACTTTATTTGTTGATTGGCAATGTCATGGATGGCACCAAAATCATCTGCCAATGCACCGTTTGGAAAGAGCGCGAGTGCATTAATGGTAAAATCAAACGTGCTCAGGTAGCGTTTCACCCAGCCTTCAAACTCTGCCTGCGGCTTGACATATTTGAGCTGCGGCAGCGAGCAGATGTCAAAAATATCACCATCTACCTCTATCTTGGTGATAGGGAAATCCGGGTGGCCGACAATCCAGCGGATGCCACGCTGCTGGATTCGCGCGAGCACTTCCGCAGATTCAAGCGATGTGGCCAAATCGTAATCACGGGGGATTTTTCCAATCAAGCCATCGCGCACACATCCACCGACAAAACACACCGGATCACTGCCAAAAAGCGCCAGCACCTGCAAAACGCTGGGACGCGAAAGCCAGGCTGGTGTAATGCGCTGCATGGTCACGCGAGCTTGCCTAAAAGCTCGGCTTTGCTCATCTGGTAATCGCTTTCTTCCCAGAGTGTTTCAAGTTTTTCGAGCTTATCACCGATGTCTTTCCCCGCAGGGATACCGAGTGCGAGCAAATCACCGCCGGAAACAGGAAATTCAGGCGCCTGCCAGCTGCGCGCCAGCTGAAGCAGCTCGCCGTAAGGACTGGTGGAGAGCGCTTGTTTCGACCAAGCGCAGCCAAGCAGCACCAGCTGTACGGTAAGATTGCTGCCCTGCCTGCGGATAAGCTGCTTCAGCTGGCGCGGCGTCATGCTAGCCACTAAATGGACATGCGCCTGAAGCTGCTGCAGGTTTTTGTGTGTTTTATTCGGGCATTTAAGGCGGCGGGCGAGTGCTTCGGCGGAGGCTGGCGGCTCGGCACTCTGCAGCAGCGCCGCAAGCTTGGTGTCGGCAGCAATCGTAAGGCCGCTTTCTGCGCCAAGCCTCTCCAGATGTGAAACCACATCGGTATCCGTGGCCTCAAACCCCAGCACATGCGGCAGCACGGACTGCCCATGCATGGCGCCAAGCGCCGGGGCAGACTGCGGGGCAGCCAGTAATTTAGAAAATTCCTGCCAGATGCGCTCGGCGGGCAGGTTTTTTAAATGGCTGGCCAGCTGCTTGCAGGCGGCAAGCGCGCCTGCGTCCAGCGGCGCTTTGCCATAGTGGGCGTAAAATCGAAACAGGCGAAGGATGCGTAGATAATCTTCACGGATGCGTGCCTCAGGCTCGCCAATGAATCGTACGAGACCGCGGCGCGCATCGGCCTCGCCGCCGACTTCATCAAACAATTCACCCTCAGGCGAAAGATACAGTGCGTTCATGGTGAAATCACGGCGTTTTGCATCTTCCTGCCAGCTATCGGTGAACACAACCTCTGCATGGCGGCCATCGGTTTTAATGTCGCAGCGCAGGGTGGTGATTTCAAAACTTTTTGCTTCAATGACAATCGTCACGGTGCCGTGATCAAGCCCGGTGGGAATTGCGCGTAGGCCGCTGCGTATGGCCAGCGACATCACCTCGCCCGGGTAGCGCGTGGTCGCGCCGTCCACCTCCACTACTTCGCGGCCAAGCAGGCTGTCACGCACCGCACCGCCGACAAAGCGAAGGCTGCCGGGATACTGCGCAAAAGCAGCAATCAGTGTTTTGGTTTCTGGCCAGGAAAGCCAGGGCGGGGATAGTTTCATTGCTCAATATGGCCGGGCACCACACGGCCATCTTCCAATCTTGGCGGCACATACTGGCCCTTTTCGGCATCATGCGTCAGGCCGAGGAACAGGAAGCACGCCATGGCAATCAGCAAGCTCGCGAGCACCGCCCAATACCACGGCCCATCACGAAAGCGCGGCGGCTCGGCGCCTTCTTTTCTGGCACGCTTCACCGCGCGCCAGTGCCACAGCAGATAAATCACCAGCGGAATGAGTACCGGCCAGAAACGAAATAAAAACAAGCTCATGCTTTTTGTCCATCAATGATATACATTCTTACGATGCCCTACTTTCAGTACAAGCACCACCAGCTTGTCTTCCTCAATACGGCAGATGATGCGATAATCCATTACTCGGTAGCGCCACTCGCCGCGCCGATCGCCAAACAACGCCTCACCGAGCTGCTTAGGATTTGGGCTTTGAGCGACGCGCTGTTCGAGATAGCGAACGATGCGCTGCTGGGCGACGCTTCCTAGCTTTTTGAGCTCCTTGACTGCCCGTTCGTCCCACTCGACTGCCCATACCGATTTCATCTTTCACCTCCTGCATCGTCCAGCGACGCGCCGGATGCTCCTGACGATAAAGCGCGGTGTACACATCTTCCATGTCTTCAATGGTGGCGAGCAATGCCTCACGCACATAATAGCTTTTGGTACGACCGGTGATGCTGGCAAGTGCCGCCAGGCGTTTTTCCAGAGCCGGCTCTAAACGAATAGCGAGGGTCATGACGATATCACCACATGTAATACAATAAATACAAGTATAGCATTTTGGCGTTTCCCCGGCAAGTTTAAATCGGCAGCTTGATGATGACCCGAAGGCCGCCGCTGGGGGAAGTCGCAAGCGCAATCCCGCCGCCATGGGCGAGCGCAATATCCCGTGCGATGGTCAGGCCAAGCCCGACGCCGCCGGTTTTTTCATTACGCGAGACCTCAAGGCGTGCAAATGGTCGAAACACTTCCTCGTGCTGATCGCGCTCAATGCCCGGCCCTTCATCATCCACCCAGATTTCTGCCTGCTGGCTGCTGGCCTTCAGCGATAGCTCGGCGCGCTTGCCATAGCGCAGCGCGTTGTCGATGATGTTGGCCAGCATGCGGCGAATGCTGCTGGCGCGAAGATCAAGCACCGCCTCCTGCGCCGTAAGAAGCTTCACCGGCTGACCAGCACGCTGATAATCCGCAATCACCGCCTCGAGCAGCTGCTTCAGGCTGGCTTTTTCCGCAATCTCGCGCCCCTCGCCGCGCGCAAAATCAAGATATTCGGCAATCATGTGCTCCATTTGCGCCACATCGCCCTGAAGCCCTTCAATCGCTTCATCGCGCGGCATCATGGCCAGCTGGAGCTTCATACGCGTCAGTGGCGTGCGCAGGTCGTGGGAGATGCCCGATAGCATATCGGTTCGCGTACGGATCTGGCGGCGCAGACGCTCGCGCATCACAATAAACGCCTTGGCGGCGCGGCGCACTTCGCTGGCGCCGTGGGGACGGAAATCCGGAATATCGAGGCCGCGGCCAAAATAATCCGCTGCCTCCGCCAGCTGGTGAATGGGACGAATCTGGTTGCGCAGGAATAAGACGGCAATCAGCAGAAAAAGCGCCGAAGCACCCAGCATCCAGGCAAGGAATGCAAGCGTGGTACGGCTTTCGATGCGCTTGAGGCTGGCCTGAATGGACAGCACCTGCCCATCCAGCAGGATGCGTATTTCGAGATTATCACCATCGGCGAGACGCTGGATGGTAAAGGGCTCCTTGATGCGGTCGCGAAGTTGCTGGCGGAATTCACTGAAATTCTCACTGGCGGCATCTGGTTTGAATTTCGCGCCATCGCCGAGCGCCACGCGAAGGCCGGTGGCGGTTTCAAAATCGTTGATGACGTGCCACTCGGCTTTGGTGGGCGAGCGCTTGAGCTGGCTGACCAGAAACGCAGCATCGCCTGCCAGTGTTTTGGACATCTGGCGTGTGACCGAATCCCAGTGGCGATCAAAAAATGCATAGGCCATCACCAGCTGGATAAGCACCGTGGGCAGCACCACAATGAGCAGTGTGCGGCCAAACAGGCTTTTGGGCAAATAGCGCTTACCGATCATACGCGCCTGCCATAAAGGACATAGCCCTCGCCGCGAATTGTCTGCAGGTGGAGTGGCTTTCCCTCGCTGTCTTCGATTTTTTTGCGCAGACGAGTGATCTGCACATCGATACTGCGCTCGCTGGCGCTGCCCGGCAGCACCGCCGCCAGCTGCTCGCGCGCCACCGGCGCGCCGAGATGCCGTATTAACTGCTTGAGCAGCGCCGCTTCAGCGGAGGTGAGTGCTACGCTCTGGCCTGATTTTTTAAGCTGGCTTGCGGCCATATCAAACACAAAATCACCAAAGGCAATCTGTGGCAGCGATGCGCCTGCGGCTTCGCTGCGCTTTAAAATGGTGCGAAGGCGCAGCACCAGTTCTTTAGGTTCAAACGGCTTGGTGAGATAGTCCTCAGCGCCCGCTTCCAGCCCGGCGATGCGGTCGTCGGCCTCACCCATGGCTGATAACATCAGAACAGGGACGTTCATGGTGTTCTGCTGTGATAGAAATTCAAGACCGGTTTCGCCGGGCATCATCACATCGAGAATCATCACATCAAACACAAACCAGCCAAGCTGCTCGCGTGCCTCGATGGCGCTCGCCGCCACCGACACCATAAAACCCTGCTCGCTTAGAAATTTCTTCAGCAGCGCGCGCAGGCGATCATCGTCATCAACAATCAGGATATGCGGTTTGTCATCATGCATGGCGGGCTCAGCGTTTTCGTTTCAGTAGCACATAATAAGCGCCGCTGCCGCCATCTTTTGCTTTGGCAGGACTTACGGCCAGCACCATCGGGCGGATATCGTCATGGTTCAGCCAACCAGGCAGCGCTGCTTTTAGCACACCTTCGCCGCGCGTGCCCTTGCCGGTGATGATGAGCAGGGCGCGCTTTTGTCGCATGTAGTTGGTTTCGATAAAGCGCTTAAGCGCAGCGCTTGCTTTTTCATAGGTCATGCCGTGGAGATCAAGCATCGCCTCCAGCGCCATCTCACCTTTTCTGAAGCGCTCGGCATTTCGCTTATCGAGCGCCGTGGTACTGCCGGTGGTAAGGGGCGCTTTCACCTCCGGCGGCCGGTCGATTCTTTCGCGCACGCGGATGCTGGAGCGTTTTTTTAGCGCTGGTTTTGCTAGTGGGGCTTCCTCCTCCTCCTGCTCATCCAGCGGCGCGCGCAGCGGGGCAACCTGCTCGGTCAGCTGCTTCCAGAGTTTTTTTTCTTCCGGGGAAAGTTTGCGCGGCGGGCTCATGCGCTACCACGAAAAATTGGTGATGCCATCCTGCACGGAAAGTGGTGATGTCAGCTGCCCGGCGGATTCCTTGGGCACAAGCAGGGTATAAACGCCGCGGTTTTTCATATGGCCGGCGAGATATTCCGCCTCGTCGCCCGGGCCAAAGAAAATATCCCCGCGCACCGGCCCGCGGATTGCCCCGCCAGTATCCTGTGCGATCATCAGGCGATTAAATGGCGTGGGCTGCTTGTTAGGTAGCGGCGGCAGATCCACCTCGAGATAAAGCGGCAAGCCGTACGGAATGTAGCGGCTATCGATGGCAATCGAGCGCCTCGGGTTAAGCGACACACCCGCCGCACCAACAGCGGGCTCGTTTCTGATTTTAAAGAAAATATAGGAGGGATTTTCTTCCATCAGCGCGAAGGCGCGGCTGGGGTTGTCATACAACCACTGGCGGATGGTAAAGAAATTGATCTGATCGGCTGGAAGCAGCCCCTGATCACGCATCACTTTGCCAAGGCTCACATAAGGCTGGCCATTGCCATCGCCGTAGCCGATGAACAGCTCGCGGCCATCGGTGAGTCGCACGCGCCCCGAGCCTTGAATCTGCATGAAAAACTTCATCACCGGGTCATCCACCCAGAGAAGTTCCAGCTTTCTGCCCTTCAGCGCGCCCTTGTTAATTTCCGCGTGGGTGTAGTAGGGCTTGCTGGTTTTCTGCTCAGGCGGCGTGGCATGGAGCGGGTATTTGAAATCGCCCTTTTTTTTAAGCGAGCCAAAAAGCACTGGTTCATAGTAGCCGGTAAATAGCCCCTGCTCTTTGTTGTTGTTGCTGATGCGCAACGGCACGAAGCGGTCTTCAAAAAACTGCTTGGCCTGAAGCGGGTTGTTTTTTGCCCATTCGGCTTCATGGCAAAGTGATTGCCAGGTTTTTTCGTCGATCTCAAGGCCGCTACCGGCTGATTCTTTTCGTGCCTTGCGGGCAAATACATGGCAGCTGGGAAGAAAGGTTTCAATGGCTTGCTGGTGGTCATCCTGAGCCCAGCCATCCAGCTCGGCAAAAGTAATCTGACGCGCTTCAAAGTGGTCTGCCTGTGAGCAGGCTGAAAGCAGCAGCAAAGAAATCACTAAGAGTTTTTTCATGCGTTACGTATCAATAATAACCCAGTTGGGATTGCGCGAACTGATATCGCGCTCGAATGTCCATTCATCCATCACCTGATCCACATCCGACGGATTGCCCTGAATGATTTTGCCGTCGGCGCCGCGCACCACACTCACCTGCTCGCTTATATAGCTGACAGTGAGCCGCGCGATATTGCCCATGAGGCTCGCGCGGATAATGTCTTTCGCGGTCACGGACACAAGAGTGGTCTCTGTTCTGCTGTCGCTGGCGGTGCGCGCTTCTATCTCGGCATCAAACTGGCTGTAAAGATCGGGCGCGAGCAGCATTTTAAGCGGAGCGCGGTCGCCCTTGGCAAACCCCTCAAACACCATTTCAAACGCCATTTTCGCTCCGGAAAGAAAGCCGCTGGCGCTGAAATCTGCATCTTTCGCTGCAATCTCTGTAAGTACTGCTTTCACCGATTCATCTTTCAGCGTTTGCAGGTAGCTATCTTGCGGCGGCTCTTTCGGCTTTGCTGTTTTTTCTGAAAGCGTGATGATCGGCTCTTTTTCCTGCCCTTCGTCTTGCGGCTGCATTTTTTTGAAAAAATCAGGGTTTTCGTGCCCGATATTCTGCCCCAGCACACTGCGCAGGCGCAGCAGTATAAATCCGGCGATCAGCGCCAGTATCACGATATCAGCGTAAGCGATTCCTTCAGACATAAATATTGCGTGACCTTCTTTGTGGTTTTGATTATGAAAGCCACCATAGTTAATTTTTTTGACGAAGGAAACAGCTAATGAACGAGCCCGCCGCCGCTGCGCCAAGTTTTTCTGTCAAAGGCCAATACATCAAAGATCTGTCCTTTGAAAATCCACATGCGCCGCAAAGCCTTGCTGCGACAAATACACGCCCCGCCATTGATGTGAGTGTCGATTTGAAAGCACAAAAACTGCAGGAAGATTTTTATGAAACGACCATGCATATCGGGGTCAAAGCCTCGGCAGAAGGTAGCACGCTTTTTTTAATCGAGCTCGCTTATGCCGGTCTTTTTCAGGTGAGTCATGTGCCGCAGGAGCGCATCGAGCCGTTGATCATGGTGGATTGCCCGTTTGTGCTGTTTCCATTCGCGCGCCGCGTGATTGCGGATGTCACCAGAGATGGTGGGTTCCCGCCCCTTATGCTGGATCCCATTGATTTTCATAATCTTTATTTACAAAACCGCGCCAAGGCCAACACCACTGTGGCGTAATGAGCGCGCTGCTGTGGCAAGTCTGCATCAGTAAACGGAATTTATGGGATTTTTTGCTATTTGTGCCTTGGTTTTTACCCCATAAGTTACTGAAAATTATAAAAAAATAGCTGGGAGCGCCGCGGCGCTGATGCGGGAAAATAGCCGTTGCCTTTGATCGGCTTTTGTTTTAGCCTCCCGATTCATATAGTTATTCCCATTGCTTAACTGTAACTCATCACACTCATAAGGAATAGACCATGAACAAATTCAAACTCGCCTGCCTGGCTGCTACCGCTAGCGTCATGCTCTCTCCGGCAGCTTTCGCCGGCGCTTTTCAGGATGTCGTCAAAGACAAGAATGGCACTGTATGGATGAACAGCCACAATAACTGCGTGCTCACCAAATGGGATGCCGCGAACAATGAGTGCGCTGGCCAGCCAGCTAACCTGCGCAAGCTTGCAAAAGAGCACCGCACCGTTTATTTCGATTTCAACCGTTCGACCCTGAACGCTAAAGAAAAAGCCAAGCTCGACACGCTGAGCAAGCTGATCAAAGAAGCGAAAGACGTAGAAAGCGTTGATATCGTAGGTTTTGCTGATCAGATCGGCGATACCGGCTACAACAAGCGTCTGTCGCAGCGTCGCGCTGAGACCGTTCGCGCTTACCTCGCTTCGAAAGGCCTCAAAACCCGCAAAGTGCGCATTGAAGCTAAAGGCGAATCTACCCCGGTCACCAGCTGCAAACACGCAGATCGCAAACAGCAGATCGCGTGCCTGGCAGAAGATCGCCGCGCAGAGATCGAGTTCAACTTCTTGAAGTAATACTCGGTTGCAAGCCAAACGAAAAGGGCTCCTGCGGGAGCCCTTTTTTTCATCCCCGCGAATGCGGGGAACCAGTCAGACGAGAAAGATGCGCGTTCGGTATTCCTGCTTTCGCAGGCATGATAAGTTAAACCACCCAGAGAGGGTTTTTGATTTTTTTCAGCATCTCCTGATGCGCGGCCTGCTCTTCCTCGCTGATCGAAAATACGCGCATAGCGCGCGGCGCGCTCGCTGTGGGTTCAACCGCTGCAGTCGCTTGCAGGCTGCTTGTGGATTGCAGGCTGAGGGTTACTTGCTTGCCGCCCTGAAGTTCAATATACACCTCTGAAAGAAGCTCAGCATCCAGCAGCGCTCCGTGTTTGGTGCGGTGACTGGCATCAATGCCAAAGCGTTTGCACAGCGCATCCAGATTCGCCGGCGAGCCGGGATATTTTTTGCGGGCGATGAGGAGTGTATCCGTTACCCGATCCATGGCAATGGATGCAAAACCACATCGGCCAAGCTCGGCATTGATAAATTTCATGTCAAAGGCGGCATTGTGGATAACCAGCGGCGATGCCGCAAGAAACTCCAAAAACTCATCCACCTTTTCCGCAAAGGTGGGATGACCCTGCAGGAATTCCTGCGAGAGGCCATGCACTCGGTATGCTTCTTCGGGCATATCCCGCTCTGGGTTTAAGTAGCAGTGGAAAAAACTTCCCGTGCGCGTGCCTGAGACCATCTCGATGCAGCCAATTTCAACAATGCGGTGGCCAGTCGCCGGGTCGATGCCTGTTGTTTCTGTGTCGAGGACTATTTCACGCATACCACTGATGCCTTTCTATCATGAGCTGGCGCATAGTGTATGCTTTACCCAGCCCGGTTTGTACCACCATATCGGCACGCGAGCATTTTTCATGGTTTGACATCTGTGCGCTGAGTATCTGTTTGAATTTCTTCTCGTCCATACCCGGCCGAGCGAGCACGCGGCGCCTTTGCAGATGATATGGCGCGCTCGCCACCAGCACCACATCGACGCGCGCCTCAGCGCCTGTTTCAAACAGCAGCGGAATATCAAGCGCCACGAGATTTGCTCCGCGCGCGCGCTGCTTTTGCACAAAACGCTCTTCTTCCTCAACCACCAGCGGATGAAGTATCTGCTCGAGCAGCCGGCGTTTTTCATCCGAGGCAAATACGAGCTTACCCAGCGCCATGCGATCAATCCCACCTTGCGCTTTCGCCTCAGGAAAATAATCACAGACCTGGGTTTCTGCACGGCCGCCTGGTGATAGCAGCTGGTGCACCACCCTATCGGCGCTTAACGTTTTTGCTCCCAGCAGCGCCAGCTGCGCGGTGACGGTTGATTTACCCATGCCGATGCTGCCTGTTACGCCGAGAATTTTCATGCGCTCTCTACCTTGCTGCGCAGCGCCTCGGTCACCTCGGGCCTGACACCGAAGAATAGTTCAAACGCTGGCGCGGCCTGATGCAGCAGCATTCCCATGCCCCCAACAATACGGTGCCCCCCGGCGCGCGCCTGTTTCAGCAGCTCTGTCTCTTTTGGCTTGTAAACAATATCATAGACCACGGCATGCGGCGCAAGCGCAGCAAGAGAAATGACCAATGGCGGCTGTCCCTGCATGCCAAGGCTGGTGGTGTTGACCAGTAAATCCACCTCGGGCAGATGCGCTTCTAGCATTTGCCAATTAATGGCGTGGCCTCCGAGCGCCGCCGTCAGGCATTTCGCTTTTTCCGGGCTGCGATTGGCCACATAAATATCGGCAAAACCTGCTTGCCTGAGCGCATAGACAGCCGCACGCGCCGCGCCGCCCGCACCGAGCACCAGGGCTTTGCCGCGCCGCACATCTGGCACAGCTTGCCTGAGCGCTGCGATGAATCCGGTTGCATCCGTATTGGTGCCAGTGAGTTTTTCCTCTCGGCACACCACTGTATTGACGGCACCAATCGCGCGCGCAGTTTCATCAATCTCATCGAGCAGCGGCATGATGGTTTCCTTGTGCGGAAGGGTCACATTAAAGCCGCACATTTCTTGCCGCTGTGTTTTCAGAAATGATGCCAGTTCCTGCGGCGGCACCTCATATTTATCATACCGGCCAGCGATGGCGTAATGATCCAGCCAGTGCTGATGAATAATCGGTGATAAGCTATGCGCGACCGGCCATCCGATAACCCCTGCCCTAGCCATGTGCGGCTTCCTGCTTTTCCTGATGTCGCTTGTGATATTGTAGAATGGTCGCTGCGGTTTCTTCGACTGAGCGCTTGGTCACATCAATCACCGGCCAGCGATGCTTGGCAAACAGCTTGCGTGATTCCGCGATTTCGCGCTGCATGTATTCCATGTCGATATAATTGGTGTCCTGCTCCTGATTGATGGATTGGAGTCTGGTTTTACGGATTTGCTGCAGCCGCTCCGGGTTAATGGTCAGGCCAACAATCAGCGGTTTTTGCACTCTCTCCAGCGCCTCAGGAAGCGGACAATCCAGTACAAACGGAATATTTGCCGCCTTGTAGCCCTTATAGGCGAGGTAAACACAGGTGGGTGATTTTGATGTGCGGGAAACGCCGACAAGAATAATATCCGCATCTTCCAGCTCCCAGTGACCCTGGCCATCGTCATGCGCCAGCGCAAAATTAATCGCATCCACCCGGGTGAAATATTCTTCGTTCAGCTCATACTGGCGGCCGGGCTGGGCATGGGTTTTTTCTCCCAGATAGCTGGAGAGTTCACTGACAACCCCCGCCAGTACCGGGATGCAAGGCACGCCGAGTTTAACGCATTCCATTTTCAGCGCGTCGCGAAGACTTTGATCCACCAGCGTCATCATCACGACGCCGGGATGCTCGCGTATCGCCTCGATAACCTTTTCCAGCTGTGTTTTACTACGAACTAATGTCCAGTGATATTCTTCTGCCTCCACCCCATCGAATTGCGCCAACGCGGCGCGCGCTATACTACCCACGGTTTCGCCAGTAGAATCGGATACGAGGTGCAGGTTAAATTGTTTCATGGGATAAGCAGGTGGATAACTATTGATCTGACATGTTTGTAACTGGCTGGCGGGTTTTTGTTAAGGTTATTCTTTCTGTTACCGGCAGCTTTATGCACATGCGTATAAACTTATCCATGGCTGTGCGCTTTTATTTTTTGTTTTTGTTTTTTATTGGTTTTTGTGGTTAATCACTGGGGGTTATGACTGGGGAAATATCATAATCCTTGTTTGCCCACCTACCTACTACTATTACCACCTTTTATATATATTCTTTATTTATTTAGTCAGAAAGTTCGATGACCAAACGTTTTCTCGAATGCCTTTCAGGTAAGGTGACGGATCGCCCTCCCTTCTGGTTCATGCGCCAGGCAGGGCGCTACCTTTCGGAATATCGTGAGGTGAGAGCAAAACATAAAAATTTTCTGCAGTTCTGCTACACGCCGGACGCAGCAACAGAAGTAACCTTGCAGCCAATTACCCGCTTTGGCATGGATGCCGCGATTATTTTTTCAGATATTCTTGTTGTACCAGATGCGCTGGGCGCAGAAGTAAGCTTTGAGGAGGGGGAAGGCCCACGCATCACACCGATCACCGATGCGGCGGCGCTTGGTAGCTTATCGCTGGAGGCGCTGGAAGAAAAACTGGCGCCTGTCTATCAAGCGCTGCGCCAAACGCGAGCAGCTCTGCCTGCCGAAACAGCGCTGATTGGTTTTGCCGGCGCGCCATGGACACTTGCTTGCTACATGGTGGATGGGCGTGGCACAAGGAAATTTGATGTCACACGTAGACTTGCAGAAGCGGATGGGTTGTTGTTCAGCCGCCTGATCAACCTGCTCACACGGGCGGTGATACGTCATCTGGATCTTCAAATCCGCGCAGGCGCAGAGGTGGTTCAGCTGTTTGATTCCTGGGCGGGTATTGCCAGTGGCGATCTTTATACCAACTATGTGGTAGAGCCAGCCTTTCGCATCGTTACAGAAATAAAAAAAATGCACCCTACGGTGCCTATCATTGGTTTTCCACGGCAATGTGGTGTGAAATGTCTGGATTATGTTCGCCAGAGTGGTGTGACGGCTGTTTCTGTTGATGATTCTGTCACGCTTTCATGGGTGCGTAGTAAATTACAGCCGGTGTGTGTTGTGCAGGGTATGCTGGATCAGAATCTTCTTGCTGAAAATAAAACAGCCATGCTTAATCAGGCGGCAGAAATTATTCGTGAACTGAAAGATCGTCCATTTATTTTCAACCTTGCCCATGGTGTACTACCAAAAACACCCGTGGAGCACGTTCAGGCATTGTGTGATTTGATCAAGGCATCATGAGAAAAACAGCCGTTGTACTTTTTAATCTCGGTGGACCAGACAGCCTGAAGGCGGTTCGGCCATTTCTGTTTAATCTATTTTCGGATAAAGCGATTATCCGCGTGCCGCAACCGTTTCGCTGGTTGCTCGCCAGCCTGATATCCTGGCGCCGTAGCGGTAAAGCAAAGGGGATCTATCAGCAGATGGGAGGAAAATCTCCCATTCAGGAACTGACGCAGGCGCAGGCAGAGGCGCTCGAGGCGCAGCTGAAGCGAAGTGGCGAATATAAGGTCTTTGTCAGCCAGCGTTATTGGCATCCAATGAGCAGCTTAGTTGCAAAAAATGTCAAAGCGTATGCGCCCGATCAGGTGATTCTGCTGCCGCTCTACCCGCAATTTTCTACCACCACGACCGCTTCTTCTTTTGCTGATTGGGATAAAGCCGCCGCAAGCGCTGATTTGAAAGCACCGACAGCGCGCATTTGCTGCTATCCTCAGGAATTCAGCTTTATCGCCTCGCATGTGCGTCTGATACGCGACATCTACTGGAAAGCCGCAGAACACGGCACGCCGCGCGTGCTGTTTTCTGCACATGGCTTGCCGGAAAAAGTGGTACTGGACGGAGATCCCTATCAATGGCAGGTGGAAAAAACAGTCGCATCGATTGTGCAGGTGCTGGCGGTTGATCATCTGGATTACCGCGTTTGTTACCAGAGCCGTGTTGGGCCACTGAAATGGATAGGACCTTCGACCGAAGAAGAAATCGAGCGCGCCGGGCATGATAAAGTACCGGTGGTGGTGGTGCCAGTGGCGTTTGTGTCTGAGCATTCAGAAACGCTCGTCGAGCTGGATGTTGAATATCGTGAGTTGGCAAAAGAGCATGGGGTAACCGATTATTGGCGCGTTCCTGCGCTTGGTACCGATCCGCTTTACATCGAGGCGCTGGCAGATTTATGCCTGAAAGTGAACCGCACCGACGGGGTATGCTCTTTTAACAAAGAGCGTTTCTGTCTGCGTGATTTTGAAGGATGCCCTTGCAAGTAAATTAGGTTGCGGAAGTCTTGAAGGTTGCGTAGGTTTCGTAAGATTTTTGACCTTCGCAACATCCGTAACCTACGAAACTTTCGAAACGTAATTCATATGGTCGATTCTCTCTATCTCTGGGTGAAAGCCTTTCACATTATTGCTGTGCTCTCATGGATGGCTGGCATGCTCTATCTGCCGCGTTTATTTGTGTATCACTCACAGGTGGCAGTGGGCAGCGAGGCGAGCGAGCTTTTTAAGGTCATGGAAAGAAAACTTCTTCGCTTCATTATCAATCCGGCGATGATAGTTGCGTGGATTTTTGGTGTGTGGCTGATTGTGATCACCAAAGCAGGCGCACCGGGCATGGGCTATTGGATGCATGCTAAAATCGCCCTGCTCATCGGGATGCAGATTGCGCATGCGATGATGTCGCGTTATCGCAAGGCGTTTTTCCGAGACGAACGTCCGAAATCAGAAACTTACTTTCGCTGGTTTAATGAAGTCCCTACGATACTCATGATCGGGATCGTGTTACTGGTGGTGCTCAAACCGTTTTAAAATATAAGAAAACGGGCTTGACGCGCCTGCGTGGATCGTCTAGTATTTTCTTCTCTTTGGCGCATTATTCCCCCATCCTGCGCGTGCCTTTCTGGCAGTCAATCCTAGAGATAACATTGTTTTGTAAACCCCCCATAGTTATTATTATTCATGAAACTCCAAGAACTTAAGCTTAAAAACGCCGATGAACTTTTAAAGCTTGCCGAAGCGGCGGGTGTGGAAAATGCCTCGACCCTGCTCAAGCAGGAGATGATTTTCGCTATCCTCAAAAAACAGGCCGAAAATGGCGAGGCGATTCTTGGCGAAGGGGTGATTGAAGTGCTGCAGGATGGCTTTGGCTTTCTGCGATCGCCGCTGGCGAACTATCTGGCCGGGCCGGATGATATTTATGTGTCGCCCTCGCAGGTGCGCCGTTATGCGCTGCGAACCGGCGATACGGTGGAAGGCGAGATTCGCGCGCCGAAAGATGGCGAGCGTTATTTTGCACTCACCAAAGTGGGCAAAATCAATTTCGATGATCCGGAAGCGGTGAAGCATCGGATTAATTTTGATAACTTAACCCCGCTTTATCCGGATCGCCGCATTAAGCTTGAGGTGGAAAACCGCCCGGATAAAAAAGACATGTCGATGCGCGTGGCGGATATTGTCACGCCGCTGGGCTTTGGCCAGAGGGCGCTGATTGTCGCACCGCCGCGCACCGGTAAAACGGTGTATCTGCAGAATATTGCTCATTCCATCACTGCCAACCACCCGGAGGCATTCCTGATCGTGCTGCTCATTGACGAGCGCCCGGAAGAGGTGACGGACATGCAGCGTACGGTGAAAGGCGAAGTGGTCTCCTCCACCTTCGACGAACCAGCCACGCGCCACGTGCAGCTTGCGGAGATGGTCATTGAAAAAGCCAAAAAACTGGTGGAGCATAAAAAAGATGTGGTGATTCTGCTCGATTCGATCACCCGCCTCGCCCGCGCTTACAACACGGTGGTGCCCTCTTCGGGCAAAGTACTTACTGGTGGTGTGGATGCGAATGCGCTGCAGCGGCCGAAGCGTTTCTTCGGCGCGGCGCGTAATATTGAGCATGGTGGCTCGCTCACCATTATCGCGACCGCCCTGATTGAAACCGGCAGCCGCATGGATGAGGTCATCTTCGAAGAATTCAAAGGCACCGGCAACTCGGAGATCGTGCTTGATCGTAAACTTGCGGATAAGCGTACCTTCCCGGCGATGGACATCACCAAATCCGGCACGCGCAAGGAAGACCTGCTGGTGGATAAAGGCACCCTCACCAAAATGTGGGTCATGCGCAAAATCCTCGCCCCGATGGGGCCGATGGACGGCATCGAATTCCTGCTCGATAAGCTCGGCGAAACCAAGAATAACGGTGAGTTTTTCGATAAGATGAACAAGGGGTAAGCTACTGTATCTCCCCGCGACAGTTTCTTAACGCCTCTTTAAGTCTTTAGAACTAGGCTCTTTTTGCCTTTTTACATTTATTACACAGGAGAAATATTATGACCGCTCGTAAAAAAATTGCCCTGGTTGGCGCTGGTATGATTGGTGGCACGCTTGCCCATCTGTGCGAACTGAAAAACCTGGGTGATGTGGTGCTGTTTGATATCGCCGAAGGCATGCCGCAGGGCAAAGCGCTCGATATTTCGCAAAGCTCGGCTGTCGATGGCCATGATGTGAACCTGAAAGGTACGAACAGCTACAAGGATATTGAAGGCTCGGATGTGGTGATTGTGACCGCAGGCGTGCCGCGCAAACCTGGTATGAGCCGCGATGATCTGCTCGCCATCAATACCGGCATCATCAAAACGGTCGCCGAGAACATCAAACAATATTGCCCGAATGCTTTTGTGATTGTGATCACCAACCCGCTGGATGCGATGGTGTGGGTGATGCAGAAACTCTCTGGCCTGCCGGCGAATAAAGTGGTGGGCATGGCGGGTGTGCTTGATAGCTCGCGCTTTGCTTATTTTCTTGCCGAAGAACTGAATGTGTCAATCTCGGATATCAATGCGTTTGTACTCGGCGGCCACGGCGATACCATGGTGCCGGTGGTGAACTACACCACCATCAGCGGCATTCCACTGCCTGAATTCGTGAAAATGGGCTGGCTGAAACAAGAGCGCCTTGACCAGATCGTGCAGCGCACGCGTGATGGCGGTGCTGAGATCGTTGGCCTGCTCAAAACCGGCTCGGCCTTTTATGCGCCGGCGGCATCGGCCATTCGTATGGCGGAGGCCTATCTCTATGACAAAAAACGCATCCTGCCATGTGCGGCGCATCTTTCCGGCCAGTATGGCGTGAAAGACCTTTATGTGGGCGTCCCCTGCGTGATTGGCGCGGGTGGTGTCGAAAAGATCGTGGAAATCAATCTCGATGGCTCGCAGAAAGCCATGTTTGACAAATCGGTGGCGGCTGTTAAAAGCCTGTGCGATGCCATTAAGTTTGATGGCGCGAAAGCGGCTTAAGCATAAATCCTGCGGGCCGCGCGAGCGGCAGCGCAGGATCTCATGAGTACGGCACAAGATCCTGTGCAACGCCTTCGGCGTTCACAGGATTTATAGGAGGAAACCAAATGAATATCCATGAATACCAAGCCAAGCAGATACTCGCGAATTATGGCGTGCCGGTGCCCAAGGGGCAGGTTGCCTACACCCCCAAAGAGGCGGTGCAGGGCGCGCAGGCGCTTGGTGGCAAGCTGTGGGTGGTGAAAGCGCAGATTCATGCTGGCGGCCGCGGCAAAGGTAAATTCAAAGAGGCACAGGCGGGTGGCATTGGCGGGGTGAAGCTCGGCAAAACACTCGAAGATATCGAGGTATTCGCCAAGCAGATGCTCGGCAACACGCTGGTCACGCACCAGACTGGGCCCGAAGGAAAGCAGGTCAAGCGCGTCTATATCGAGCAGGGCACCGCGATTAAAAAAGAGCTTTATTTGAGCCTCCTCGTAGATCGCGCCACGTCGCGAGTGACATTTGTTGCTTCCCGCGAAGGCGGTATGGATATTGAGGAAGTGGCAGCAAGCCACCCTGATAAAATCGTCAAGCTCGCGATCGACCCGGCAGCGGGCATGTTCCCGTTCCACGCCAGAAAGCTGGCGTTTGGTCTTGGCATTCCCAAGGATCTGCATGCAAAATTTGAACAGTTTGCCGCGAAAATCTATCACTGCTTCCTGGATACGGATGCCTCGCAGGTGGAAATCAACCCGCTGGTGATCACCGAAGATGGCGAGCTGCTGGCGCTGGATGCGAAGTTTAATTTCGATGAAAACGCCCTCTTCCGCCACCCGGACATCCATGACCTGCGTGATCCGGATGAAGAAGATCCGCTCGAGCAGAAAGCCGCCAAATTCGGCCTTAGCTATGTGAAGATGGATGGCAATATCGGCTGCATGGTGAACGGCGCCGGACTTGCCATGGCAACCATGGATATTATTAAGCTCAACGGCGCGTCTCCTGCGAACTTCCTTGATGTAGGCGGCGGCGCGACGAAAGAAAAAGTCGGCGAAGCCTTCAAGCTGATTCTTTCCGATCCGAACGTGAAGGGTATCCTCGTCAATATTTTCGGAGGCATCATGCGCTGCGATATCATCGCTGAAGGCATCATTACTGCCGCGCGCGAGGTCAACCTGCATGTGCCACTGGTGGTACGCCTCGAGGGCACCAATGTCGAGCTGGGCAAGAAAATGCTGGCTTCCAGCGGGCTTCCCATCACCCCGGCCGATAACCTCGGTGATGCAGCAGAGAAAATTGTAACAGCTGTGAAAAAGAAGGCGGCGTAGTTATGTCCATCCTCATCAACAAAAATACCAAAGTCATCTGTCAGGGTTTTACTGGCCGCGAAGGCACCTATCACTCCGAGCAGGCGATTGCTTACGGCACTAAAATGGTTGGCGGCGTGACCCCCGGCAAAGGCGGCACACAGCACATCAACTTGCCAGTGTTTGACACGGTGGAAGAGGCAAAGGCGATGACCGGCGCGAATGCCTCCGTCATTTACGTGCCGCCGAAATTCGCAGCCGACGCCATTTTAGAAGCGATTGATGCCAAGATGGAACTTGTTATCTGCATCACCGAGGGCATCCCCGTGCTCGACATGGTGAAGGTCAAGCGCGCACTTTCCGGCAGTAAAACGCGCCTCATCGGGCCGAACTGCCCGGGCGTCATCACACCGGAAGAATGCAAAATCGGCATCATGCCCGGCCATATCCACAAAAAAGGTAAAATCGGCATTGTTTCGCGCTCCGGCACACTCACCTATGAGGCGGTCGCGCAAACCTCGGCGGAAGGCTTCGGCCAGTCAACCTGCGTGGGCATTGGCGGTGATCCGGTGAATGGCACGAATTTCACCGATGTGATTGAGATGTTCCTTGCCGACCCCGAAACGCACGCGATCGTGATGATCGGCGAAATCGGCGGCGATGCGGAGGAAGAAGCAGCCGCGTTCATTAAATCATCCAAAATCAAAAAGCCGATGGTGGGTTTCATCGCAGGCCGCACGGCGCCTCCGGGTCGCCGCATGGGTCATGCTGGTGCGATTGTTTCCGGCGGCAAAGGCGGCGCCGAAGACAAGCTCGAAGCGATGCGCTCTGCGGGCATCATGATCTCCGACTCGCCGGCGATGCTCGGGCGCACTATGGCCGAGCTGCTGAAGAAAAAGGCGGCTTAGAAAATATGAGGCATGTTCCCGAGAATGCCAAGTCGCTTGCGAAAAATATTCTCGATACAGTATGTCTTGAGGGGATTGATAAGCTTACATTTAGAGATGAGCTGAAGGCTATTTGCAATAGTGAACCCGAGATAATCCCAGACTCTCTGACGCCCTACGAACGCCAAGAATTTATCAATGATCTGGATGCGTACGAAAAACTTCTGCTCAGGCAGCAGGAATATCGCGCTCTGCTTTCTGGGCTTGATCTGATTGCCGTAGGCAAGCAAGCCCATCTTAACGAGGAGCAGAAACAGGCATTGACAAAAGCCGAAGATTTGTTGGAACTCATGGCAATCGATAGTGACGAACTCGCAGCTATGAGCAAAAAAAAATAGGCAAACCGGAAGGCGAGGGGTTGGATCCAGAAGTTGTTGCGGCGCTGGCTGAACTTTCAGGAAAAAACTTTCAAGGCATAGTAGCCCCGAATGATCGCGGCGAGTGCGTAAGTGATTGTTTTCGTTACAAAAAAGAGGCGGAAATACTTCGCTCATTAAAGCCACAGTTTGAGAAATTGCTTGGTTTTCTGCAGCAGAAAGGCCGCACGATAAATTAAATGGGCAAAACACAATAGCCATAATGACGTCATAATTTGACGTCACCTTGTTTTTCTGTTACAGTTTCTGTAATGCTCAATAGCAAACAGCGTAAAACGCTTCAGGCGATATTTGACCGGCCGACGCGGGCGAATATCCGCTGGGATGATATTGAGAAGTTGCTGCTTGCGCTGGGGGCGGAGATTGATGAAAAAAGCGGTTCAGCAATCCGCATCACTTTGCATGGCAATAAACAGTTCGTGCACCGTCCGCATCCGCAAAAAGAGGCGAAGCGTTACGTGGTGGATGACATACGAACATTTTTGGAAGAATTGGGGATCAGGCCATGAATAACATGATGGAGTATAAAGGGTTCAGCGCCCTCATCCAATATAGCAGTGGGGATGAAGAGTTTGTCGGTCGCGTCATCAATGCGTATCCGGATCGTATTACCTTCGGCGGCAAGGATGTGAAGCAGCTTAAAAAACACATGAAGGAAATGATTGATAGCTATTTGGAATGGGCAGAGGAAGAAGGTGTTGATGCGAAAAAACCCTACTCCGGCCGAATTACTTTCCGAACCGATCCG
Organism: Rickettsiales bacterium; assembly: GCA_947459535.1. Classification (GTDB taxonomy): domain Bacteria; phylum Pseudomonadota; class Alphaproteobacteria; order Rickettsiales; family SXRF01; genus JAJTHB01. The sequence goes on along the minus strand of CANHDY010000015.1, from coordinate 3,153 downwards.
AAATTCCATGCTGATCTGGCGCGGGCGGCGAGTTTATCGGGCAAGCGTTCGATCAATGCCTTTATCGGCGATGTCCTGAGTCAGAGCGTGCACCGCCTGCTCGAAAAACGGACATAGTTTTACGCTTCACTTCGCACGCAGTTTTGGTATAGTTCCTTGCGAACTATCAACCCCTTCTACAGGATCCCTGCTTTCACAGGGATGAAAAATTATGCCCCATCCGATCGACTCCACCTCCTCTCTTTTTTCCGGCAACTCGGTTTATATCGAGGAGCTGTTTGAGCGTTTTCTCCAAAATCCCGGCAGCGTGGATGAAAGCTGGCGTGCCTTTTTCAAGGATTCGATGAATGGCGCTGCCTCCAGCCAGCGCGCTGCCAGCTGGGCGCGCGTCAAATCGCAGGTGATTGGAGCGGCAGAAGAGGCATTAGGCATTAGTGATTCGGGATCGGGGAAAGATAAGAAGTCCCCTAATGCCCAATCCCCAATGCCTAATCCCGCGGCTGTTGAAGCCTTCGCGCATGATTCCATCCGCGCGATCATGATGGTGCGCGCTTACCGCGTGCGCGGGCATCTGATTGCGAATCTTGATCCGCTGGGCCTCGAGGTGAATGATTATCACCCAGAACTTGACCCCGCGACTTATGGCTTCTCCGTCAGCGACATGAACAAGGAAATTTTCCTTGATGGCAGCCTTGGCATCAAGCGCGCGAAGCTCTCTGAGATTGTCGCCATCCTGCGCCAGACTTACTGCGGCAATGTTGGCGTTGAGTTCATGCATATTCAGGATCCTGAGCAGAAAAGCTGGATTCAGAAAAAATTTGAAGGCGATCGCGGTCATTTCGGCCTGTCGCTGGAAGATAAAAGAGCGATATTTGATACGCTGACCGAGGTGGAATCGTTTGAGCAGTTTCTGCAGCTGAAATACACCTCCACCAAGCGCTTTTCGGCGCAGGGCGGCGATGCGATGCTGCCCGGCTTGGAAGCGGTCATCCACACGGCGAGCAAGCTCGGCGTGCAGGAAATCGTGATCGGCATGCCGCATCGCGGCCGCATGAATGTGCTGACCACCGTGATGAAAAAACCTTACGTTGAGCTGCTCTCCATTTTCGGCGGCAATGTCGATTTTCCCGAAGGGCTCGATACCTCGGGCGATGTGAAATATCACCTTGGTGTGTCGTGCGACCGTGAAACGCCGTATGGCAAAATCCATCTCTCGCTGCTGGCGAACCCTTCGCACTTAGAGGCGGTGAACCCTGTGGTCGTGGGCAAGGTGCGCGCGAAGCTTGACCTGCGCGGTGATATTGATGAGAAAAAATCAGTGATGGGCGTGATGCTGCACGGCGATGCGGCGTTTGCTGGCCAGGGTGTGGTGCCGGAGGTGCTGGCGCTTTCTGAGCTGCGCGGCTACCGCACGGGCGGTACGGTGCATCTGATTGTAAACAACCAGATCGGCTTTACCACCTCGCCGAAATATTCCCGCTTCACCCCCTACCCCACCGATGTAGCCAAAGCGGTGCAGGCGCCGATTTTCCATGTGAATGGCGATGATCCTGAGGCAGTGGTCTATGTGTGTAAGCTTGCAGCGGAGTTCCGCCAGGAGTTTGGGCGCGATGTGGTGGTGGATATGTTCTGCTACCGCAAATATGGCCATAACGAGTCTGATGAGCCGATGTTCACCCAGCCGATCATGTATAAAGAGATCGCGAAAAAGCCTCTGCCCGCCAAGATTTATGCGGATCGTCTGGTGGCGGAAGGCACCTTCACGCAGGCGCAGGTGGATAGCAAGTTCGCCGAGTTCCGCGCCTTTTTCGAAAAAGAATATGAAGTCGCCAAGGGCTTCAAGCCCAACAAGGCGGACTGGCTGGAGGGCGCGTGGAGCGGCCTTGAGCAGCCGCGCGGCGAGCACCCGGCAGGCGATACCGGCGTTGAGATTTCGCGCCTGAAGGAAGTAGGAAATGCGCTCGCCAAACAGCCTGAGAACTTCAAGCTCAACAGCAAAATCATCCGCCAGCTTGAGACAAAGAAGAAAATGATTGATAGCGGCGAAGGCCTTGACTGGGCAACGGCGGAAGCGCTGGCGTATGGCACGCTGCTTGCGGAAGGCCACCCGGTGCGCCTTTCTGGTCAGGATTGCGGGCGCGGTACGTTCTCGCAGCGCCACAGCGTGCTGATTGATCAGGAAACCGAGGCGCGCTATGTGCCGCTCAATAATCTCGGCATGAAGCAGGCAAGCTATGAGGTGATTGACTCATCGCTTTCCGAGTTTGCGATTCTTGGTTTTGAGTATGGCTATTCGCTGGGGCTGCCAAACGCGCTCACGCTCTGGGAAGCGCAGTTTGGTGATTTTGCCAATGGCGCGCAGGTGATTGTCGACCAGTTTATTTCCTCGGCGGAGATCAAGTGGCTGCGCATGTCGGGTCTTGTCATGCTGCTGCCGCACGGGCAGGAAGGCCAGGGGCCGGAGCACAGCTCTGCGCGCCTCGAGCGTTATCTGCAGCTTTGCGCGGAAGACAACATGCAGGTGGCGAACTGCACGACGCCGGCCAACTATTTCCACATCCTGCGCCGGCAGATTAAGCGCAATTTCAGAAAGCCGCTGATTCTTATGACACCGAAGTCATTGCTGCGCCATAAGCTGTGCGTGAGCGGCCTCGCGGATATGGCGAAAGGCACCAGCTTCAAGCGCGTGATTGGCGAGCATGCAAGCCTCGCGAAAGATGATAAAATCAGGCGCGTCATCATCACTTCCGGTAAGGTGTATTATGACCTGCTGGAAGCGCGCGATGCGGCGAAGATCACCGATATCGCCATCATCCGCACCGAGCAATATTACCCCTTCCCCGAGCGCGAGCTGAAGGCCGAACTTTCGCGCTATAAGAAGGCGGAATTTGTCTGGGGCCGGGAAGAGCCGAAAAATATGGGCGCGTGGTTCTTCATGCAGCCGCGAATCAAGCAGCTGATGGAATCCATCGGGCGCGACGATCGCCTGCGCTATGCCGGCCGGCCGGATGCGGCTTCGCCCGCGGTTGGCTATCATAAGCTGTTTGAGCAGGGTCAGAAGCAGCTGGTGGATGAAGCGCTTAGCTTTGCCCAGCCCGAGGCGAAGAAGAAGCGGCTGCTTGGTTGACAATGCGACATATCTGTCGTATTATT
>CANHDY010000014.1 GCA_947459535.1 Rickettsiales bacterium | reverse complement strand
ATTGCTGCGTCAGGGCTGGTTTGATGAGCTGTTTATTCAGCCGGCCGCTGGCGACGCCGGATCAGCGCTGGGCGCTGCGCTGGCCGTGGAATACAACCTTCATGATCAGCCGCGCCAGCTCGCCCCAGAAGCGCGTGATGCCATGCAGGGTTCGTACCTTGGCCCCCGCTGGCGAACGGATGAGGTGACGACCTATCTGGCAAGCCGCACGCTGCCTTACCGGCTGCTCAAGGAAAGTGAGCGTGCCACAACCATTGCTGAGGCACTCGCGGCGCGGAAAGTGGTTGGCTTTTTCAATGGCCGCATGGAATTTGGGCCGCGCTCACTCGGGGCGCGTTCGATTCTGGGGGATCCACGCCATCCAGACACACAGAAAACCCTTAACCTGCGCATTAAATTCCGCGAGTCATTCCGGCCCTTTGCCCCCGCAGTGCTGGCGGAGGATGCACAGCAGTATTTTGATCTGGGCACCGAAAGTCCTTACATGCTGCTGGTAGCGCCTGTGGCTGAGCATCGCCGCAAACCGCGAAGCATAGAAACGCCTGATACGGAAGATCTCCTCGCGGCGGTATCGCAGCAGCGCAGCGACCTGCCCGCCATCACGCACTGGGATTATTCTGCGCGCGTGCAAACCGTGCATGATGATACCAATCCGCTTTTTGCTGAGGTACTCAGGTCATTCAAAGCGCTGACCGGCACCAGCGTGCTCGTGAATACTTCGTTTAATGTTCGCGGCGAGCCGATTGTCTGCACACCGCACGATGCCTATCAATGCTTCATGCGCACGGATATGGACTATCTCTATCTCGAAGGCTGCTGGCTGGAAAAAACAGCGCAGCCCAACCACGATCACTATGTCAAAGGAGAAATGGCGCTTGATTAATCCACGAATCATTGCCCGCAAGCTCGGGCTGCGCCAGCGCATGGCAGGGCTTATCTCCCGCCATGCAGTGTTCTGGCAGCGGCTATATCCTCTGGCTGCCACAGCGGCGGCGCTACTGGTGTTTTCGCTGCTGGTGCTGCCCGCAGCGCTGCTTGGCCGCAAGTCAGTGGCGCGGCGGTTTGGTGCCTCGCGCAGCGCCGGCTGGAAACCATGCCAGATTGCTTCGTGGGAAAAGCCCGTCTATGCCGATGCCTACCGTGTGTCCTGCCAGCCGAACGATACTATGACCGCCACCAGCCGCAGCGGCTGGCGTGTGCTGCGCTGCCTCTGTCTCCTCGTCCGGACAACCGGCAAACAGGACCCCCATCAACCCCCAACCGATACTTATGCGATGTTCTAGGGATAATTTTCTTACCTGATCACAGCAAAACACAGGAAGTTAACCATGCTATCACGACTAAAAAACACATCCATGCTCGAGCGTTATCTTCTGCTCTGCTTTGCTGCTGTCATCATTGCCTATTTCACCAGGGCGTTTATCCCCGAATTTGTTGCAAACGCTATACGAGAATCTCAATCCGCGAGTGTCACCCGATATTTTTATCATCATGGTCTGAGTGATTTTTTTCGCCCAATTTTTGACGTTATGTATCCAGGCCCCGGCTACCTGCTGATAGAAATACCACATGTGCAGGCACTCTGGAGCATAGCCTACCATGTTTTTGGCTTTGATGTGTTGTGGCCAAAGTTAATGTCTGCGAGCGCATTTATTTTATGCTTACTTTGCTATGCACTAACACTGAAGCGACTTGATTTTCCTAGTCAGATCATCTGGCTGAGCACTTTTTTTCTTGCGATAGCTCCGCTGAACCTGAACTATCAAGTAGCGTTGATGATTGATCCTTATGCCCTCAGCGCTGCAATGGCGGCATTGTATTTCTGTGTTCGCTTCAGCCAGTCGCGGCGATGGCGAGATCTGCTAATGCTCTGCGCGTGTATTATGCTGGCTGCAAGCATTAAAATTTTCACCGCCATCCCGATATTCGCCGCGCTGATGACCTATATCATTTATGATTACTGGGTAGGTGGCAATCAAACTCGCAATCGCCATCTTGGTTTGTTTGCGACCATTCTTACCTTTGGTATTGCTGCAGCCATGCTTGTCGCTTGGTTTTTCTGGTCGGAGCATGTCCATCTGGAAAGCACCAGCTTCATGAATGCGGAGACAACCTCCGGTGTCATGCAGCGTAATTTTCTTGGCTCGTGGCAGGCGCGTTTCCAGCCCTATTTCTGGGAAACCTGGGCGCGCACATTGTTCTTTTTCTGGCCGGTAGACCTTGCGATTGTTCAGCATAAAGTCACCCGCATTGGCTTGCTCGGCATGCAGGCGGTCATCCTGCTGGCGGGGGTCTTTTATCTGGCGCTCAGCCTTCGCCTTCGCCAGAGTGTGGTGCTGATCGGCTGGACGCTGGGCTATCTTGCCAGCGCCATGATTTTCTTTAACGCCTTTACCACCCACAACTATTATAACCTGTCGATACAGCCTATCTTTGCCCTGCTGTTTGGCTGTGGTCTTTATGCTATTTTTCTAGGGGTTAATCGTTTCATTGTACCGCGGCTGCGCTGGTCGTTTCTGCATCTGGTGCTGGTGTTGGCGGCGCTGTTGTTTGCGGCTGTTTTTCTGCGCTGGCTGTGGCCGCAATATGCGCCGTGGGGTCAGGATTTTGCGTGGTATGGCAACCAGTTTGCCATCACCGGCGTGGTGCTTGGCGTGGCGATGCTCGCGCTACTTCGCAGCCCCATGCTGCGACCTGTGGATCGCATGGTGGCGCTGGCGGCTTTTATCATTCTGGCGGGTGGCCTGAGTGGCTTTGACCGGCGCAGTGTGGAGCGCTTTTGGGAAATTCAGGGGCCTTCCGCCTGGATTATCACGCCGGGCTTCATCCAGCAGATGGCTTTTATCGAAGCGCAGACATCGCCGGAAACTCCGGTGGTGATTGTCAGTCACCGCGGTTTTATTATTCCTGAATCGCTCTATAAAGCGAATCGCAAAGGGCAGATGGTTGGTTTTCCAAGCAGCCAGCCGATGTATGGTATACCCATGACTGCAAGCCCGAAAGACTGCCTGCTTGCAGACAAGCTGCCCATGCGCCTTGATCCAATCTGCCTCAACTGGCTGCGCGGCAAAGGCTTCAAGGATTATTTTGTGATTTATGTCAGCCCGAATGACGACATGCCCGAGCCGCTGCTGAAGGAAAAAATGAAGGCGCTGGGGCTATCGCTGTTGACACGCTACACCGCACCGGTGGACGAAAAGGCCGTGGTGCTGCATTACCGCGATAAATATAATCATTTAAATCAATAATGTTACACATTATTGATTCGTCACGCTCGCTACGCGGCGCAAAACCATCGCTTTCGGCGATGGTTTCGATACTCACTTGTGTGACGAATGAAACAAGTGAGTATAGCGGTTATAGAATGCGTTCTTCAGCTTGTACCAGCGGCGCTCCAGCTCGCTTGGCTGATGCGGAGGAATCGGATAGGTAAACATCTCGCGCAGCGGTTTGAAGCCCGGGCGGCTCATGGCGCACAGAATCATGTTCGGCCACGGCTCATGCACCGGTGCATAATAAATCTCGCCTGACATTTCTTCAAACATCAACTCACAGCCAACAAAGCGCTCAAAGTCTTTTTCCGTAATTTCCGAAAGAATATGGTGCGGATTCACGCCGGCTGGTTCGCGGTAGGGCACATCGATCATCATGCGCGCATGATATTTGGCGTTAATACAGGCGGCAATGCCATCGGGCACATGCTCGATCACCCCGCGCGAAATCACATAATCAACCGGCTCCATTTCCTTCAAATACTCCGCGATATCAGCGACACGGTAATCAATATTATGCGCGCCATAATGCTTCGATGCATAACGCTGGCACTCCTCGGCATTATCAATGCCGATCACGCGCGCGCCGGGAATTCGGGAAAGCAGCTGGCAGCCATGGCCGGTGCCGTAGCCGAGATCAACAATCACCACCGGCTTTGCGCCTTGCGTATCGCGCTCGATCACCGCTTTGAAAAACTCGTAGCTGCTGCGATGACGCACCAGCTCTTCCTCGGAATGAGTCACCCATGGAATGAGTCGTTCACCATCGTTATAGACGAGATTTTCTGCCGCATTCATGCGTTTCATATCGTATCCTTATGCTATTTTATCGCAGTGCCATGGCAGGCGTGGCTGGATGTAGCCCTCCCAGCCGCCAAAATAATCACCGCGCAGTTTACCAGAATCTACTATCTCGAAATCAAGCAGCAAATCAAGCTGCGCGACAGGCATAAATCCAGACGACCAGACAATCACCGTCAGGGCATACACCCCCTCTTTCATCAGATCGCCAGGCACGGTGCAGCGACTGATATAGCGGCCTGGCTCGCGCGCTTTGCCGTGCCAGTTCGGTTCATGGTTGCTGATGGAACCAAATAAGCAGGTGCCGCTGGTGTCATGAACGGCGATGGTGGTGCCGATCGGGCTGAATGCACGCAGCACCTCATACTCGATCTCGACATGAAATGGCTGATCATTCATATGGCGGGCAGAAACAGTGCCGTTATTTGCCACCATCCTGACCGCGCGCAGCCTGACCGCATCATTGCCCGGTGCGGTTTTGTCGGCTGGCCAGCTGACATCCGATTTGAGCGTTACCAGGCGGGCAAGGTACTGATCCACCACCTCGAGCGGCGGGCCATCGGCAATCACACGGCCATGATCCAGCCAGATGGCACGCGTGCACAGCCCTAAGATGGCGGCAGTGTTGTGGCTCACAAACAGCACCGTGCGGCCGCTGGTGGTCTGGCCATGAATATGCCCCATGCATTTGCGCTGAAACTCCGCATCGCCCACGGCAAGCACTTCATCAATCAGCAGAATATCATGGTTCAGATGCGCGGCCACGGCATAGCCAAGGCGGGTATACATGCCAGACGAGTAATGCTTAACCGGCATGTGAATAAATTCTTCCACACCCGAAAAGGCGACAATCTGATCATAAATCGCATCAATCTCTGGCCTGGTCAGCCCGTGAATCACGCCGCTGAGATAGATATTCTCGTGGCCACTGAGATCGGGGTTAAACCCCGTGCCCACTTCAAGCAATGAGCCGATACGGCCATGGATGCGCACCTCGCCGGTTGTGGGTAGAGTAATGCGGGAGAGTATTTTAAGCAGCGTGCTTTTGCCAGCGCCATTGCGCCCAAGAATCCCGACCACCTCACCTTCCCTGATTGTCAGGTTCACATCACTGAGCGCCCAGAACGGATTACCCGGTATGCCGCGCACGCGCTGCCACCAGCTGGGCTTCATGCTCCATGCGCTTGGTCGATCATAACATTTGCCAAGGCCGGTCATGGTGATGGCAGTGGGTTTGCTCATGCGAGATCCACCACAGCGCGTTCAATGCGGCTGAAGAGGTACAGTGCTACCAGCGCCGAAACAGCCGCCACACCAACAGCCAGCAGTTGGTGCAGCAGCAAAACTGCACTTTGCAAACCAAATGCTGACCGTACGGATTCAATCAGCGTTGCAACCGGGTTGAGGTAATACCAAAACACATAGGCTTCAGGCACCATGGTCACGGCATACACCACCGGCGAGAGAAAAAACACCATCTGCAGCAGCATAGGCAGCGCCACAGAGAGATCGCGGTAATACACACTCAGCGCCGCTACCGCCATACCGATGGCCATGGCAAGCAGCCCCAGCACCAGCGACCATAAAACAATCACCGCGAGTGTCGTCATATCCACCATGCCATGGGCGGCGGCAACGATCAGCAGAATCAATACCATCCACAGATAATCAAAACTGGCCGAGGCCACAGCGCTGATCACCAGCACGAGCCGCGGGAAATAAACCTTCGTAATCAAATGCATGTTGTGTTGCAGCGCCGATGAGGTCGCCAGCACAATCGACTGGAAAAAGAGCCACGGCACCAGCCCGGTCAGCAGATACAGTGCATAAGGCACTCCGCTGGGCGCGGGCAGCCGGGCAAAATAGCCCAGCGACAGCAGATACACGCTGAACATTGCAGCCGGTTGCAGCACCACCCACAGCAGACCAAACCGCGTCTGACGGTAGCGCAGCAGCACATCCCGGCGCGTCAGCCAATAGACCAGATGGCGTGATTGCCACAGCGACCGCAGATGACCCTTCATCCCCTCTGGCGACGGAGTGATCAGCATATCAGCCTTGTGCGTCCTGCTTTCCATTGTCACCTCAGGCCGCAACCAGTGACGCCAACGCCTGCTGATAGTGCTCAGGCGTCCAGTTTTCTTCTGCCCGCACGATGGCCAGGTAGGGGTGAGGTTCGGGCGGCGTCGCTGGATCCACATAGACACACACGCCAGCACGCTGGTGCTTCAGGCAGAATTCGGCAAGGGCGGTTGCCAGCTTGGGCTGTTCTGCGGTAAAAAACAGCACAGCATCACTGGAGGTGATAACCGCATTGAGCTGCTTAGCGAGGCTGTCAGATGATTGCTCATAAAGCTGTTTCACCCCGTAATATCGATGCGCCAGACGATGACGGCAGAATTTAGGCAGATCAGCAATGTGATCATGCGGGGCATGGGGCGTAAGCTCATGGTCGGTGATGATGGTAAGACCGCCCTGCTCTGCGCCATCCAGCCATGTAAAAAAAGCACTGTAGGGGTTGGCGTTGTGCGGCGGCACCAGCGCCGAAATAAGATACCCATGCGCCTTGAAGCGCAGCCCCGCAGGAGCAATCTGGCGAAAAGCATAAAGCAGCCCATAGCTCGCCTGATGCTGTTGGTGCTGGGCGAAATTATCGCACAGAAGAAGCTCCCAGCCGTGGCTGAAATCTTTCTCCGTCCAGCCGGATCGGTGTGTTTGTAGTTGATTGTGGGCAAAGCTCCAGCCATCAAGCTCGCCTTCTTCGTAGTCCTGCTCCACAAAGCCATAAGGCGTGCCAATAACAATCTGGCGGCGGGCAATGCGTTCGCAGTGGCGCAGCACCTTGCGTGCTCTGGCTTTCGGCAGGTGTTCAATCACATCTATCATCATGATGCTGTCGACCGAGCGGTCAGGAAATAGCGGCAGGGCTTTTTCAGCCAGCCCATGGATAAACACATGCCCCGGCTCGCGACCGTAGCGCTGCTGAAGCATCTCTAGATAGGGGGCAAAGCCCTCAAGAAAGATGTGTGTGTCAGGGGTAAAGAACTGCATCGGACGCAGGCCTGGGCCAATATCCAGCACGCTGCTGGTCGCAATCACTTTCTGCGCCACTTCGGCCATCATCTTCTCTGCCGGCAGGCGGCAGAGTGTTGAGGGCGGCAGGTCAGCCGACTGCGGATGGCGGCGCAGAAATGGAATCAATGAAACAACCACGTTATAACCCTGATAATGCTGGCGGGAATCTAGCCGCATTTTTTGGCAATGGAAAGCACAACAAGCGTTTCATCCTGCCGAGGATTTTATTGTAATCCACCAGCAAGGTTGTATGGTCGGCGTATGCGTGTTTTAGTGATTGGTGGCACAGGATTTATTGGTCAGGCAACGGTTCGCGAGCTGCAGCGTGCGGGCGCACAGGTCGTGGTGCTCGCGCGCAGACCACCAGCAATGCCGCTACCCGATGTGACCTATGTTCAAGGTAGCTATGGCCAGCGCGATCCGCTGATGCGCGCGGCTCAGGACGTCTCCTGCGTCATCCATGCCGCGCTGCGCGTGCCGGCGCGTATTGTCGATCTCAGCCGCGATGTCGCAGAAACAGCCATCCATGACTTTGAGCATATGATCTCCTGGCTGAGCGGACTACCGGCCGTGCCCCGGCTTGTGTATGTTTCCAGCGCGGTGGTGTATGGCAGCCTCGCTGGCGTTGCCAATGAGTCCGAGCCTCTTTCCGCCCCACAAAATAATTACGCGCTCACGGTGCGCGGCATTGAACAGGCGTTGGCACGCGCCATAGACGGCGGATTTTCCGCCATTTCGCTGCGCTGTTTCAATGCCTACGGGCTGCAGGAACCTCGCCCCGGCGGCTTTCTGAATTTTCCGCAGCGCGCGCTCACCGCGGCACTCACCGGCATACCGCTCACCGTCTACGGCGATGGTTCTACCGAGCGTGATTTTATTTATATCTCAGATATCGCACGCGCCAACGTGATGGCAGCGCAGAAGGCGGCATGCGGTGTCGTTAATATCTGCAGCGGCGAGGCCACCAGCCTGAATCACATCCTTAAACGGATTGAGATATTTTGTGGGCGGCCTGTGCCAGTTCGTTTTGATGAGCCGGTGTTTGCCGGAGCGCCCCATTCTCAGGGGGCAACGCAGAAAGCCCAAACTCTGCTAGGGTTTTCGTGTGCCACTTCCCTTGACGAAGGTCTTGCACAGCTGTGCGAAGAGGCAGCGGCGCAGCATGGGCAGCTAGCAGCCAGTCTATCGCTCTGATGCTGCTGTGATAATGCAGAAATGACAGAGCGGTGATGAGTAGCACCGCACCATCGCTTAGAATATTACCATGGCGGGTATACCACACCCCCAGCGCCGTTTTCAGCGGCCGCATACGTACCAGATAATCCGCCTCGGTGTCGTGGCTATCGCCAAAGATGGATGCCTGCTGAAAAAATGCCACCGACGAAAGATCCGTCAGACCGGGCTTGACCTTCAATAATTCACGCTCATCTTCATCAAGCATATCAACATGGCGGGGGGTGTTCGGCCTTGGGCCAACCATGCTCATCTGACCGAATATGACATTCAGAAGCTGCGGCAGTTCATCCAGCTTGTAGCGGCGGATACGCCAACCCAGCGGTGTCACACGGAGGTCACCCGCGCCAACAATATCGCACTCTACGCTATCAGCGCCCTGAATCATGCTGCGAATTTTATACATTCTGAATGGCCGGCCATAACGCCCGACGCGCGTCGCCACATAAAATGGCCAGTGGTGATCCTGCGCATAGACGGCAAGTGCCACCACAAGAATCAGCGGAAACGTCAGCAGCAGCAAGAGGGTAGCGGCCAGCGCGTCAAAGCAGCGTTTGGCGATAGCGGCGCTCATTACGCCAGAAGCTCGGTTTCAGACGACATCAGGCGAGATTGCTGATCGCCATGATCCGCCAGCATCAACCCGTTCGCAGCAAGCAACTGCCTGACTTTTTCAAGCGAGATCGTATCCTGCGACGAATCATACTGATGTTTGATAGGCGCGCCTTCGGGTTTTGATTCAATCTCAGGAAGCATGGAAGGAAGCACATAATAATCACCGCGGCGGAAAGCTCTGGCCGCCTCTTCTTCAGAGATCAGTGCTTCGTGCAACTTTTCGCCCGGGCGGATACCGGTAATCTGCGTTTCAACCTTACGATTGCCAATCAGCACCTTGGCGACATCCACAATCTTGGCTGCTGGCGCAATCGGCACATAAATCTCGCCGCGCCGCGCCGAGCGCAGCCCTTCAAAAATAATATCCACCGCCTGATTCAGGCTGATCAGAAAACGGGTCATATCCGGGCTGGTGATCGTAACCGGCCCGCCAGAGAGAATCTGCTCATGAAAGAGTGGGATCACCGAACCACGAGATGCCAGCACGTTGCCATAACGCACGGCAAAAAAGAGCGTGTCCGGGCAGTCGATATTCGCACGCAGAAAAATTCTCTCCTGCAGTGCTTTAGTCATGCCCATAACATTCACCGGCATGCAAGCTTTATCGGTCGATACACCGACCACCGTTTCAATATGACGATGATGGTCGCGCACGGCGCGCACGATGTTTTCAGCACCAATAATGTTGGTCTGCACGGCCTCAAATGGGAAATACTCACAGGTCGGCACCTGCTTGAGCGCTGCGGCGTTCACCACGATATCAGCGCGCGCCATCGCGGCGCTCAGGCTATGATAATCGCAGACACTGCCGATACGGAACTCAATCAGGCGATTGAAATTATTAAAAATCACCTCATCGGTGGTTTGCGTACGGTTAAGATACGCAACACGGATAGCGTGCTGCTTGCCCTCATAGCGCGAGAAAATAATCACTTTACGCGGGGTGCCCATCTCGCCGCTAAGCACACGGCGCAGCAGGGTTTTTCCGAGCGAGCCGGTGCCGCCAGTAATAAGTAAGCTTTTGCCTTCGAGGGGCTTAAGGGATGAAGTCGATGATTTCATGGGACGGGTTTAAACGCCAGCCGTAGAAATGTCAACGCCGGCCTGCGCATCAGCTGCTGGCAGCGAGCTCGCTGAGCATCTGATGCCATGAAGGGGCGCGGTAGCCGGTTGCCTCAGCGAAGCGGGATCCGTCCAGACGGCGGTCACAGACAAAGCGATCCTGCGGAGTAACGGCAAGACCAAGATTATACACCTTGCTGATTTCCAATAACAAATCATGCTTGGTGATGGCAGGGCCGGCCACATGCCAGATGCCGCTTAAACGCTCCGTGCGCGCCATCAGCCGAGCGAGCAGCTTTGAAAGCTCAAGCGTGGTCAGGCCGGTGTATAATGCGCGCCTGTAGCCTTCGACCGCTTTGCCCTTGTTTGAAAGCGCCCACTCCAGCAGGCTGAGTTTGGGTTCAAACAACTCGCGGCCAATGATTGACATACGCAGAGTCAGCGCGTGCGACTGGTCGATTTCTCCCAGCCATTTACTGCGGCCGTAAAGGTCATCCGGCGAGGGGCTGTCGGATTCACGGTAAGGACCTGTGCCCTTGCAGCTAAATACGCAGTCCGTGCTGAGGGTCACAAGGTAGGCGCCGATATCCTCGCAGATTGCCGACAGCACATGAGGCAGCAGCGCGTTAATCTGAATCGAGGCCACCGCTTCTTTCGCTTCATTGCGTTGCTTAATAATGCCGGCAGCATTGATAATCACATCCGGGCGCACCTCATGGCAGAGTTTTCTTAAGTTTTCCTGATGGCTGATATCCTGGCCATCGATCAGCCTGACGCCTTTAAAAACTTCGGCCTGCGGGGCAGTAAACTGGTCAGCGCGGCGGCGCACCACGGCCACCACTTCGGCCTGATGCCGCAAGGTTTTCACGCATTGGTGGCCAAGCATGCCACTTGCACCCAGAATCAGAATACGCGTCATAGAACTCATCGAGATGTCACAAAACGCCCACGATGTACACGATTCAGCACATAACTTCCAGCAAGAATCATCGCCCACGGGCCGTGGCAGTAGAGCGCGCCCCAAAGCCAGCAGGCGGCATGCTTCCAATCCCGGCACTTAAGCGCCAGCAAGCCCGCATGCAGCAGCGCGCGGCTGCGCAGTTTGCGGCCATGGCGGCGCACCAGCGGGTGATCGGCGTAATCAGAGGTAAAGGCCTCGCTAAGCGCAATCATTTCCAGCGATTTAGCGGGATGGCTGGCCGCCACGGTCATGGAATGACCATGCTCACGCCAGCAGGCCAGCGGCCCGGGGATGCGCGCCATGGGGCCGCGCAGCGCCAGCGTCATCCACATCAGATAGTCCGGCGCATAGCGATAGCGTGTGGATCTCAGTTCCTCGCCGGGGCGGACAGCACTGGCGCGAAAAACCACGCCTGCGCCCGGCGCGCTGCGGTGTGAAGCAAAGAGAGCCGGAAAATCATATTCAGCCATACGCACGGTGCGCAGCACATGCCCGGCCGCATCGATAACATGCCAGTCAGGATACGCGGCCACCAGCTGCGGATGGCGCTGCATGAAAGGCACGACCACATCAAACCATTCGGGCATCAGCTTATCATCGTCACTCAGCGTGGCAATCAGCTCGCCCTTCGCCTCTGCCAGTGCGCGATTAATGGCAGCAGATTCTCCGGCATTGGTCTGCTGGCGCAGATAGCAGATGGTTCCCGGGTAGCGCTCGGAAAAACGCTTAACCACGTCCGGCGTTGCATCACTCGAGGCATCATCCACAATAATATATTGCAGGCGCACGTAGCCACTTGAAAGCACCGATTCCATCGCCTGCTCAAGCAGATGCGCGCGGTTATGCGTCGGGGTGATGATGGTCACCAGCGGTGCGCTCGCCAGCGATGCGTAGCAATCCCTCGCCATGGCCATGAAGCGCTGTCTGTTCGCTCGGTCATGAATCATGGCCTGGTTGATCACCGCTGCGCCATCCACCAGCTCATCGCTTGTCAGCGCGCGGGAAATGGCGTCTGCGATAGCGCTTTCGTCTTGTGGTGGCACTGATAGTCCACTTTTTCCATGCTCAAACCATTCGTCGCAGCAGGCGCTGGTTGATTGAATGGGAAAACAGCCCATGGCCATCGCCTCCAGCGATGAGGTGCTGATGCCATCCGACAGGCTGATGCCCAGATAGATTCTTGCGGAAGCAAACAGCTCAAGCATGCCCATCTGTGTCAGCCCTGACACAAAGGAAACCTGAAGCCCATAGCGGCTGGCCAGCTGCTCGCCGGCGCGGCGCACCGAGCGCGATGGTGAAAATACCACCAGCTCATAGCCCTTAAGCAGCTCGGCGCAGGAGGCAAGCGCAGCGAGTGCCGTAAGCGCCCGCCCGACAAAATGCTGGTAGCCCTTCACCACGATACGGCGGCGCTGGCTGGGTGGGCGTGTGCCATGTCCGGCCTGCTGAATGAGCGCCAGATCCAGCCCCCCGCCGCTGGGCATCACCGGCCATTCTGTGCCGGAAAATCCTAGAGCGCGGGCGAGCGGATAGTCCCGCGCGCATTCTGCCATGTAAATCTGGCTTGTCGCCAGCAGCTGCGACAGCAGCCGCAGGTGGCCGCGCCTGTGCTGATACCAGAAAATATCGCTGCCCCAGTTGCTCAGTGCCAGCTGAGGACGCGCCGAAGCTGGCAGCAGATGGAGCGCCTGCATGGCTAGATAGCCCGCATGCTGCAGCTCGAGCGCGTGGATGAGATCCGGCCTGAAGCGCCGTATTAAACGCGACAGCGCTCTGGGCGAGACAAACTGGCTGCCGCGCGGGTAACCTCTGATGCGTGCCAGCATGAGGTCCAGCACACGCCTTGGCCAGTGCCAGCGTGTGTGGTCGCAGGTGGCTGAACCAAACCATGCGGGATACACCACTTTAATCTGCGGGTGAAGGTCGGGGTGCCTCGGCATGTAAAGCGAGGGGTAAACAATGAATTCGCACGCGCCAGACTCGCGCACCATGTTCAGCCAGCGCGCCGCATGCACGCTATGCACCATGGCTACAAAAATGACGCTGGTTTTGCGCGGGTTTTTAGCGTTGTCAAAGGGTTCGTTCATGGTATAGAAGCTTGCGACGTTAATTCTCTTGTAGGACGATTTATATGAAAGTCATGTCTATTTTTGGCACGCGGCCTGAAATGATCAAGCTGTGGTCGACCCTGAAAAAACTCGATGAGCTCAACTTTGAGCATATCATGGTGCATACGGGGCAGAACTTCACGCCAGAACTGAAAGACTTTTTCTTCCGCGATCTTGAGCTGAGAAAGCCGGATTATGAGCTTGGTATTACCACCGCCAGCTATGCAGCAGAAGTTGCCGATGTGATTGTGAAATCCGATGAACTGTTTCGCAAAGTAAAGCCCGATGCGCTTCTCATCCTCGGCGACACTTACAGTGGTCTTTCCATCATGCCGGCCACGCATCACGGCATTAAAACCTTTCACATGGAAGCCGGGCTTCGCGCCTGGGACAAGCGCATGCCGGAGCAGCGCAACCGCATTCTGATTGATCATATGAGCAGTGTTTTGCTGCCGTTTAACCAGTATCACCGCGAAAACCTGCTGCGTGAAAATATCCACCCCTCCAAAATCTTTGTCACCGGCAACCCCACCTACGAGGTGATGTGGCACTTCATGCCAAAGATTGAAGCGAGCAACATCCTTTCCACACTCGGGCTTGAGCCGGGCGGCTATATTCTTGCCACCGCGCATCGCAGCGAAAATGTGGATGTGGATATGTACCGCAATAACATTGTCGCGGCGCTTGGCAAAATTGCTGATGTGTATAAGAAAAAAGTGATTTTCTCCTGCCATCCGCGCACCATGAACAAGCTGGCGGGCGCAACCATGCCCAAAGGGGTTGAGATCATGAAACCGCTTGGTTTTTATGATTTCAATAAGCTGGTTAAACACGCTTATTGTTTCCTGTCTGATTCCGGCACCGCGCCGGAAGAAGCCCTGCTCTACAGCTTGCCTTGTGTCACGCTGCGCCAGACCACCGAACGTCCGGAAACCGTGGAAGCGGGCGGCACCATCGTCGCTGGCATGCGCCTTGATAATATCGTGGCTGCGGTAGAAACCGCGGTGAAGCAGGAGCGCCGCACGCGCTACGAGCTGGAGCGCGAGTTCAGCCCGTCTTCAGTGGTGATTAACGCGATACGCAGCGATATCACCAACTATTTCTGAAGCCGCTGGATACGGCTGATTGCCCACCCCGCCATCAGCCAGAAAAGCAGCGCGCTGATCGCGCGGGTATGGCTGGTCACAAACATCAGCGGCCATAGCCGCACCAGCACCGCGACCACGAGTCCGGTGGTCAGCGCATCATGACGCCAGAGATGCCGGGTGCGCCAGAACCATCGCAGCAGCGCCCCCACCATGCCCAGATAGAGCAGCAGACCAACGGTGCCGGTGCTGCCCCATATTTCGAGATAGACATTATGAGGATGCACCGCGCAACCTTCCGGGAAGTAGCGCTGCATCCCCATCTCGCACCAATACACGCGAATATTTCGCTCGCCCACCCCAAGCACAGGATGCTCGGCAATCATCTGCCAGGCATCCTGCCAGAGCAGACCATAAATACTCTCTGAGAATCGGCTCACGACATCCCATGTTTCGCGGGTATGGCGCTGCGCAACATAATCGCTACGCATACTGGAATATTCGGAAAGGACTCCCAGCTGAATGGCCAGCAGCAATCCCGCGCCAGCAAGCACCGCCACGCCGCACCAGCGGCTTTTTGCGCCGCGCATCAACACGAGCAGCAGTGCAATACCGAGGCCCATGAGTAGTGCTGCCGCACGCTCGCCGCTTACGATAATCACCGCCACACAGCACGCCATGAGCAGCGCCAGAGCCAGATCGCGCCGGGTTTGAAACCGCGCCGCCATCGCAAGCGCCAGTAGCGGCAGGAAAAGATGCAAAATGGCAGAACCAACTATGGGCTGGCCGCGAAATGGGCCGGTCAGTCGTTCGCCCACCTTCTCGCGCCCAAACAAGCTGGTGCCGGTATAGTATTGAACCATCGTATCAATGCACAGAAATGCCAGCACGGCTGCGATAACTGCCACCAGACGCCATTCATAGGCCTCATCCGTTATCAACCAGTAGGCAGCGGCAACAGCAAACAGCAAAAACCTCCCCCAGATCAGACCGGCGATCAAGGCCTCTTTCGCATCATACGCCCAGAGTGAAGAGGCAATCTGCCACCCCCACCACGCAAGGCCGAAATAAATCCACGGCTTTGCCAGCATGGTAAAATCACGGCTCACGATCAGATGCACCAGCAAAAGTCCGGCAATCGTGCTGCCGACAATATCCAGCGGGGCGCGGGCGCCGAGCAGCATCGTCACCGGCAATAGCAACAAGAGCATACGGGCAATATGAAACGGCGCGCTGCGCCAGCCTGATATCATGCGGGGCACCCTACATGCTCAAGCCACAGCTGCGTCATCAGCATCGTGCGCAGATGCTTGGTGTGGTTGGCTTTGCCCTCTTTGTGCTCAGCGAGCATGGCAAGTGCTGCTTTGGTGTTCATGATGCTACCGTCATGGCGCGCAAGCAGATCATGCGCCCAGCCATAAAGCGGCGCTTTGATCCATTCGCCGATCGGCATGGTCGGCATGGTTTTTTCGCGGAAGATGAACTCGCGCGGGAATTTGGTTGCGGCATAATTTTTGAAATAAAACTTGCTGTAGCCATCTGCAAATTTCTGGCTACTCGGCAAGCGCACAAACAGCTCGCTGATGCGATGATCCATCAGCGGCGAGCGCACTTCGGTTGACCATGCGGCGCCCATACGCTCACCCTTGAGCAGGTTATTGCCGGGCAGCAGGCTGGTAGTTTCAAAGGCAACAATCTGGTCAATCAGGCTCATATGGCCAAACGGCGCAAGTTTTTCCTGAAAGCGCGCCCAGGGGTCGGGCGTTTCATGTTCAAAATCAGGATTCAGCGCGCACGCGCGATGGTGGCTGTCCATGTAATTGATGGTGGCAAAATAATCCTTCAGCGAAAAATCCGGCCTTGGCGCGCGCCGGAAATGCTGGCCGCCAAGCGCTTCATCCGGCCCATCGCCGGAAAAAAGCACCACCTTGCCATCACGGTGGGCGCGCTCGGCCAGTAGATAAAATAGGAAAAAAGAAAAATCGCCGTGCGGCTGCTCGGCATGCCGGACAACTTTGCTGGCAATCTCCGGCAGCAGCTTCGGCTCAATACGCACCTCATGAAGATGAATATCAAGCTGATCCGCCGCTTGCTTGGAAAAACCAAACTCGCTGTAGGCTTCATTCACCGTGTTAAGGCCGTAAGCATCAAGGTTTTTTTCGCGCCACGCGCGGCGCACATGATAGCCCACCACCGATGAATCCACACCGCCGGAGAGATAAAGCCCGCCCGCAACATCAAAGCGCATCTGCAGCCTAACCGCATCTTCAAGCAGCGCCTCGAATTCCTCAAAGCTCGGCGTTCGTTTTTCTTCCTCCAATGGCCACTGCCAGTAGCGTTTTTTCTGCGGCTCCTTTTTTCCTTCAAACAGCCAGTAATAGCCCGGCTCGACATGCTCGATACCGGTAAAACAGGTATGGGGCGAGAGGCAATAATTAAAAGCGAACACCTCTTTCAGCGCGGCGGCGTTGATCTCGCGCTTCATACCTGGCAGCGCCAGAATCGATTTCATCTCGCTGGCAAAGGCATAGCCGCCGTGGTAGCGAGCGACAAAGCAAGGCTTGATTCCTTGGCGATCACGCACCAGTATGCCGCGCTGCTGCTTGGTATCCCAGATGAAGAAAGCAAACATGCCGATCATCCGGCGCATCATGTTTTCGCCTTCAGCGCGCCAGAGATGCACCAGCACCTCGGTATCGCAGCGTGTTTTGAAGCGGTAGCCTTTCGCCTCTAGTTCGGCGCGTAGCTCAACATAATTATAGATGCAGCCGTTGAAGATGACGCAAACGCTGCCATCCTCATTATAAAGTGGCTGACGGCCGGTTGCCGGATCGACGATCGCAAGCCTTGCATGCCCCATCACCGCGGCGCCATGTTGCACGACACCCGCATCATCCGGCCCGCGGTGACGCACGACACTCACCATCGCCTGCACATCGGCAATGGTGGCTCCCTCGACATTGATCAGCCCGGCAATTCCACACATGCGGGCACTACAGACCAATCACGAAAGCATGTCAACGATTTCGGGCAGCCTTTTCGGCCGCGGCCATCGGCATGAGGTCGATGATGGTCTCCACGCAGCTGGTGCCGATATCCTTGTTGCCGCGGTGTTTTTCCTCACCGTCCTTGCCGAGCAGAATGACAGCAAAGCTGCCCTTTTCCACCTTGAAATAATCATAAAATGGCTTGGTGGGCAGCTGCGGTTTCAGCTCTCCATTGATGGAAATCTGCGTATCTTCAATAATACGCCAGATCACCACATCACGCTGCCTCAGGCTCTCCGGCAGTCCGGGCAGGCGCTGGTTCATCGCCTGATAATGGGGGTGGTCGGCGCTTGGCGTAAACACCAGTAGCACACGCTTTTCCCAGAGATATTCCTCCATCAGCCGCCCGACATCCAGCGAGCTGCAGGCCGCCAGAAGCAGGCTGAGCGCTAAGACTATTTTTTTCATGGCCGCGCCTCTAAAATCTGCAGTGCATAAGGCAGCACCCCCTCCACCATGCGCGCAACGCCAAGCTGATTCGGATGAACGCCATCGCGCTGGTTCATGGCGGGATTCAGTGCCACGCCTTCCAAGAAAAATGGATAAAGCGATACGCGATATTCTTCGGCAAGCGACGGATAAAGCCCGTCAAATGCGCGCTGGTAGTCTGCTCCCATATTCATGCCGGTGCGCATACCCAGTAGCAGCACCGGAATTTGTTTTTCATTCAGCTTGGCCAGAATGCCGGCAAGGTTCGCCTTCGTATGCGCCGGGTCAATCCCGCGCAGCATGTCGTTGCCGCCGAGGCCAACAATGACCAGCGCCGGTTTCGGCTCGCCGGCGACCGACCAGTCAACACGTGCGAGGCCGCCCGCTGACGTATCCCCCGCCACGCCAGCATTTTCCATCGCCACCTTAAGCCCCCTGCCCGCCAGCGCGCTAGCCAGCTGCGATGGGAAATCCTGCCCCGCCTCAAGGCCATAGCCGGAGGTCAGGCTATCGCCGAGCGCGACCACGCGAAGCGCCGCCGCCTGCACAGCACCCACCTGAAATATAAGCAAAAGACTCAGCAGTATGGCGCGCATTGTTTTTTTTAGCTCCCGCACTATGTTACCGCATTAATATAGTATGATGAACGCATAATTCCAATCCTAAGGATGCCCCCATGCTGCTTTCCATGAACGATGTCACTTTGTCACTACCAGGATCAGCGGGAATGGTTGACATCTTGCGCGGGGTTTCGCTTTCGCTGCCAAAGGGCAAGTCGGTAGCGGTGGTGGGACCTTCGGGCTCCGGCAAAACTTCGCTGATGATGATCTGCGCCGGGCTGCTGAAGGCCACCAGCGGCACGCTAATCTTTGACGGGGCAGACATCACCCACCACAGCGAAGGCGAGATGGCGGGGCTTAGGCGCGACCGCATGGGCATTGTGTTTCAGAACTTCCACCTGATTCCCACCATGACCGCGCTGGAAAATGTCGCCATTCCGCTGGAGCTGGCGGGAGTGCCGGCAGCAAATGAGCGTGCGAAAGAGGCGCTTGTCAGCGTGCAGCTTGGCCACCGGCTGACGCATTATCCTTCGCAGCTTTCCGGCGGCGAGCAGCAGCGCGTGGCGATTGCGCGGGCGCTCGCCATGAAACCCTCACTGATTCTGGCAGATGAGCCCACCGGCAACCTCGATCAGGACACGGGAGGCAGCATCATGACCTTGCTGTTTGAACGGGTGAAAGACCACAGCGCCACACTGATGCTGATCACCCATGATCCGGCGCTTGCCGCGATGTGCGACCACACCATTCACATCAAAGACGGAAAGGTGCTGGCATGAGCCTTCAAGAAACTTTGTCATTCCCGCAAAAGCGGGAATCCAGCGTTACTCGCGCTAGCGAGGAAAAAACCCTTTCCGCCGCTGATCGCGGCTTTTGCTGGACTGCGGGTCAGGCCCGCAGTGACGACGCACAAGAATCCGAGGTGCTGGCATGAGCCTTGCCCTCACCTATGCGATCAAAGATCTTCGCGGCGCGCTGCGCAGCCTGAAAATTGTGCTGCTATGCCTGATTCTTGGTGTTGCCACCATCTCAGCGGTGCAGCTGGTCAGCCGCAGCGTGCTCACCGCGATTGAGGAGAATGGCCGCACCATCCTCGGCGCGGATCTGATTGTGCGAAATCTCTATCAACCGGTGCCGAAAGCGATGCAGGACTGGCTGGCGGGGCGCGGGGCGACTTTAAGCGAAACGATCGAGATGCGCGTCATGCTGGCGAGCGCTGCTAGCGGCGATAACACGCTCGTGGAGCTGAAAGCGGTGGATTCCATCTATCCGCTTTATGGCGCGCTGGAAACCACCCATGGCACAATCAACCCTCACCTTGATTCTAAAAGCAACCCTCACCCTAACCCTCTCCCTGAAAGGGAGAGGGAATTACTTGCTGCTCCTTCTCCCTCTCAGGGAGAAGGCCGGGATGAGGGTTATTCATCAATTCACCCACTCCTCGCGGATCGCGGGGTGCTGCTTGATCCGGCGCTTGAAACCAGGCTGAATCTGAAAGTCGGCGAGCAGGTAAGGCTCGGCGAGATGCTGCTTACCATCCGCGGCTTTATCACCCATGAGCCGGATCGCGCTGGCAGCGAGCGTTTTGGCATTGCGCCGAGGGTGATCATCTCCGGCGATACCATGCGCCAAACCGGCCTGCTTGCCACCGGCAGCATGTCGTATTTTGACCTGCGCGCCCGCCTGCCGGAAAATGCAAATCTCAAACAAACAGTTGCCGCACTCAAGGCAGAATTTCCCGAAGGCAATCTGCGCATCACCGATGCGGATAACGCCTCGCCGCAGATCACACGCTTTGTGAATCGCTTCATGCTGTTTCTCACGCTGGTGGGCTTATCGGCGCTGCTGATCGGCGGCATCGGTATCGGCAATGGCATGCGCGCCCATTTTGAAACGCGCATGAAAACCATTGCCATTTTCAAATCACTCGGCGCCACGCTGGGGCTGATTCATCGCATCTATCTCTGGCAGGTACTGGTCGTTACGCTGCTTGGCACCGCTACCGGTCTTGCCATCGGCGCGGCGCTGCCATTCATTGCGGCACCGGCGCTCTCTGAGCTGCTGCCCTTTACCATCACCCCTACCTTAACCGCTGCTGGCCTCATGATTCCTGCGCTGTTCGGGCTGATCATCGCGTTTTTATTCACACTCTGGCCGCTGGGTCAGGCGGTCGCCACACCGGCGCTCGAGCTGTTTCGCAGCAGCATTTCGCCGATGCGCGCCGCGCCGCCCGCAGCTTTCAAGCTGGCAACCGTGGTGCTGGCACTGCTTCTGGCGCTGCTCACCATCGCCAGTGCGCGCGACGGGCGTTTTGCCATGTGGTTTGCCGTGGGGGCGATGTTTTCGCTGCTCATTTTCTGGGTGATGGGCTGGGTCATTTCAAAACTGGCCGCCAAGCTTCACATTCAGGGAAAACCGGCGCTGAAACTCGCCGTGCGCAACCTCCACCGGCCGGGCAATGCCACCGCCGGCACGCTGGTGTCGCTGGGGCTTGGGCTGACCGTGCTGGTCACCGTCACACTCATTGAATTCAACCTGCGCGACGGCATCACGCGTAACCTTCCGAGCGACGCACCCGCCTTTTTCTTCCTTGATATTCAAGGCAGCCAGAAGGAAGCCTTTGGCGCGCTGCTGGAGCAGCAGCCCAGCGCGCGCGAGGTCAAATTCGCTGCCAATATTCGTGGGCGCATCGTCTCAGTGAATGGCGTACCGGCCGCGCAGGCCTTGATCGATGAATCCGAACGCTGGCTGCTGCAGAACGACCGCGGCTTCACCTACACCAGCGAGCTTCCCGCCCATTCCACCATCACCTCCGGCAGCTGGTGGCCGGCGGATTATCAGGGTGAACCGCTGGTGTCGGTGGTGAATGATGTGGAAAAAGGTTTTGGGGTGAAGCCAGGCGATCAAATCACCTTTAACATTCTCGGCCGCGACATCACCGCCACCATCGCCAATGTGCGCGAAGTGAACTGGACGAATTTCACGATCAATTTTGCCTTCACCTTTGCGCCCGGCACGCTGGAAGCTGCGCCGCATAGCTGGCTCGCGACCGTGGTAGCTGATCCGGCTCAGGAAGGTGTGATTCAAAAAACAATGGGCGCGGCATTTCCCAACGTGTCGATGATCCGCCTCACCGATGCGATTGAAGCCGCCACCGGCATTCTCACCAGCATCGCCGATGCCGTGCGTGTGACCGCGCTGGTGGCAGTGGCAACCGGTATCCTCGTGCTGGCAAGTAGCCTCGCTGCCACACGCACACAGCGGCTCTACGACACGGTGATCCTAAAAGTGCTGGGCACACCAAGCCGCACGCTGGTAAAGGCTTTCCTGCTGGAATTTAGTTTGCTTGGTGCGATTGCCGCAATCATTTCGCTGGCGCTCGGCGCGTTTATCTCGTGGGCGATTCTGGTGCGGATGATGGAACTCACCTGGATGTTCTACACCCTGCCTGCGCTGCTCACCGGCCTTGCCTGTGTGCTGCTCACACTTTCCATCGGCTGGGCAGTGACCGGGCGCACACTCGCCCAGCCCGCCGCACCCTATTTGAGGAATGAATGAAAAACATCCTCTCCCCGCCGGGGAGAGGAAATAAATCGTTACGCCGCTTTGGCCTTCACCTGATCAAACGCCGCCCACACACCGCCATCACCGTGCCATTCGCCTTTGGTGGCGGCTTTGGAATATTCGGTGGCGCGCGCCTCGAAGAAGTTGGCATGCTCGACGCCGTTCAGCATCGCCGATAGCCATGGCAGCGGATGTTCTTTGGTCTGGCTGTATTCGCCGGCCTCACCGGTGAAGTAGCCGTATACGGGTCTGAGCCTGAGCTGCGTCAAGCGCCAGTCGCAGATATAGCGCACATAGTTCTGAATATCTTCAGCTTTCATGCCCTGCACTTCGCCATGCTCAAAGGCGAGCTCCACGAATTTATCCTCGAGGCTCACCATGGTTTTGCCCACCTCGGTGATGTCATCGGCAACGCTCTGCGTCACCGCACCGGTCTCCTTGTTCCATTCATGATACAGGCGGATGATCGATTCGCAGTGCAGCGATTCATCGCGCACCGACCAGCTCACAATCTGCCCCATGCCCTTCATCTTGTTGAAGCGTGGGAAGTTCATCAGCATCGCGAAGCTGGCAAACAGCGCCATGCCCTCGGTGAACGCGCCGAACATGGCGAGCGTGCGCGCCACGTCGGAGCAGCTGTTCGTACCGAAGCTGTGCATGTAATCCGCTTTCGCACGCAGCGCCGCGTAGTCTTTGAAGGCTTCAAATTCCGTCTGCGGCATGCCGAGTGTTTTGAGCAGCAGCGCATAAGCGTCGATATGCACCGTTTCCATGTTGGTAAACGCCGCCATCATCATCTGCACTTCGAGCGGCTGGAAAATGGGGATGTAGCGCTTGAAATAATTCTCACTCACCTCAACATCCGACTGGGTGAAGAAGCGGAAAATCTGCGTGAGCAGGTTGCGCTCGCCCTCAGTTAGGCGCTTGCCCGCCCAGTCCTTTACATCTTCGCCGAGCGGCACTTCCTCGCCCATCCAGTGAATCTGCTGCTGGCGTTTCCACGCCTGATACGCCCACGGATAGCGATCAATATTATAGGTGCCGGTGGTCTCGAGCAGACCAATCAGGCCTTTGTTCTGGAGCTCAAACGGACTTGTTTTTTCGTAGCTGGTCATTTTTCTTTCCTTTCGTCATCCCCGCTTTATGCGGGGATCTCGGGTCACAACAGAGATATTTTTATTTGGCTCTAGATCCCCGGACAAGCCGGGGATGACAAGTGCCTACTGACACGCCAAACATTCCTCATAATCGGTGCGTTTGGTTTCGATCTGCTTGCTGACTTTGGCTTCACTGCCAACGTTTTCCGCGCGCTGAATGGATTTTGAGCGGCAATAATACAGGCTTTTGACGCCCAGCTCCCATGCTTTCCAATGCAGCATCAGCAGATCCCACTTATCAATATCGGCAGGCAGGAACACGTTGATCGACTGGCCTTGGCAGATGTAAGGCGCGCGGTCGCCGGCCAGCTCCACCACCCAGCGCTGGTCAATCTCAAAAGCGGTTTTGAAGGTGTCTTTTTCATCCTGCGTCAGGCTATCTAAGTGCAGCACCGAGCCTTCATTTTCGACGATCGATTGCCACACCGGATCGGTATTAAGCCCTTTGCTTTCCAGCAGCGCCTCGAGATGGCGGTTCTTCACCGAGAAATTGCCGGATAAGGTTTTGTGCGTGTAGACGTTGGCGGGAATCGGCTCAATGCAGGCCGAGGTGCCACCGCAAATGATCGAGATGGAGGCGGTCGGCGCGATCGCGATCTTGTGCGAGAAGCGCGCCTTGATGCCGCGCTCGGCCGCATCCGGGCAGGCGCCGCGTTCTTCAGCGAGTTTCACCGACGCTGCGTCCGACGCGCGGCGCATATGGCGGAACATTTTCATGTTCCAGCTTTTCGCCATCGCGCTTTCAAACGGCACGCCCTTACTTTGCAGGAACGAGTGGAAACCCATCAGCCCAAGGCCGACCGAACGCTCGCGCGCGGCAGAATATTTGGCGCGCGCCATACCGTCCGGCGCGTGATCGATGAAATCTTGGAGCACATTATCGAGGAAGCGCAGCACATCTTCGATGATGCGCGGGTGGTCATGCCACTCGTCCCAGGTTTCGGCATTGAGCGAAGAAAGGCAGCACACTGCCGTGCGATCCTTGCCGAGATGGTCGGGGCCGGTCGCCAGCAGAATCTCGCTGCACAGATTGCTCATGCGCACTTTCAGGCCAAGCTCGCGCTGGTGCTTGGGCATCGATTTATTAGCGGTATCGATATAGATAATGTACGGCTCACCGGTCTGAATGCGCATTTCCAGAATTTTCTGGAAGAGCTTCCTCGCATTCACGGTTTTGATCACCTGATCGGTCTTGGGCGAGCGTAGTCCGAACTCGCTATCGCTCTTCACCGCTTCCATGAATTCATCGGTGATGTTGATGCCGTGATGCAGGTTCAGCGATTTACGATTGAAATCACCGGAAGGTTTGCGGATTTCAAGAAACTCTTCGATTTCCGGATGGTGAATATCGAGATACACCGCCGCCGAGCCGCGCCGCAAGGAGCCTTGCGAAATAGCGAGCGTCAGCGAATCCATCACGCGCACAAACGGAATAATGCCCGAGGTTTTTCCTGCGCGACCAACAGGCTCGCCCACCCCGCGCACAAAGCCCCAGTAAGTGCCGATACCGCCGCCATTGCTCGCAAGCAGCACGTTTTCGTTCCAGGTCGAAACAATTCCATCAAGCGAATCGGCCACCGTGTTCAGGAAGCAGGAAATAGGAAGCCCCCTGCCCGCGCCGCCATTGCTTAAAATGGGGGTGGATGGCATGAACCATAAGCGCGAGATGTAATCATAAAGGCGCTGTGCGTGATCCAGATCATCGGCAAAAGCGCTCGCCACGCGGGCAAACATCTGCTGGTAGTTTTCGTTCGGCAGCAAATAGCGGTCATCAAGCGTTGCCTTGCCGAAATCAGTGAGCAGTGCGTCGCGCGAATAATCCAGCGCGATCTTACTGGCGTCAATTTTGGGTTTCGTGGGGGGAACAGCCTGCTTTTGGTGCAGCTTTTTTTCTTCTTTGGTTTTTGGGAAGGCCACCACGGTGCGGGTGGGATCGTAATGAATCAAATTGCCATTGCGATCAAAATCATAGGCATTGTTGCTGAGCATAACGGTTATTTCCCCCTATTTTTTATACTTGACTGCTTTTATCGGACTTTCAGTGTCTCTACTACATATAGTGTTAGTTGCTGGGTGTCGGTCAATAGATATTGTGTTAAAGAACGGTAAAGACTGACACCCGCCAACGGTAAATCAAGAGCATACGCTGTGGCGAAAAAACCACGCAAGATGTTTTTGCATTTAATTCCTCTCATTCCCGCGCAAGCGGGAATCCTGAATGTTCTTCTATCTCAATACCGACGACAGGATCCCTGCTTTCGCAGGGATGATACTATCACTCAAAAAACTCCTCCACGTCCGGAATGCGCGTAAACGCCACTTTCGTGCCGGAGAAACTACGCCCCTGCGATGGCAGCATGCCCACCAGCACACTATCGCGCCCGAAGCGGTGGTTGATTTTATCCAGCGCGCGCGAGACGCGCTCGTGTTTGCCCCGCGCTACGCTATCAAAATCCGGAAAATCCAGCGGTAGCAGCGGCGCGTTTTCAGCAAGCGGCGAGAGATGAAACAGCACGACCGAAAGTTTCTTGATGCGCCCGCCGCGCGCCTGCCCCATCAGCTCCCGCCATGCTTCGTCCAGCAACTTTAGAAACGTCATCGTGTCCTGCGCCCGGTAGCAGCGGCGCTCAGCAGATAGGCGCGGGCCATTTTCAATGCGCATGGAAAGGCTGAAGGCGGAGGCTGAGTAGCCAAGGCGGCGCAGGCGGCTGGCGGCTTTCATGGTCAGGCGTTTTGCCACATAGCGTGCCTTGACCGGGTCACGCAGCTGCGGCGCCATCACATGGCTATGGCCGATGGTGCTGCGGCTGGTATCTTCCGCCGGCAGATCGGCGCCGCGCAGCAGGTACCACATTTTCTCGCCCCACACGCTACCCCAGATGCGGCGCATCTGTTTGGCCTCAAGCGCCAGCAATGATGGCATGTCGTAAATACCCGCCATATGCAGGCGCTTTTCCATATTATGGCCAATGCCCGGCAGATCGCGCAGTTTCAGGGTCATCAGCTGCTGGGTGCGGGTGGCCTCCGCCATGATGGTAAAACCGTCCGGTTTTTGCAGGTCGGTGGCGACTTTGGCGAGATATTGATTGGCTGCCACGCCAATCGAGCAGCGCACATATTCTCCCACTTCCTGAGCAAGGCCTCGTTTGATACCATCAGCAATAGTGCGGATGCGCGCCGGGTCTGTCTCATTATCCATCAGCCGGCAGGCCATTTCATCAATGGAGCACACGGCGGAAACCGGCAGGTGTTTGTCCAGCTCGGCAAGGATCATCTGGTGGTAGCGCACATAATGCTCGTGGCGCGCTGGCACGCAGATCAGCCCGGGGCATTTCTGCTTGGCTTCATAGATGGGCGTGCCGGTTTTAATGCCGTAGGCCTTGGCCTCGTAGCTGGCGGCGATCGCGCAGGTGGCATCGGTTTCCACCGGCACCACCGCCACCGGCCGGCCGCGAAGCGCAGGGTTCAGCTGCTGCTCGACACTTGCAAAATAGCTATTGAAATCAATATAAAGCCAGCGCAGCGTATGCGCTTTTTCAAACACAGAATCAAGGTTTGAAACCGTCGATGTCATGGCCGAATCATACCCCCCGCCCGCCTTGCTGGCAAAATGTTTCACGTGAAACATTTTTCAGGCGCGGCTCATCGCCATCAGCTGCTTAAGCTTCCAGTCTTTCACCAGCTGCATGGCTGAAAGCCACACCTCCTCGATGCGCGAGGTGGCCGACCAGTCGCCGACCGCCGCTAGCTTCTTATCGGTATCCAGATAAGCGCCGGGCTGGCTGGTATCTTCCACAATCGCGTAGCGCCAGCGGTGCAGCGCGGTGAAATCCGCTGCCCTCGCATCGATACCAGTCACTTTAGTGAATTCATCCACCAGCAGCGCTTCGGCCTCTTTCATGTCCATGTTCATATGTTCATCCGCCCAGCTGCCGCGGCTATGGGCGACAAAGCAGGTGACGTCGGGATTTCGTCCGGGTTTGGTGGAATTGACCGAAATCCATTTCAGTGGGCTGCTGCGCACTTTTGCAGCAATCCATGACTGATCCCACGGGCGATTAAACCCCAGCATCAGCGCGTAGCAGCCGGAAAGTGTGCTGCTTGCCATGGGCGCGGTTTTAGAAAGCGCATTACCAAACAGCGCAGCCGTCTGCGCCGGCGGCGCCGTGGAAATCACCCAGTCAAACACCCCGAGCGGCTTTCCTTCTTTATCCATCAGGTGCCAGCCATCTTTCTGCCTTGCCCCAAGCGGCGCGACCTCGGTGGAAAGGCGAATATCCACGCCGTCGCTTAGATGTTTGCACAGGCTGTTCATGTTGGGGCTTGCCACCCAGTGCACCTCAAACCACAGGCGCTTGGTGGTTTTCTTGCCCGCTTCGAGGTTGATAACTTTGCCCTTCCATTCGGCGATCACACCTTCTTCGATGAGCGGCCGCACGAACCCCTGAAAGGCCTTGGTGCGCGCGGTGAAGCACTGCGCGCCGTGATCAAAGAAAAACGGATCAGCATAGCGCGTCGCCATCCGCCCCGCCACGCCGCGCGCTTTTTCAAACACCACCACCTCGGCATCATGCGCCAGCTCGCGCGCCAGCGTCAGCCCGCCGATACCCGCACCAATGATCGCGATCGTTGGTTTCATACCGCTACCACCCCCACCATCAGCACCACCACCAGCGCCGTGGCGACAAGGCGCAGACGGTAGAACCATGTTGGCCAGATGCCGGCCAGATGCAATTTTAAATCCAGCACCAGCAGATACAGAAAGCAGAACACCTGCAGCAGCAGCGCCACCTTGATATTCGTAAGCATGAGAGAGGCGAAGATGAGTAGCGCCGTGATATTGCTGGTGATGAGCAGGTTGCGCGGGCAGCGCTCCTCATGAAATATATACACCGCCCAGTGTAT
>CANHDY010000013.1 GCA_947459535.1 Rickettsiales bacterium | reverse complement strand
TATGCCGCCAGACGGACATGCTGATGGCCGCCGCCGCTACCCGCAAGGTGGTGAATGTGAAAAAAGGCCAGTTTCTTGCGCCATGGGATATGAAAAACGTGGTCGAGAAAATGGATTATGCGGGCAACCCCAATGTGATTCTCACCGAGCGTGGCGCGAGCTTTGGCTATAACACGTTGGTGAACGACATGCGCGCTCTGCCGATTATGGCGGAAACGGGCTGTCCGGGGGTGATTGATGCGACCCATAGCGTGCAGCAGCCGGGCGGCAAGGGCACCTCCAGCGGCGGCGACCGTCGTTTTGTGCCTGCGATCGCGCGAGCGAGCGTGGCGGTGGGTGTGGCCGGGGTGTTCATCGAAACGCATCAGGATCCCGACAGGGCGCCTTCTGACGGGCCGAACATGGTGAAGCTGGGTGAGCTGGAGGCGCTGCTCGTTGGCCTCAAGGAATTCGATAAATTAGCGAAGGCGTTGTAGATTTTTTGCTTTCTCGCCTGCTAATACAGTTTCCGTTTCATAGGCAGTATCTCCAGCAAAGCGAACACCGAACTTATAGAGCATCTCTAAAACCTCCCTGCCTTTAAACACAAGGACAGGTTGAGTGGTATCTGATTGTAAAAGGGCGAGGCTTGCGGAGCCAGGAAAATCAGCTTTCTTGAGTGATTCGACTGCGGTGTTCATCTCCTTATGAAGATCTTCGGTCGGAAGTGTTCTGTCGAAATAATCAACCACAATGATATCGCCATGAAGCAGTTTGATTTTATCGTCACTGCAGTTGTTGGCAATGTACTTGCCGAAGTGCTCGCGAAGGCTGGTTTTTAAGGTTTTTTCATTAAAGTTTGAGGTCATAGATTCTTCATGGATTCAATGAATTTGCGAAGCGCTGTTTCCAGCAGGTGAAGGGCGCTGACGATATTAGCTGGCTGGCTGCCAGCAAAGCCGCTCTGCAGCTCTGCCAGCGCCGACTTGCAAACCTGCGCCAGTGTTTCCAGCGGGTCATCAAGCACTGGAACCAGCACCGAATCATCCTCTTTCTGGTGGCGGTAATGCTGATGAAAGTGGCGCGGGCCTTTGCATTCACGCAGCGCCAGCGAAACGCGCGACACCAGATTTTTCAGGCGGCGCTCAGACAGCTCGAATTCAATATCCTCGCGCTCATGAGCGAATTGCGTATCCAGCAATCCTATGCAGGCATCTTCAAGTGACAGGAGCGCTGCTTCGATCGCGGGCGAAGAAGAGGAGGAGGCAGGGGCAGTTTTTTCAGCTTTGACCGAGCGCTTCATGGCCACCTCGCATGTTGCATTTTTCAGGCTTTTATTATACGCCTGCCTTTCATACTTGCCAACCGTTAATCGCTGTTAGTCATGCGTCTTCAGCTAGCCAGAGCTTTGCCTGCTTATGATGTCTTCATCATCGCTGTGATGATGCTGGTGTTTTCTCTGGTTTTTTTTCAAATTAATATTGATGACGCATACATCACCTTCCGTTATGGCGCTAATTGGGCGGCATTTAGCACTTGGAACTGGAACCCGGAGGGCGAGCGCGTCGAGGCCTATACCAACTTTTCTTATGCGCTGCTTTCCATCATTCCGCACGCGCTGAATATCTCCACCTATCTGTTCATGAAGCTGGTTGGGCTTGTTTGTTTTATCCTGCTGCTGCTTCGTGTTCGCGCGTTATGTGATCATGATCCTTGGCTTCGATTACTCGCCAGCCTGATGGTGGTCGCCAATCCCTATCTTTACATTCATGTGTTTTCCGGATTGGAGACACCTCTTTACATGCTGCTTCTGCTGGAGCTTTTTGTTCAGACTGGCCGCCTGATGGGGGAGGCGGGCAAGCATCGCCCGAGCTATCATGCGGCGCTGCTGCTTCTGTTGCCGCTGACGCGCCCGGATGGTGCGATTTTTTCTGTAGTATCGCTGGGGGTCTGGTTTTATTTCCAGCGCGGCCAGATATTTAAATGTTTGATGCTATGGCTTTGCGGTTTGCTGGCTTTGGCTTACATGGCCTGGCGTATCCATTATTTCGGCCATCTGCTGCCCAATACATTTTATCTCAAGTCTGGCCTGAGCGCCGGCCTGATTGAGTCGGTATTTAATCTCACCGAATCACGCATGTATCTGGCGGCGATTGCTGTATCCGTCTGGTGTATTCGTGCGCCTGCTTACCGTGTGGTGGCTGCCGCTGCGGTGCTGACCCATCTACTGGCTTATGTGGATTCCAAGCTGGCGATGAATTATGCGGATCGTTTCTTCCTACAGCTATATGTGCCGGTACTTCTCTATGGTGCACATTTTGTCGCGCGCGGGGCGGTTGCCAAATGGCCACCTGTATCTATCTCAGCTTATCTGGTGATGGGAATACTTCATATCCTTCCTTGTTATGACAGTAATAAGCTCTATGAGATGATGGTTGAATGGAATAAAACGCAAGATAGCTACCGGCATATTGGTCAGGGGCTCGCCCCGTACCGAGACCAATCATATCGTCTGATGGTGGCAGAAGCTGGTTCAATCCCTTATTATTCCGGATGGCAGACTATTGATTTTGGCGGACTTGCGGATGTGACCATCGCGCATCACGGCAATAGTATGAGCTACATGGAGCAAGTCAGCCCTGATGTGATCATTCTTTACGCCACCGGCTATGGCGAAGATTCGTTGCTGGTTCAGGCGCGCGATTATCATGTCATTGATGAGTATATTCGTCAGTCCGGGCTGTATGAGTATGCCGGAACCGTCCGCACGTCTGATAAGCATTACATGGCGTTTTATGTAAAGCACTCCATCGGCGACGCTGGAGCAATCAAAGCCGTTACCCGACAACTAATCGAGCGTGGGAAGTCGCTTTACGACAGACGCGATGTGAAGGGAGCGGTTGCGCGTTTAATAAGGTTTGAATATGCCAGTTATCCGAATCCCTAGTTGCAAAACCGCCAGGGCTGCTATAGGCCTTCTGCGTTAAACATCACCTTGTCAGCGAGAATTTATGACCGATATCATCCATCTCCACGCCCGTGAAATCATTGATAGCCGCGGTAATCCCACCATTGAGGTGGATGTTGGTCTGGAAGATGGCGCGTTTGGCCGCGCGGCGGTGCCCTCGGGCGCATCGACCGGATCGCTGGAGGCAATCGAGCTGCGCGACGGCCTGCCTACGCCGGAGCGAAGCACCGGCTTCGCGCAGGCAGGCGACAAAAAACGCTTTGGCGGCAAAGGCGTGAAAAAGGCAGTAGCCAGTGTGAATGGCGAGATTGCCGATGCGCTGATGGGTATGGATGCCAGCGAGCAGCGCCGTATTGACAGCATGATGATTCAGCTCGACGGCACCAAAAACAAATCCCGCCTCGGTGCCAATGCCATGCTTGGTGTATCGCTGGCGGTGGCGAAGGCAGCGGCGGATTCACAAGGGGTGTCGCTGTGGCGTTATGTAGGCGGCGCGAATGCACGCGTGCTGCCGGTGCCGATGATGAACATCATCAATGGCGGCGCGCATGCTGATAATAAGCTCGATATTCAGGAGTTCATGATCATGCCGGTTGCGGCCGCCTCGATGCATGATGCCATCCGCATGGGCGCAGAGATTTTTCAGGAGCTCAAAAAACGCCTTTCTGACGATGGCCATTCGATCGCCGTGGGTGATGAGGGCGG
Organism: Rickettsiales bacterium; assembly: GCA_947459535.1. Lineage (GTDB taxonomy): Bacteria > Pseudomonadota > Alphaproteobacteria > Rickettsiales > SXRF01 > JAJTHB01. The sequence goes on along the minus strand of CANHDY010000013.1, from coordinate 24,240 downwards.
GTTTGCGCCGAAATTCGGCCAGGCGCAGGAAGCGCTTTCCTACATCATGAAAGCGATTGAAGGGGCAGGCTACAAGCCCGGCGAGCAGGTGGCCATTGCGCTGGACTGCGCTGCCACGGAATTTTATCAAGCTGGCAAATATGTGATGGAAGGTGAGGCAAAGAGCTTTGATTTCGGCCAGCTGCTGAAATATTACGAAGCGCTGTGCAAGCAATTCCCGATTATCTCGATTGAAGATCCTATGGCCGAAGATGACCATCAGGGCTGGAAGGAAATCACCGACCTTCTGGGCAGCAAGGTGCAGCTGGTGGGGGATGATTTGTTTGTGACCAACCCGAGCGTGCTCGCAGAAGGTATCGATAAGGGGCTTGCCAACGCACTCTTGGTGAAACCTAACCAGATTGGTACACTCTCTGAAACGCTGGATGCAGTTGAGATGGCGCATCGCGCGGGTTATAAGGCGGTGCTGTCGCATCGCTCAGGCGAGACGGAAGATACCACCATCGCGCATCTGGCGGTCGCCACCAATTGCGGCCAGATTAAAACCGGCTCGCTCAGCCGCTCTGACCGGCTTGCGAAATATAACGAGCTGATTCGCATTGAAGAAGAGCTGGGGACTGTGGCGAGATATGGGGTGACGAATCTTGCCACCTCATGAAATTTCGTCATCACCCGGATTTACTTGCAAATCCTAGGGTGATCCAGCCTTGAATTATACTGGATGGCCTTAGAATTTTAGGAAATTCAGGCCATGACGTAAAAAGCGTGAGATGGATGATGAATAAAATTACCTTCCCAAAACCCATCTAATTTGTTAAATTCCAGAGTCATATGTCATACTCTGCACGCCTTCGCGCCGAGGGCAAACGTCCCAGTTTGTTACGCTATGCGCAGCCTTTGCTGTGCACTTTTGTGCTGTTTTATCTCGGCTATCATACCGTTAGCGGCGATCGCAGCTTGTTTGCGCTGTACAAGGAGCGCCGCCAGCTCGATGCGCTGAACCAGCAGCTGGCTGATACTGTGGCGCGCCGTGAAGCGCTGGAAAAACGCGTGGCGCTGCTTTCCAGCAACTCGCTGGATCTCGACCTTTTAGATGAGCAGGCGCGCAGCGTGCTCGGCATGGCGGGCAAAGATGAAGTGGTGATTTTTCTTGATGAAAAGTAATGCTGCGACGCAGCAAAGCCGCGCTCACTAAACGCTTGCGCTTGCTTTGATTTTTGTGTGTATTCATGCTTTCTTTTTTTACTCAAGAGAGCCAATCATGCCCAAAGCAGCGAATACCAATAAAAAGTCAGCCGAGGAAGCCTCCGCAAAGCCTGTCTCCAAAGAACTGGCGCTCAAACTTTATCGTGACATGCTGCTGATTCGCCGCTTTGAAGAAAAAGCTGGCCAGCTCTACGGCATGGGGCTGATTGGCGGTTTCTGCCATCTTTACATCGGTCAGGAAGCGGTGGTGATTGGCATGCAGAGCTGCATTACCGGTGATGATGCGGTGCTCACCAGCTACCGTGACCACGGCCATATGATCGCCTGCGGCATGGATCCAAAGGGTATCATGGCGGAGCTGACGGGGCGCATCGGTGGTTTTTCGCGCGGCAAGGGCGGCTCGATGCACATGTTCTCGGTGGAGAAGAATTTTTACGGCGGCCACGGCATCGTTGGCGCGCAGGTGCCGATCGGCACTGGCATCGCGTTTGCCCATAAATATCGCGGCAATAACAATCTCTGCCTCACCTATTTCGGCGATGGATCGGTGAACCAGGGGCAGGTTTATGAATCGTTCAACATGGCGAGTTTGTGGAAACTGCCGGTGATCTACATCATCGAAAACAACGAATATGCGATGGGCACCAGCGTCAAGCGCTCGCATTCTACCACTGAGCTTTACCGCCGCGGCGAAGCGTTTGGCATTCCCGGCAGGCAGGTCGACGGCATGGATGTGCTCGCCGTGCGTGAGGCGGGGCTGGAAGCAGTGAAATTTGTGCGCGAAGGAAATGGCCCGTTCCTGCTTGAAATGAAAACCTACCGCTACCGCGGCCACTCGATGAGCGACCCGGCGAAATATCGCACCAAGGAAGAGGTGGAGCAATATAAGGAGCAGCACGACCCGATTGAAGGCATGAAGGCGTGGCTTTTTGCTCAGAAATTCGCCAGCGAAGAAACGCTTAAAGAAATGGAAAAAGAAATCAAGGCGATTGTGAACGAGTCGGCGGATTTCGCCCAGCAATCGCCGGAACCGCCAGAGTCTGATCTGTGGACGGATGTGACGGTTTAGTCATGACTCGAATTGTTTTAGTAATGAGTTTGCTTAGCCTTTCCGGCTGCTATTACTGCAAGCTTGATTCGGGTGATTCATCCTCTGTTTCAAGTTATTGGAACGGCTGCATGAGTGTTATGAAAGATGCCGGGGAAGCACCGCTCTGGCCAAATCAAAAACAGTAGTCGCCCCACATGCAGCAGCGGAAATTATTGATCAAATTACTAAACGGTAGCTACCACAATGTGAGATTCAGCGAATTTCAGGGATTGCTTAAATCATTTGGGTTTTCACTTGCACGTATTTCAGGCAGCCATCATATTTATATTCATGCGGATCTTCGCGATATCGTGAACATCCAAAATGTTAAGGGACACGTTAAACCCTATCAAATCAGGCAGGTGCTGAAACTGATTGAGCAATATAATTTGCGGCTGGAGGAATAAATGAAGGACTACCACATCAATATTTTTTACAGCGATGAGGATGGCGGGTATATCGCGGATATTCCTGATCTTCGCGGATGCAGCGCATTTGGTGATTCACCGCAGGAAGCGCTGCGCGAATTAGAAATTGTAAAAAAAGCATGGCTGCTTGAGGCGAAGAAACAAAAGCAAAAGTCACCAAAGCCGCATTACCGCCCTGCTATTTATCAACTTCCGGCGTATTAGGAGAATAAAATGCCACAACAAACGGTAAGGGTTGCGCTGAGGGATGCCATGGCGGAAGAAATGCGCCGCGACGGCGATGTGTTCGTCATGGGGGAGGAAGTTGCGGAATATCAGGGCGCGTATAAGGTGACCGAAGGGCTGCTTGCTGAATTCGGCGCGCGCCGCGTGGTCGATACGCCGATCACCGAGCATGGTTTTGCCGGTCTTGGTGTTGGTGCGGCGATGATGGGGCTGAAGCCAGTCGTCGAATTCATGACCTTCAATTTCGCCATGCAGGCGATGGATCAGATCATCAATTCCGCCGCCAAAACCAACTACATGAGCGGCGGCCAGATCCGCTGCCCGATTGTGTTTCGCGGGCCGAACGGCGCAGCGTCGCGCGTCGCAGCGCAGCACTCGCAGTGCTATGCCAGCTGGTATGCGCATATTCCCGGCCTGAAAGTGATTGCGCCGTGGGATGCAGCGTCGGCTAAGGGGCTCCTTAAAGCAGCAATTCGTGATCCTAATCCGGTGATTTTTCTGGAAAACGAAATCATGTATGGCCAGAGCTTCGAAGTGCCTGACAGCGTGGAGCCGATGGAGATCGGCAAAGCAGCCGTGGTGCGCGAAGGGACGGATGTAACGATCACTGCGTTTTCCATCATGGTTGGCAAAGCACTGAAAGCCGCGGAAGAGCTGGAAAAAGAGGGCATCAGCGCCGAGGTGATCGATCTGCGCACCATTCGCCCGCTGGATACCGAGACCATCATCGAATCGGTAAAAAAGACTAATCGCTGCGTGAGTGTGGAAGAGGGCTGGCCAACGGCCGGTATGGGCTCAGAAATCGCAGCAACGATCATGGAGCACGCATTTGATTATCTGGATGCGCCGGTGAAACGCGTAGCGGGCGCCGATGTGCCGCTGCCTTACGCCGCCAACCTTGAAAAACTCGCCCTGCCACAAGCCCCGCATATCATCGATGCGGTGAAAGAAGTTTGTTATAAATAATCACTTGTCATCCCTGTGAAAGCAGGGATCTTAAACCATCTACAGGACTACTGCTTTCGCAGGAGTGACAAAAAAAGGATAGACGATGCCCATTGAAATTCTCATGCCCGCGCTTTCCCCCACCATGACCGAGGGCAACCTCGCCAAATGGAATGTGAAGGAAGGCGATAAAATTAAATCCGGCCAGGTGATCGCCGAGATCGAAACTGATAAAGCGACCATGGAAGTGGAAGCGGTTGATGAGGGTGTGATCGGCAAGATCATGATACCCGCTGGCACCGAGGCTGTGAAGGTCAACCAGCTGATTGCGCTTTTACTTGAGGAAGGTGAAGATAAAGCGGTGCTGGAGGGGTATAAACCCCGTCATCCTGTGGGCGGCGCAGCCGCAGCACAGGATCTCGCCAAGGCAACGCAAGATCCTGCGCCTGCGCTTCGCGCATCGCAGGATGACGTGAAAGTCGGTGTTTCGCAGGTTGTTTCTGCGGCGCCGATGGCTGCCACCGGCACGGGGGGGCGTGTGTTTGCATCACCACTGGCCAAACGCATTGCTGCGAATGAAGGCGTGCAGCTGCAGCTGGTACAGGGCAGCGGGCCGCATGGTCGCGTGGTGAAAGAGGATGTGCTGAAATTTGTGCAAAGCGGTGGTGCGGCGAAAGGCCGTGTGGTGCGTTCGGCGGTGGAATTCACCAAGCAGCCCAACAACAACATGCGCAAAGTGATTGCGCGCCGCCTCACCGAATCCAAACAGCAGGTGCCACATTTCTACCTGACGGTGGAGTGTGAGCTGGATGCGCTGATGGATGTGCGCAAGCAGATTAATTTTGATGCGGAGTCGCGCGCGGCATCGCGCTCAAGTAGCGAAGCGGTAGCGCACATAAAAGATAAAAAACCGGAATATAAACTTTCGGTGAATGACTTTATCATCAAAGCCTCGGCCTTGGCGCTGAAAAAAGTACCAGCGGCCAACGCCTCATGGACGGATGAAGCGATTCTGCTTTACAACAACGTTGATATTTCCGTGGCGGTGGCGATTGATGGCGGCCTGATTACGCCGATGGTGAAAAACGCGGATCAGAAGACAGTGGTCACTATTTCCAGCGAGATGAAAGACCTTGCCGCGCGCGCTCGGCAGAACAAGCTTGCGCCGGAAGAATTTCAGGGCGGCGGTTTTTCGATTTCCAACCTCGGCATGTATGGCATCAAGCATTTCGCCGCGATTGTGAATCCGCCGCAGGGCTGCATCCTTGCGGTTGGCGCCGGTGAGGATCGCGTGGTGGTAAAGCATGGCAAGATGGAGGTGAAAAACCTGATGACGGTCACGCTTTCGGTGGATCACCGTGTGGTGGATGGTGCGGTCGGCGCGGAGTTTCTGCAGGCGTTCAAGCACTACATCGAGTCGCCAGCGCTGCTGCTGATCTGACATGGAACTGATTTTTGGCATTATCGCGTTTATCATCCACAGTGTGATTGTTTTATTTCTGTGGTTCGTGCTGAGTTTTGTCGTTGCATTTTATGCCAGATCGAAGGGGCGATCATTTTTTGGTTTTCTGCTGCTGTCGTTTCTGCTGACGCCGATTGTTGGTGGCGTTATTGCGCTGCTGGCGGATAGTAATCAGCGCACGATCGAACAGCGATTGCTGGCCGGCGGGGAGGGCAAGAAATGCCCAAGCTGCGCGGAAATTATACGTAAAGAAGCGATAAAATGCCGGTTTTGTGGCCATGCGGTATAACTTGTCATAGGAGATGAAAATGCGTGCGATGATGAAATGCCTGACGCTGTGTGCGGTTGTATGGTTTGGTGCTGTTCAGCCCGCTCTAGCAAGCCCGGATCCCAAACAGGCGCTCGCCGCATGGACGAAAGCGGTGGAGACTGGCACGGTGGAGCAGATTGTCGCATTATACGACAAAGATGCGACCATGCTTTCAGCCTTCGCAACCGACCCGCTCACCAGCCACGAGCAGCTACGCGGCTATTTCAGCAAGGTCGTGAGGGAGCCAAACCGCAAGGTGGACGTGACGAAGCAGGATGTACGCGTGTTTGGCGATGTGGCGATGAATACTGGCCTGTATGTCTTTTATTTTGAGCAGGACGGCGAACCACTTGAACTTCCTGCAAGATTCACTTTTATCTATAAGCTGAAAGACGGTCAGTGGAAAATCATTAGCCAGCATTCTTCACGCGTGCCTGGGGCAAAAGCAGAGTAGTTGACTTTTTTTATTGGTTAAACTATCACCGCCCGGGTCTTTATAGACCTGCTTCATAACCAGACAAAGGACGAATCATGAGAATTCTGACCGTACTGCTCGCTGCTACAACACTTGCTGCCTGCTCACATCATTATGATGATGCGACCGATAAGGCCGCTGAAAACGCACTGAACAACTGGATTGCCGCCGTGGAAAGCAAGGATGTGAACCGCGTGGTGAAGCTGTATGATGATGATGCGGTGCTGCTTGCGACCTTTGGCGCAAAGCCCATCCTGACGCAGGAAGCGAGAGCCGATTATTTCAAAAACAAGATTTTTACCCGTAAAAATCTCAAGATTACGGTGAATGAGCTGCATACCGAGCGTGATGGCGATATTGCACTGGCAAACGGTATCTACACTTTCAGCTTCAAGCAGGGTAGCCAGACCGTGAAGGTGCCGGCGCGCTTCAGCTTCGTATTTGAAGAAGAGACGGAAGGCTGGGAAATCGAAGCGCATCACTCCTCGGTGGTGCCCCGCGAGCCTTCACGCGCAACGAAGTAATAAATACCACATAATACGCGAAAGAGCCTTGCGAAAGCAGGGCTCTTTTGTTTTGATGGGTAAAATTTTCAGGAGTATTCAATGACCGAACAAAGTTTTGATGTGGTGATTGTGGGTGGTGGCCCGGGTGGTTATGTGGCGGCGATTCGCGCCAGCCAGCTGGGGTTGAAAACGGCGCTAGTTGAGCGCGAGCATATGGGCGGCATCTGCCTGAACTGGGGCTGCATTCCTACCAAGGCGCTGCTGCGCTCCAGCGAGCTTTATCACACCATGAAACACAGCGATGTGTATGGCTTGTCGGCAAAAGATATCAGCTTTGATCTGAAGAAAGTGGTGGAACGTTCACGCGGTGTGGCGGGTCAGCTTTCCAAAGGCGTTAGTGGCCTGATGAAGAAAAACAAAGTTACGGTGATTGACGGCCATGGAAAACTGGCGGGTAAGGGGAAAGTGCAGATCACCCCCCCTCAATCCCCCCCGCAAGCAGGGGGGACTATTATCAATGCCAAGCATATCATTCTTGCAACTGGCGCGCGGGCGCGGGTGCTGCCCGGGCTGGAGCCGGATGGCAAGCTGGTTTGGACGTATAAAGAGGCGATGGTGCCGAGCGCCATGCCGAAATCGCTGCTGGTGGTTGGTAGCGGCGCAATCGGTATTGAGTTTGCCAGCTTCTATCGCTCGATGGGCGCGGAAGTGACGGTGGTTGAAGTGCAGGATCGCATCCTGCCGGTGGAAGATGAGGAGATCTCAAAATTCGCGCATAAGGCGTTTGAAAAGCAGGGCATGAAGCTCATGACCTCTGCCACGGTGAAAGCGCTGAAAAAAGGCAAGGATAACGTGACCGCGACGATTGAATCCGGCGGCAAAAGCTCGGAACTCACCTTTGACCGCGTGATCATGGCAGTAGGGATTGTCGGCAATACCGAGAATCTTGGGCTTGAGGGCACGAAGGTGAAGGTGGAAAAGGGGCATATTGTGACCGATGGTTATGGCGCGACCGCCGAGCCGGGCGTGTATGCGATCGGCGATGTCACTGGTGCACCATGGCTTGCACACAAGGCTTCGCATGAGGGAGTGATCTGCGTGGAAAAAATCGCAGGCGCAAAAGGCGTCCACCCGATGAAAAAAGAAAACATTCCGGGCTGCACCTATTGCCATCCGCAGGTGGCAAGTGTCGGGCTTACGGAAAAAGCGGCGAAGGAAAAAGTTAAGGATATCAAGGTCGGCCGCTTCCAGTTTATCGGCAACGGCAAAGCCATTGCGCTGGGCGAGCCGGAAGGCCTTATCAAAACCATTTTCGATGCCAAAACCGGCGAGCTTCTCGGCGCCCACATGATCGGCGCGGAGGTGACGGAAATGATTCAGGGCTATGCGATCGCCAAAGCGGGCGAGCTGACCGAGGGTGAGCTGATGCACACCATCTTCCCGCACCCAACGCTTTCGGAAATGATGCATGAAAGCGTGCTGGATGCGTATGGCCGCGTGATCCATATGTAAAAAACTAAGCGGCTGTGGCTCTTGGTTTTTTTACTGCTGCTGGGTGGTCGTGTGTTGCGTATGGGTTAAGATTTTATTAAGCGCTGGGTGTTAGCATTGAAAATCAACTGCTCAATGCCGCCTCATGACCCTTTCTCAGCACAAAAAAGGCTTTTCTTTACTCGAGCTTAGCGTCGTCTTGTTGATTATTGCGCTCATTCTTGGTGGTGGGCTGCTGGTGCTGATGAACTCACTTGAAGCGAAACAGCTTGAGCTGACACAGCAGCGCATGGAGGTGATCCAGAAAACACTGCTGAAATATCGCCTTGCTTTTGGCAGGCTGCCGTGCCCTGCGAATCTTACTCTATCACTGACCAGCAATCTGATGGGGGTTGAGGCGGCAAATCCCGGTCGATGTGTTGGTGGATCCCCTGCTGCCAATTTCAGTACCACTTCTACTGTTCCCGGGGTGTTTTTTACCAACGGATCGCCGGTAGTTCAGGTGACGTCCGTGTCCACCTTTTCTCTTTCCGCTGGTATGCATCTTTCGAATGGTACTTATTTAACGGGGGGCGGAACAACCATTCGCAGCATCGATAGCGACACACAAATCACTCTCGCGATGCCGGCAACATTGACGGGCACGAATCAGGTAACTTACGTCAATATCGCGGCTGGCGCGATTCCGGTCAGAACGCTGGGTCTTCCAGATGAATTTGCAGTGGATGGCTGGGGGCGACGCTTTACCTATGCTGTCAGCGTGCCATTTACTGCGTCGAACACATTTACCAAGGCATTTGATGCGATCCCAGTCTCTGATGTGAAGCAGCGCATCCGTATCGTTTCCACCGGCACAACAAACAAGGTCACCAATGCGGCTTATGCTCTTATCAGCTATGGAAAGAATGGCCATGGCGGCTTTCCAAGAAATGGCGGCACCACAAGGTTCAATGCAAATTCATTCAACACGGATGAACAGATAAACTGTGATTGTAATAATGCCGCAGTCGCTGCAAACTCGGTTTCATACACGCGTATTGTGCAGAAGCTGCCGACCGAAAGTTCAACGAGTTTTTATGATAACTTTGATGACGTGGTGGTGTTTGGCACAAGGCAGGATTTACGCAGCTCGCTTGAGTAGCTGTTATAAACCTACGCTACTTAACCACTGCCTGGCCTGATGCTTGGCCTTTTCGATGCGCATGACGTCCTCAATGCGGCGGCTTAAAAATTCCCAGCTGGCCTGATGGCCTGCGCTGCTATCGTTCAGCCAGTACATCGTGGTGGTGCTCAGCACCGCGCCCAGCAGCAGACGCTTGGTGTAGAAATTAAAATCGGTCGAGTTGTCGCCGATGGCGCGCCACATCTCATCCACCGTATGGTACAGCGAGGCCAGCGCGTGGCTGCTATACACGGGCAATGCCTGCAGCGCGATGGCGCGGCGTAGCGCCTCTTTATGGCCTTCCTGCGCCTCCAGCCACAGACGCACACATAGCGTCGCCCGCTCGCGAATTTTCATGCTGTCAAGATGGTAGTGCGCCAGCGCATCCAGCATGCGGCTATCCATCAGCAGAAAGTATGTGTCCACCGCTTGAATGGCGCCATTTGGAAAGACGCGAATGCTGTCGGTTTTTTTGTAGCCAGCATCCTGCGCTGCTTTGCCCAGCGTCGTCTGCGACCAGCCATCAAATGGTACATGGGGCAGGGCATGGGTGATGATGTCGCGCGCGGCTTTGATCTTATCCATGCCGCAAGAATAGCTTAGCTGGCCACCTGAAGCAACGGCTGCTTCTGTTCGGGCTCCTGCTCATCTTCTCCCGCCAGTTCAAGATTGGAGTGCTTGAGGATGCTATCAATGCGCGCCAGCAGCTCATGGCCGCTTTCGCGGATGTGACGGGCATATTCGAGATATTGCGGGTTGCCAAGATTGCCAAGCACCTGCGCTTCCATCATCTGGGCAAAACCGATGACGGCGTTAAGCGGTGTGCGCAAATCATGGCTCATATTCGCAAGGAACTCCGAACGCGCACGCAGCGCCAGCTCGGCTTCCAGTTTGGCTTTCTGCAGCGAGTTCTGAATCTGAATGCTATCGTGTACATTCTCCATCACACAGACCAGCTCCCGGCTGCCCGCGCTGTGCCGCCCATGAATGAGAAACAGATACCAGTAATAGCTGCCATCGCCATGGCGCAGCTTGCAGCGATAGGCGAGTGGTTTGCCCGCCGCATCATCACGCCCGGTAAGCAGCGCCTGCAGGCGATCGCGAAAATCATCATGCAGGTAATCCATGAAATGAGCGCCATGGCACAACTCAGGAATATTGCCGGTGAGCGTGCCGAAATTCGGCGAAAGATAGCTGCATTCGCCTTCCGGCGTCAGCAGGCAGAGAATCTGTGTGCCGTATTCGGTGAGGTAGTGATATTTGTCTTCCGGTGCGAAATGATTCGCGGGGCGGGCAGAGGATGATTCATTGTTTTGCGCTTCAGCAATCTCCGGAACCGCGAGGTGGCTGGCTGGATCAGAAGCCTCAGCGGGGGCAGATGCGGCGTCCGGCTCAGGGCTGTGAACCATATCCGCCATGGTTTTCCAATAATTTGACCAGAAATCCCAGTAGTTCAAACGACACCCCAACAATTTATGTAAAATTGTATCTATCGTTTACACATTATTCATCTTTGATGCACTAACTATATGTAGTTTCGTACTTGGCCTGTTCATTATATCTTGTGCTGTTGCAAAACTACAACAACAATGGGTTGTGGATAAGTTCTAGATGTTGATCGAGGTTGCGTATGTTTCTTAGGTTTCGAAGGTTTCGTATGTTTTTATCATTCGTGACCTCCGAAACTTTTGTAACCAATGAAACCTATTTTAGCAGCGGATCCAACTTACCCGCTGCATCCAGCGCGTAGAGATCGTCGCAGCCGCCGACATGCGTTTCGCCAATAAAAATCTGCGGCACGGTGCGCTTGCCATTCGATTTAGCGAGCATCTCCTGCTGGAGCTTTTCATCCCGCGTGATGTCGATTTCCGTGATGGATGATTCCACACCCTTGCGCTTCAGCAGTGTTTTCGCTTTCACGCAGTAGGGGCAGTAGTCTTTGGTGTACATGGCAATGGTGGGCATAGGGTTTCCTTTAAGTTAGAATCTGTATTTAGTCAGTGAATCCAATTCTTCAAGCGCCCAGCCTGCCATTTCCGCGACCAGCGGCGAGGGGTCGGAGAGCAGCGTCGTGATCGCTGGAACCAGGCTTGCATCGCCGCTATTGCCGGCTGCCACTAATACATTGCGCACAAAGCGATCCCGCCCGATGCGTTTTACCGGCGATTTGCGGAAAAGCGCGCGAAATGTGGTGTCATCCAGCCGCAGCAGCTCGGATAAGAGCGGCGCTTCCAGCTCTTTTCGTGGATGATACGCCATTTCCTGCGATGTTTTAGCGAATTTATTCCATGGGCAGATGGCAAGACAATCATCGCAGCCATAAATGCGGTTGCCGATGCTCTTTCGAAATTCCAGCGGAATCTGGCCTTTATGCTCGATGGTGAGGTAGGAGATGCAGCGCCGCGCATCGAGCTTGCGCTCGGCGGTGAAGGCCTGGGTGGGGCAGATGTCGAGGCAGGCGCGGCAGCTGCCGCATAAGTCCCCGCGCAGGCGGGGACCCTGTAGGTCATTCAGGATCCCCGCTTTCGCGGGGATTTCAATGGACGTAAAAATACTCCCCAAAAAAAGCCAGCTGCCAAACTCGCGTGAAACAAGGCAGGTGTGCTTGCCCTGCCAGCCAATGCCAGCGCTTTCCGCCAGCGGTTTTTCCATCACCGGCGCAGTGTCAACAAACACCTTCACCTCGCAGCTAAATTCCTCGGCCACCCAGCGCGCCAAGGCTTTGAGCTTCTTTTTGATGACATCATGATAATCTTCATTCTGCGCATAGCAGGAAATATTACCGATAGTGGGTTGCGCGAGTTTTTCGAGCGGGTTTGTTTCGGGCGCGTAATTATGGCCAAGCACGATGATGGATTGAACCTCCGGCCATAATGTTTTGGGGTCGGCGCGGCGCTCGAATTTCTCTGCCATCCAGGCCATCTCGCCGTGGTGGCCGTTTTCGAGGAATTCGTGAAGCCCGCTTGCCGCTGATGCGGGCAGGTCTGGTGTGGTAAAGCCCACGGCATCAAAGCCGAGCGATTTGGCTTTAAGGGTGATATCTTCTTTCATGTCATTCCCCGAATTTCGCCAGTAGGCGAAATTATAGGGGAATCCACATTGAAAATGTCAGTAGACATTTTCAATACGCAAAAAATCTGCTGACTTTTTGCTATACTGGATCCCGGATAAATGTTGCTACTGCAACATTTTCCGGGACGACGGTTAAAAATCCGGGTTTTCATAATAAGCAGGCGGGCGCACACCCGGCACGCGCTCGGAAAGAATGCATCGCATGGAAGGGCGCGATTTCATCAACGCATACCAGCCATGGGCGTTCATATTGTAGTTCCATGGCACATCGCCGGTGTAATCAATCGCGGATAAATGCGCTGCCGCCGCGAGGTCGGCCAGTGTCAGCGTATCACCGGCAAGGAAATAGCGCTCACCCGCAAGGTAGCCAATATAATCAAGATGGTAGAGCAGATGCTGCTGCCCTTGACGAATGGCTGCTGAACTTGGCGCGCCCTTACCAAAATAATGCTTGAATGCTTTTTCAAACAGGATGTTTTGCGTCACTTCATGGTCGAATTTATGGTCAAACCAATCCACCAGCCTGCGGACTTCCGCGCGCTCGGCGGCGTTTCTACCAAGCAGGCAAATGCCGGGATAGGTTTCTTCCAGATATTCGCTGATGGCATAAGCGCCGGAAAGCGCAAAGCCATCATCCTCGACTAAAATCGGCAGATCCGCCGCTGGCGAGAGCGCGAATAAATCCAGCTTTCGATCCCACGGATTTTCACCCACGAGCTCAAACTCAAGGGCTTTTTCTCTCATCATCAGGCGTATCTTGCGGCAGAAGGGAGAAAGTGCCGTGTGATAAAGCTGACGCATCAGGCGGCAACCTTCCGGTTATAGCGCGCGAGATAGCCGGGCACGATGGTTTCCACCGCGGTCGGCGTGATGCCCAGATGCGCAAAACTCTTGGCGCCGGAACTCACCACATTATCGTATTTCAGCAAACGAACCTGATCACGCGTCAGCGGCGGCCTTGGCAGAATTTCGCTCGCCGCGCCAATCGCGCTGGCCAGCGCCATCGGCAGCGGCAGAAGGCAGCGCCTGCGATCGGTGGTGCGAAGGATATATTCAAGAATCTCGCGGAAACTATACACGCGCGGGCCGCCCAGCTCGTAGGTTTCGCCCATGGTGGTTTCGTCGTTCAGGCTGGCTTCGACTGCCGCCGCGACATCATCCACATACACCGGCTGAAAACGCGTTTTGCCGCCGCCAATCAGCGGCAGGGCAGGGGCGAGCGACGCCATCTGCGCGAACTGGTTGAAGAAATTATCCTCCGCACCAAACACCACACTCGGGCGCAGGATGGTGGCGGCTGGAAACGCTGCGAGCACAGCCTTTTCGCCGAGCAGCTTGGTGCGCGCATAGGCGGAATCTGCTGCGCGGTCAACCCCCAGTGAGGAAATCTGGATAAAGCGCTCTGCGCCGGCTTCACGCGCCATCAGCGCCAGTATTTCAGCGCCTTTTGCGTGAAGCGCCGTGAAATTCTGTTTGCCCGATTCAAAGAGCACACCGACCAGGTTGATGACCGCAAACGAGCCATCCAGCTTGCCTTTCAGCGTTTCGGGTTTGGCGATGTTGCCAGCGACAAGCGCGATCTGGCCGACATCGCCCGCGGTCTTCAAATGCGCCGCCGCATCGGGATTACGGCAGATGATGCGAAGACGATAGCCAGCTTTAGCGAGCCTGCGCGCCACGTAGCGCCCTAAAAAGCCGCTACCGCCGATAAGTGTGATGATGGGTGTGTGTGTCATGGTGAAAGATTAGGCGGGATGGAGTGAGATGGCAAGAGGCTTGACAAGGATAATAATTGTCGGTACAAATATTGCATGGAACCTTTTTATGATCCGCGCAAAAATGCCGCTAACATAAAATCGCATGGCGTGAGCTTTGAGGAAGTGCAGAAGTTCGAATGGGACAGCGCGATTACCACGCGTGACACGCGTCATGATTACGGTGAGCAGCGTTTCATCAGCTACGGCATGATGCGTGGAAGGCTTTATGTGTTGGTATGGACGCCGCGCGGCGGGTACGTGCGACCGATCAGTTTCAGGAAAGCAAACAGCAGAGAAAGGACATTTTATGAAAAGGAAATCAGCTAAAAACAGCGATAATCTGCGCGATCAGCGCCTAGCCTCCAAGCCGCTAACGGCGAAAGAGATGAAGGCCGCGCGCTGGATGCATGGCGTTGATGCATTGCCGGCGGCGGCCAAGAAGGCGGTGAAAAACAGTGTTGGTCGCCCGAAAAAGGAACATCCGAAGGAAAAGGTGACGATCCGGCTGGATCACGATGTGCTGGCGGCGCTGCGTGCAACCGGCCAAGGCTGGCAGACGAACCTGAATGCGATGCTAAGGGATGACTTAAATATCTAATTCCCGGCTAGCCTCTCGCGCCACATAGCGCCCAAGAAAGCCGCTGCCGCCGATGAGTGTGATGATGGGTGTGTGTGTCATGGAGAGGCTTTTTCAGGCTGAGCTTGTTTCATAAATGAAAGTTCTTCCTTAGAATAGCGTGCTGCGTCAATGATGAGGCCTTGGAATTGATAACCTACGTCACTGAATTCATCAGGGCATATATCAAAGCATTTTATGTGATTTGAATTTTTTCGCACGTTAATTCTTTGCTGATGCGGCGATGAAAGCGGAAGCGTAAATTCCCAGACAATTTCTTTATTTGGGCTAAGCTCAAAAATTTTGTTCATTTGTGATGCAGCAACCAAGACATTCCCGTTTGGCAACTGCTGCACACGACCATAAACATCGGTGTAGAAGTTGTTGCGGGCATTACCCAGATAGCTCCATTTAATGTGTAGGTTATTGGGATTAATCTCTATAATTCGAGAATAAGGTTTATTGTTTTCAATGTGTCCTTTGTTGTCCAGTAGTAAAATGCCGCCAGATTGAGTAAATTTTGGCGAGTGCTGTGCTTTCCAAAGGCCATCATTAGCCCAGCGAACGGATTTCGAAACAGGGTCAATCACTGCGATTGCATTCATACTGCGTGATGAAATCATTAAATCACCCGCCTTAAACAGTGGAAACTTTTCTGCGAGTTCTTCATCAAGCTTGATAACAGCGTTTGTATGCGTGATATCCCATAGAGCCTGATTTTTCGGTTTTCTAAAGAGCATAAGCGAAAAAGGCGAATCTCTAAACGCTTCAAGAATAGAAATTCTATTTATCTCTTTTCCATCAGGCGTCAGCGTTACGATATAGTCCGCTAGCAAAGGATAGCTTAAACCCTCAAGCCCATGAATTGGCGACCGAATGAACTGGTGTGTCAACGTATAGATATTGCCGCTTTCTTGATCGATGAAGATATCGTGATGAACGCGTTCATCATACGTCCAGAGCAAATTGGAATGTTTATCGAACTTGGCAAGGCCGTAGCCGTAAGGTGTATCACCGATACCGGTGTAGGTGACTAGAATATCGCCGTTTGGATAAAGTGCTGCTTTTTCCAAATAGATTCTACGATCAGGCACTGGTCGCACAATATGCGATGGATTCGGCCATGCCCTGCGAAAAGCAGCATCCCAGTGCCAGACGACTTTGCCATCCATATCCAGCAAAAAGACCGTTTGTGAATAGCGCGCTGTGATCAGCGTGTAGCCGTCAAATGCTTTGCCTTGCTGCCAGATGGCACGTGCGCTGGCGATTTCATGCTCAACGTCATAGCTCAATAGCTGGCTTTGTATTTGCTGATCTTGTTTCGCCTGAAGGTAGCCTTGCGCCTCTTCAATTTTTTTCAGCAGCATGGAGGCTGGCCAGACATCAAACCTCGCCGCTGCTACCCCGGAGAAATAGAGAAGAAAAGCAACGGAAAGTAAAAATATGATTTTTTGATACTGCAAAGCACCATACTCTTAATGCGAAGCTGCCACGAACTATTAGGTTCGTGGCAGACGCAACTCAATAAGAATTATGTTTTCGTTCTTATTTCTAAAATATAACTTATAAACTGTCTAGTATATCTTACTAATTAAAAAGAACTTAATACTAGAGGAACCTCTTGCTGGTTTTTGGTTAGGTGCTGGTCTTTGACCGGGAGCAGGGGCAGGATTTGTTTTGCAGTCCAGAACCCAAGGTGGGTTAGTACCTATATTGGTTTTGCCACATGCCTTTAATTTAGGAAGTGCACACAGTCTTTGTCTGTTGGTGGGATCATCTGAACAAGAAGTTGGACCAGACCCTGTACCTGGGGGCCATGGAAAATTTGGGGGATTCAGGCTATGTGGGGCAGTACAGGTTTGGAAGCCAACACTTTTGCCATTTTTATCTCTGCAATCATAACATTCAGTAAGTACCGCGCCTCCTTGCACACAAGATAATGTACAAGAAACAAGAACAGGTGTAGAACCTGCTGGGCAGCTTGGGCTAGTGGGAGCGGGTGTGCCGGTAGGATTTGGTTCGTTCTCATCTACCAGCGACTTTAGTGTACTGTTAACTAGCAAACTACTCTTTGACAATTCAGAATTAGCTAAGACTAAACTTGAGGGGCTAATTATCACAGCACCAGCAATAGCAGCTAAAAAAAATTTTCTAGTTATCTGATTTTTCAACATAAAACCCTCCATAAATAAACAAGTAAGCCTTGTTGTGCGCTTACATGATGATAATGTAACATTTGCGTGTTACAGTTTTGTTACGATACCGCGAAAGTTTTATGACAAATTGTGTAAAATCACCACTAATTCGCTAGTTCATTGCTGGCTAGCCACAATTTTTCCCAGCCATCTTTTTCTTTACCTTGCCGCCACAGCTCAAGAGTCTGATTCATAATATTATTATCCCCCATATGAACGGGTAAGCGCTGGGGGCCGAATTCGAAATGACCAGCTTGTATCATATGACGGACGATGCGTGGGTTGTTCTTTGCGGCTTCGCAGAAGCGCGCATGCATGCGCATGAGTGAGGCGACGTGGGATTTTTTATCGCGTTTGCAGATGATAAATTCCGCATCCGGGAATATTTTTTTTAGGTAGCGGATGCGTGTGAGGTTGTAGTTGTTTTTTGCGACATAGCGCGATGCGCCGCGCACCAGCAGCAGCTTTTTAATATGGTCGGTATAGAACTTTTCAAAGGCAGGGTTGCTGGTTGTTTCATCTAATATAGCGCTATGGGTGGTGCTGTGCAGGTGGTCAAAAAAAGCCATCCAGATCATTTCTTCGAAAGCTTCGGGGCTTGCGGGCGTGATCATGATGCCATCGCCATGTGCGCGCTCTTTGGGTGGGCATTTTGGACGTGGTACTAATTGCAGAACCTTGTTCCACCAGTAGGGCGTGAATAAGAACGGAAAATCTTCATAGCGGTGGCTGGTGAAGCCCGGCTGGGCGGCTATCTCGATGAGTTTTGCGGTGGTGCCGGAGCGGGCGAGGCCGCAAATGAAGACAGGCTTTTCAATGCGGATGGTTTTAAGATCTTCTTCCAGCAGTTTGGTTTCTAAATTGCCGAGCTTGATCCATAGTTTTCTGTGCTCCGTGACGAACTGTCCGGCCTTATCGAGCCACCAGGGAACATGCATCTGTGTCATAGGATGTTGAATTTTAGTTTGATGTAGATGGAGGCAATCAGAAGAGCTGTGAAATAGGCGATGAGCTCAGATGTCGATTGCAATGATTGTGGCGCGATGAAAAATGGCACCATGCAGGGTGCGATGCTGATGATGGCCGGAAATAAAACGATGCGAAGCTGGCGTAGGGTAATGCTTAGGTCATCGGTGATTAGCGGAAATAGACCGCTTAGATCGCCATCATAATTTGCGAGTGTTTTGCGGCTTTTTTTTTGATTTGCTTTTAGCTCGGCAAGTTTAGCTTGAGGGGTGAGTTTAGAATAGAGAAACATGCTGAGGCAGCCCGCAGCAAGACCAAGAAATGCAGCGGGTGTAAACTCAGGCATCTGGATGGGTGTTTTTTTTGGCTGCGCGCTTTTTTAAAATAAGCCTGATGGGGTAGTAAATCACCATAAATAGAGCAAAGGCTATGCCGGCGATGAGCGCCCAGAGCGAGCTGAGCATGGTAAGGCCGGGGCCGGGGCCAACGTAGGCGAATGCACTGGCCGAATAAAACATAACGAAAACCAGAACTGCAGAAAACATCTTTACCTCAAACAAAGCCACCTTGGGCAGTTAAATTTATCCTGATTCGCGCGGTAGTCAAGGATGGTGCCGTTTGCCAGCAGTTCCTCGATGCGGGGGTGGGGGGTGATGTAGTCCGCGTAGAGGTAGCAGCGGTTGTTGATCGGAATAAGAATCGTGCGGTGGCGTTTGAATGGGAAGTCAGGAACAACGCCGAACTCAAAATGATAATTTTCCTGTTTTCTGCAAAGAAACTGGGGGTGGTAAATATTCAAATGAACTCCGTGGATCTCGAGAATAGTGCTATTTGCGATATGTTTGTGCCCCGGACGTTTAAAAGTTCTACCGATATTGTTTTGTACATCACGCGTATTTAGACCCAGTAAATCTACAGATGGCAATTCAGAATAATATGGGATGGATCCCGCCGGACCAACCGCGATAGTTGGCGGTGAGGCATCATGAGGTAAAAGTAATTCCTGTAATTTTTTTCCAATAAAACGCCAGTTCTTTTCTTTCTCAGTAAGCCACTTGTCAAGGCCATGCGTTGTTTCAATAATTGGATAAGCCATGAAGCCAAAGCGTTGTTTGGGATTCATTGAAACACTTTCGTGATTTATATTGCCTGTAAGAATGGCGAGCAGTGATATGCTACAGAGTGCTGTAACTGCTATTTTGGTTTTTATGAGGCCAACCGCTGCAAACACGAATGCCGCGAACATCGGCAAAATGGGCACGAGTAGGCGGAATTCCATGAAGCACCCACCGATATAGACAACATAGGCGAGCCACAGGCCGATGGTGGCAAGGAGGGTGAGGAGGGGGGCGATTACCTCCCCTGCTTGCGGGGGGGGAGGCGAAGCTTGGGTTTCGTCTGGCGAAACCCTTAGCGTAGCGGTGGGGGTGAGGCTGTTATCACCCCCCTCTGACTCCCCCCGCAAGCGGGTGGAGAAGGATAGAGCGCGCTGGATGGTGGAAAGAATAATTAGAATCACCGCCAGTGCTAGCAGCACGGCGGGGATGTAGTGGTGTAGAGCGAGATATTTCAGGATGTAGCGCTGGCCAAGCCAGACCATGCTGCTATCGCCGGGAATTTTGGCGTAGAAGGTATTGGGCAGTGCATAGCCGTAATATAGCTTTGCCCAGCCCAGCAAGGCAAGCACGCACAGGGTGGGGATGCCGGCAGCAAGCCAGAGATTTTTGTTTGTCATTGCGAGCGCGAGCGCAGCGAAGCGGGAAGCAATCCAGCTTGTTGATGGAGTGGATTGCTTCGTCGCTAAATGCTCCTCGCAATGACGGTACAGCAAATACACATATCCGGGAAAGAGAAGGATGGCGCTATCGAGGCGGGTGAGCAGGGCGGCAGAGGCGAGGATGGCGAGTGTTAGTGCGTGTTCTTGCCCCCTCACCCTAACCCTCTCCTCGGAGGGGAGAGGGGATGAAGAGGAATCAGTGGGGAAAGAGGAGAATAATACATAGTAAAATCCCATGATGAGGGCGGTGACGGTCATGGTTTCCAGCCCGCCGCTCGCGTAGGCGGAGAAGGTGTGGTGGGTCGCGAGAATCAACACCGCGCCGGCAGCGGCTATTTTTCCCTCTCCCGCGAGCGGGAGAGGGTGGCGAGCGACTGCGAGCCGGGTGAGGGTGGCTTTGTCACCCCCCTCTAACTCCCCCCGCATGCGGGGGGAGAAATTAACTGTGAGGCGGAGTGTGAGCAGAAAAGTGAGCGCGAGGGCGGCGAGATAGGCGGTGAAGTTAAAAGCAGCCGAGATGTATTCCGGATCAACTCCCGGCAGCCAGAACATGACGGTGCCGACCAGCAGGGTGTATAAAAAATTAGTGTAGCCATATTCATCCAGCCCGGGATACCAGACGAGGCCGTGGCCTTGCGCAAAATTCTTGGCATAGACGAAGGCGATGTAGGCATCGTCCTGAATAAAGTAGTTTTTGTACCAGAAGAAGATTGCAACGGCGGTAAGCGCGGCGGCTGCGAACCATTCCAGAGGTTTGAGTTTGAAAAGCATCAGGATGGGGTAGCATAACAAACAGGTTCTCGCAATCTTCTGCTGCTTTTACCCTCACCCGGCTCGCAATGCTCGCCACCCTCTCCCCAGAGGGGAGAGGGTTTGTCAGGCGCCGACGCTTCTCAGCGCTTCAATCGGGTTCATGCGGGCGGCTTTGAAGGCGGGATAAAGACCGCTGGCAAGCCCGACGCCAATGGCCACGCCAAGCGCCATAAGAACCGACCAGACGCTATATTGAACCGGCACGCTCATCCAGTGCTCTGCGGCAAGCCCAAGCCCAATGCCGATGGCCAGGCCGATCGTGCTGCCGACGCCGGCAATCAGGATCGCCTCCATTAGAAACTGGCTGAGAATATGGCGGCGAGTGGCACCTACGGCTTTACGTATGCCGATTTCGCGCGTGCGCTCGGTGACAGTGACCAGCATGATGTTCATGATGCCAATGCCGCCGACCACGAGCGAAATGGAGGCGATCGCGCCGAGCAGAATGGAGAGTGCGCGCGTGGTATCGGTGGCGACCCGCGCAATGGCGGTTAAGTTACGCACGGTGAAATTATCGGCCTCAGTTTCACGCAGTTTATTTCGCTCGCGCAGCAGCTGGGTGATGTCTTCGGTGGCGGGATCTAAGTCTTTATCGCTGATGGCTTCGGCGAAAATAAACTGCACGACGCCACTGGCAAACATGTAGCCCCAGAGCTTACTTTCGGCGGTGGTGATGGGGATGAAAATCGCATCATCCTGATCCCGCCCATCAAAGCCCTGACCTTTGGATTCCAGCAGCCCGACCACTTGAAAAGGCAGTCCGTTGATGCGAAATGTCATGCCCAGCGGTGCCTGATCACCAAAGAGTTCGCTGGCCACCGTGGCGCCGATCACGGCCACGCGCCGTCCAAGGCGCTGATCTTCGGCGGTGAATGACTCACCTTCGGCAAACACCCAGTTGCGGATGCCGAAGAATTCCGGTGTGGTGCCGGTGACGCGGCTATTCCAGTTGTTGCTGCCAGCGCTGACTTGAAATTCACGCTGCGAAGTAGCCGGAGCGGCGGCATAGATGGTGGGGAGCTGAGCGATCGCTTCCGCATCTTTCGCCGTGAGTTTGGAGATGCTGTTGGAGCGCAGGCCTTTATTATCGCTGCTGCCGGGGGTGATGATGAGCAGATTGCTGCCGAGCTGATTGATGGCGTCCTGCACCTGTTGCTGGCTGCCGGAGCCCACAGCAAGCATGAGAATCACCGAGCCGACCCCGATCACAATCCCCAGCATAGCAAGAAAGGTGCGCAGCCGGCTGGCAGCCACCGAAATCCACGCTTCACGAAACAGGTCAGAATGGTTCATGATCAGTACATCGGCCCATCATAGATGATGTCGCCGTCCTTAATCTGCACTAAGCGCTTGCCGTAGCGCGCCACGTCCTGCTCGTGGGTGACGAGAATCACGGTCATGCCTTCTTTATTCAGGTCTTTAAAAAGATTCATGATGTCGTCACTGGTTTTGCTGTCGAGGTTTCCGGTGGGTTCATCCGCCAGCAGCAGTTTCGGCTCGCCGCACAGCGCGCGCGCAATGGCGATACGTTGCTGCTGGCCGCCGGAAAGCTGGCTTGGCAGGTAGTTGCGATGGCTGGAAAGCCCGACCATCTCGAGGTAATGCTCGGCGCGTTTGATGCGCTCGCTGCGGCTTTCATGGGCGTAGAAAAGTGGTAGCGCAATGTTGTCGATGATGGTGCGGCGTGGCAGCAGATTAAACCCCTGGAACACAAATCCGATGGTGAGGTTGCGGATACGCGCCAGCTCTTCGTCGTTATAGTCGCGAATATCTTCGCCATCGAGCAGATAAATGCCACGTGAGGGGCGATCCAGCGTTCCGAGAATGTTCATCAAGGTGGATTTACCGGAGCCGGAGGGACCCATGATGGAAACAAACTCGCCGGGTGCGATGCGCAGCTCGACGTTTTTCAGCACTTGCGTTTCAACACCACTGCCAGTGGTGTAGTGTTTGCCGATGCCGTCCATCTCGATGACATAGCCCATGCATCAGCGCTTTCTTTTGGGCAGAATGCCGGTGATGACGGTGTCGCCTTCCTTGATGCCATCGCCGCTGATTTCAACATAGGTTTCGTCCGTGCTGCCGGTGGTGACGAACACCTGTTCGGGTTTTCCTTGTTTCAGCAGATAGATGGATTGGCCTGCTTCCTCCGCCTCGCCGCGCGAGCCTCTGGGCGGACGCATGCCGAGTGAAAAAAGACGGCTGAACCCACTTTTGCTTTCTTCCGGCGGTGCAAAGCGCAGCGCCGCTGCTGGTACGCGCAGCACGTCTTTCTGTTCCGAAAGAATGACGCTGACAAAGGCGGTCATGCCCGGAAGCAGCAGTTTTTCCTTATTTTCAACTTCAACCGTGACAGTATAGGTCACGACACCGGACTGATTATTCGGGTTCAGATTGACTGTCACTACCTTGCCCTCGAAGATTTTATCGGGGAAGGCATCGACGGTGAAGGTCACCGGCATGTCATCTTTGACCTTGCTGATATCAGCTTCGGAAAAACTGACATCGATTTTCATTTTCGACAGGTCGCTGGCGATTTTAAACAGGTTAGGGGTCTGGAAATTGGCGGCCATGGTCTGGCCTTGCGACACTTCCTGCGCGATGATGACACCATCGATGGGTGAGGTAATTTTGGTGTAGCCGAGGTTTACCTCGTCGCGCTCAACCTGAATTTTGATCGATTCCAGCGCATTTTTTGCAGAAAGATAGCTCTGCTCAGCATTTTCCAGCTCGATACGCGCCACAAATTCCCGCGCATAAAGAGCGCGGGTGCGCTCGAGATTACGACTCGCCAGCTGGTAGGAGTTTTTGGTGGTCTCCAGGCTGGCGCGGCTCTGGCGCAAAGTGGTTTCTGGGATGGAGGGATCAATTTCGGCGAGCAGCTGACCTTTTTTAACTTCGTCATTAAGCTTCACATAAATCTTTTCGATTTTGCCGGAAACCTGCGTGCCGACACTGACTTCTTCCATGGGTTTGAGCGATCCATTGGCGGTGACTACCTGCGAGATATTACCGCGTGTGATGGTGGTGGTGCGGAAGTCGCTATCGTCTGCGGCGCTGGTGCCAAGCGTTGCAAAGGCAGCGATGATCAGTAGGATGAGAAGGCTTGTAATCAGGATTATTTTTTTCATATCACTCGGCCGGTTGTGTGGCAGCTGCGCCTGCGGCGCTATCTGCTGTGGGTTCAATGGTATCAAGATTTAGTGCGCCAACTGCGCGAATCAAATCAACGCGGGAGGTCAGCAGCGCCAGACGTGTGGTCAGGTGGCTCTGCAGCGCGCCGCGATAGGATGACTGGGCGTTCAGCACATCTAAAATAGTGCCAAGCCCTTCCTTGTAGCGCCCAAGCGTGACATCGCGCAGCTGGGTGGCGCTTGCCAGCTGATCCCAGCTGATTTCCCAGTTTTTCTTGGCGTTTTCATAGTTATGCCACGCGCTCCAAACTTCCTGCTCGACGCCGAGCTCTGTGGCTTTCAGGCTTTCTTGCTGCGAGAGAATACCGGTTTCGGCGATGCGTGTGTTGTAGGTCTGGGTAAAGCCGGTGAAGATGGGGATGCTGACGCTGATACCGATGTTCTGGCTGCGCGAGGCATCATCGCTGAAGACTTTGACCGTATCGTAGCCCATGCCGGCTGTGGCGCTGATGGTGGCGAGGTTGCTGCGCTTGGTGCGCTTTAGCGCAATTTCGGCAGCTTTCAGCGAGGCGCGGCTGCCCTTCAGATCCGTGCGTTCATTTTTCGCCAC
>CANHDY010000012.1 GCA_947459535.1 Rickettsiales bacterium | reverse complement strand
TGGCGCTTCCGACATACGGATATTGCGCGGGATCACCGACTGATAGACCTGCTCGCCAAAATAGCTGCGTACATCGGCCTCAATCTGCTCCGTGAATTTATTGCGGCGGTCATACATGGTGAGCACAATGCCTTGTATGGAAAGCTCAGGATTAAGCGCGCCCTGCACCAGCTTAATGGTACGCATCAGGTGGCTGAGTCCTTCAAGAGCATAAAATTCTGTTTGTAGTGGCACCAGAACGCCATGTGCGGCGGTGAGTGCGTTGAGCGTGAGCAGGCCTAGCGATGGCGGGCAATCAATCAGTATATAGTCATAGCGATCAGCGCTGCTTTTAAGGGCATTCTTCAGGCGATATTCGCGCTGAATCAGGCTCACCATTTCAATCTCAGCGCCAGTGAGGTCAATAGTTGCGGCAATCACATCAAGCTTCGGCACGGGTGTTTTTCGAATAGCCTCTTCCAGTGCAGTATCATTGAGTATAATATCATAAGAGGTCACAGCGCGATCGCCCGGTTCAACACCAAGGCCAGTGCTGGCATTACCCTGCGGGTCAAAATCAATCACCAGCACTTGTTTGCCAACGGCGGCCAGTGCGGTTGCGAGATTCACGGTGGTGGTGGTTTTGCCAACGCCGCCCTTCTGGTTGACGACGGCAATAATATTCGTATTATTGTTTTTTTCCAGCTGGTTCGGAGTTTTCATCGGGCAGCCTCGCAACATGGGATAGATGAATGATGACCCCGCTAGGGTCTGTCACGCTTGGAAAAAGCTGATGGTCGAATGACCATTTGCTTTTCAGTTCATCTAACTCACTAGAATAGTTTTTGCCCTTATGGAAGAGAAAAAATGTTTCACGTGAAACATTTTTGGATGTCCATTCGATCAAATCACTCAAACTTGAAGTGGCACGTGAAGTGAAACAATCAATTTCTGGAAGTTGGCAGGACTCAATTCTTTGTTGGTGAAAGTTCACATTCGTTTTCGTTAGGCGACTCACTTCTCTCAGGAAAGTCATCTTCTTTATATCGGTATCAATGAGATGGACATCCTCTGCCCCTGCGATCGCCAGAACCATACCCGGAAAACCGGCGCCGGTTCCGATATCGGCGAGTGAAAATGTTTCACGTGAAACATTTTTGAGTTTTTTGATGATGGGAACGAGCTGGTAGGAATCAATGATGTGTCGGTGGAAGGCATCAGCAAGTGTCGAGTGACTTACCAGATTGATTTTACTTTGCCACTTAACAAGCAGATCATGATAGATACATAGGCGTGAAAATGTTTCACGTGAAACATTTTCGATCTGGTTTAGTTGATGAAACCAATCTTCACGCACTTTTTTTCAGCTGCTCCGATTTGCGGATATGCGCCATGAGCGCTACGAGCGCGGCCGGCGTCATCCCCTGGATGCGGCTGGCCGAGCCAATGGTTGCTGGTCGGGCAGCCTTGAGCTTGGCCTTGATCTCGTTAGATATCGAAGGTAGCGGATCAAAATCAAAGTTCTCAGGAATCAACATTTTTTCTTCTTTTTTGAAGCTTTCGATATCTTCCATCTGGCGATCAAGATAGCCGCTATACATCGCCTCGATTTCAATTTGCTCTTTTATATCCGGCCTAATTTCCCCGAGCTGTGGCCACCGTCTGACCAGATGATCATAGGTGACATTGGGGTTTGAAAGTAGCTCAAGAGCATTTCTTCGAATGCCATCCTGGTTTAATTTGATGCCATAAGCCATTGCTTCATTGGGCGTCATGGAGAGGTTCAAAAATGTTTCACGTGAAACATTGTGGATAACTTCTTTATTTCTATAGATAGCGGCTCGATGGGATGAGACACACCCGATATCGATAGCGCGTGAGGTCAGGCGAAGATCGGCGTTATCGGCACGTAGTGATAAACGATACTCTGAACGCGATGTAAACATACGGTATGGCTCGGTGGTGCCGTGGGTAATCAGATCATCTATCATCACACCTATATAAGCGTCCGAGCGATCAAGGATAAACGGCTTGGAGCCACCTGCCGCTAAAGCCGCGTTCAGCCCGGCGATTGCCCCCTGCCCCCCTGCCTCTTCGTAGCCCGTGGTACCATTGATCTGGCCAGCGAAATAAAGCCCGCTTACTTTTTTTGTTTCGAGTGTTGGCTTCAGCTCGCGTGGATCGACATAGTCATATTCAATCGCATAGCCGGGTCTTAGTATAGTAGCCTTTTCAAGTCCCGGAATGGTCTTTATGAGGGCATGCTGAACTTCTTCCGGAAGTGAGGTGGAGATGCCGTTGGGATAAACCGTATCGTCATCAAGCCCTTCCGGCTCGAGGAAAATCTGGTGACGTTCGCGGTGCGCAAAGCGAACTACCTTGTCCTCAATCGATGGGCAATAGCGCGGCCCGCTTGATTCAATCTGCCCGGAATACATCGGCGAGCGATGAAGATTCTCTCTGATGATTTCGTGGGTAGCGGGGTTGGTGTGAGTGATGAAGCAGGATATCTGCGGCACCGTAACGCGCTCGGTCAGATATGAAAATGGCGTTGGCTGCTCATCGCCTTTTTGTTCTTCTAGAATCCTCCAGTTAATTGTCTTACCTTCAAGGCGCGCAGGTGTTCCTGTTTTTAAACGGCCGGTGTTAAAACCAAGGCGTTTGAGTGTGTTTGACAGGCCAATCGAGGGAGCCTCCCCTACCCTGCCCGCGCGGATTTTCTTTTCGCCGAGATGGATCAGGCCATTAAGAAAAGTGCCGGTGGTCAGGACAATTTTCGGCGCGCGGATTTCACGGCCGGAAGCGCAAGCAACCCCCCTCACATCACCCTCACCCCTGCCCTCTCCCTGAAAGGGAGAGGGAGTTAGGAGTAAGTCTTCGACGGAATCTTCGATGATGGTGAGATGTTCGTATTCGCGGAGAATTTCCTGAACGGCCTGGCGATAGAGTTTGCGGTCAGCCTGGGCGCGCGGGCCGCGAACAGCCGGGCCTTTGCTGCTATTGAGCATTTTGTAATGGATGCCTGCGCGGTCAATCGCGCGCCCCATCACGCCATCCAGCGCGTCAATTTCCCTCACCAATGTGCCTTTGCCGATGCCACCAATCGCAGGATTGCAAGACATTTCACCGATGGTGGCGGCCTTTTGTGTGATGAGTGCGGTGCGCGCGCCAAGGCGTGCTGCGGCGCTTGCCGCCTCTGTGCCTGCGTGGCCCCCGCCGATGATGATGACGTCAAAAGTGTGCATCGTGATTATCGTGGCTCGTGGTTATCGTGGTTATCGTCATGAATCACGATGACCGCGTCAACCACGATAACCACACCCTACTTCCCTATACAAAAACTTGAAAAGACCACGTCCAATACATCATCCACGCTGATTTTTCCAGTGATTTTGCCAAGGCAGACCGCAGCGCGCCTGAGTTCTTCACAGGTCAACTCCAGCGGCGCATCAAGTTGGATGCGACGCAGATGCGCTTTGGCGGCTTCCAGCAGCTCGCGGTGGCGCGCCCGCGTGATCAATATAGACTCGCTGGTGTGATATTTCTGCTGAATAAACTGAGTGATAGAAGCCATAAGTGCATCCATACCCTCGCCAGTGAGGGCGGAGATGTTGATTGCATTGGCGACTACAGGGCCCCCGCTTTCGCGAGGGCTATTAAGATCTATTTTATTTATGACAATCAGGCTATTGGCATCAATCTGCCCCCTGCTCTCACTGTCTATCGGCTGGCCAGCATCAAAGACAATCAGCTTCAAATCCGCGCTGGCGGCGCGCTGGCGGGCGCGGCGAACCCCCTCCTCTTCGATGCTATCTGCGGCGTCTCTCAGCCCGGCGGTGTCGAGGAATGTCACGGGAAAACCAGCTATTTCTTTATGAATTTCAATAATATCTCTGGTGGTGCCAGCAAGCGGCGAGACGATGGCGGCATCCCTTCCCGCTAATCGATTGAGAATACTTGATTTTCCAGCGTTCGGCGCGCCGATGATGGCGATGGTGAGCCCTTCCCTGAGCCGCTCGCCTTTTCTGCCGTCATCCAGTGCTGAAGTGATGCTATTAACCATCTGATGAATATCATCTTTCAGGCTAATAATCACGCTTTCTGGAATCTCTTCTTCAGGAAAATCGATATAAGCCTCGAGATGGGCAAGCGCCCGCACCATCTGCGTGCGAAGGCTCTCATAATAGCGGCTCATCTCGCCGTGCATTTGTGCTTGTGACTGACGCTTTTGCTGAAGCGTTTCGGCTTCGATAAGATCCGCAAGCCCCTCTGCTTCCAGCAAATCCATTTTGCCATTCATAAAAGCGCGGCGAGTGAATTCCCCGGGTTCAGCATGGCGTAGACCGGGTATCTCAGAAAGCACCGCCTGCATCTCGCGGATGACGGCTAGACTGCCATGCAGATGCAGCTCGACCACATCTTCGCCGGTGAAGCTTCTGGGCGCGGCAAAGTAAAGACACAGCGCGCAATCGATGGTTTCACCGGATGACGGATGACGGAGCACAGACAGGGCGGCAAGGTTCGGTTGCCAGTTGGTTTTTGCCGTAAGCTTGATGAGGGTAGGTAGCGCAAGCTTGCCGCTGATGCGCAGGATGGCGACGCCGGATTTGGCATGCGGGGTGGCGAGTGCGAATATGGTATCTGAAAACATAATTTCATTGTCATACCAGCGAAAGCTGGTATCCAGAACTGGTTTTTCACATGAGCTGTGTTGATGCGACAGGATCCCGGGTCGCGTTCGCTCTGCTCGCTTGCCCGGGATTTTTACATGAAAGCGATTCAGATTCACGAAACTGGCGGAGCAGAAATGCTGCGCTATGAGGATGTAGCAAAGCCAGAGCCAAAGGCGGGCGAGGTGCTGGTGCGGCAAACCGCGATCGGCATCAATTTCATCGATATTTATTTCCGCGCTGGGCTTTACAAGGCCGCCAGCTACCCGATTATTCCGGGTATGGAAGCATCCGGCGTGGTGGAGGCGGTGGGGCAGGGGGTAAGTGGTTTTAACGCCGGTGACCGTGTGGCCTATTGCAGCGATACGGTGGGGGGATATGCCGAGTATCGCGCGCTGCCCGCGCGCTGGCTGGTGAAGCTGAGCGCCTTCTCCCACTGGGAGAAGGGCGGCGTAAGCCTGGATGAGGGCAGCCCTCACCCTAACCCTCTCCCAAAGGGAGAGGGAATTACGGATCAGGTGGCGGCGGCGGTGATGGTGAAGGGCTTAACCGCGCATTACCTGCTCAGGCGCACGTTTCCTGTGAAAAAAGGGGATGTGATCCTGCTGCATGCGGCGGCTGGCGGTGTGGGGCTGATTGCCAGCCAGTGGGCAAAGCATCTGGGCGCAACCGTGATCGGCACCGTTTCCAGTGAGGACAAAGCGGCGCTTGCCAAGGCACATAGCTGCGATCATGTGATTTTATACACGAAGGAAAAAGTATCCGCCCGTGTGCGTGAGCTGACGCAGGGCAGGGGAGTGGATGTGGTTTATGACTCGGTTGGCCAGTCCACCTTTATGGAATCGCTCGATTCACTCAAGAAATTTGGCATGCTGGTGTCGTATGGTAATGCATCGGGGCCGGTGCCGGCATTTGAGCCGCTGCTGCTTTCCAAAAAAGGCTCGGTTTACATCACGCGGCCAACGCTGATGCATCACATTGAAAATGAAGCGGATTATCGTGAAAGCTGCGCCGAACTTCTGGATTTAGTCGCGCGCGGTATCATCAAGGTGAGTATCGGTGGCACCTATAAACTGGCCGATGCAGCCAAAGCGCAAACAGACCTTGAAGGCCGTAAAACTACCGGCTCACTGCTGCTGGTGCCCTAGTTTTCTGGTGTTCCAGAATGCGTTTTGCTTCGCGCTCTCCCGAGCGCACGGCGCCTTCCATGTAGCCATAGATCTCTGGGTCGGTATGCTCGCCGACAAAGCCCAGCCGGCCATGCATTTCCGGTGTGCCAGTGGTGGTGCGAAATTGTGTATATTGCCCCGGCTTGAAATAGGAATAGCTGCCTTTGCTGAAAGGGTGATTTGACCAGTTATGCTCAGCATGGCGGTGGTTGAAAATCTCTTCTTCAGGCAGCCCCAGCATCTCGCTATAGGCTTGGCGTATCCGGGCTTCGAGGTTGTCAATACGGCTGAGCGCCTCATTGCCGGCGACCAGCACGGTGAGGATATTTTCTTCTTCGCTACCTTTCTGGCCGATGCTGGTGACCCAGCCATTCTGAAGGTAGGGGTTGTCGCTGTGGAAGCTGCCATCGGACGGGCAGGGCAGGCGCGTCGAGTGTTCCCATGGCCTTCCTTTAAGGCCAAGCATGACCTTGACAATATTGCCATAGCCCAGCTCGCCGATGGCGCGGAGCTTTTCTTCGGAAAGCAGTTTGCGTTGTTTGAGTTCTTCCAGCCCTTTCACATCGCGTAATTTACTAAACGGCAGGGCGGAGACCACATAATCAAAATGAAGAGTTTTGTGTTTATCGTGATGGGTAAATTCAGTGTAGACGGCGTTGGGGGTGGTGGTGCGGTAGCTGAGTTTATCAAGATGCCAGCCTGTTTTGATTTCGACACCAAGCTCAGAGAGCCTGGCCGATAGCTTGTCAATCAGAAGGCTGCCGCCGCCCTTGATGCGGCGCGACTCATCCTGTTTGTAGCCATACATGGCAAAGGGCATTTTACTGCCAACGCCGATATGGTTGATGAGTTGCAGCGCGCTCATCTGCGATGGCTCCATCCCATATTGCCCTTTATAGGCGAGGCGGATGCCGCCCGTGACCCAATCTGGGGTTGATGTTTGCGGGCCTGCTTTGGTCAGGTATTCGTCAATCGATAGTGCGTCGATTGCAGCCGCATGGCTGGCAAGGGTGCGTGATAATTTGCGATCCTTGCCAATGCGATGCGCCAGCGGTATGAAGGCACCGCCGCCCTGCTGATCAACGAATTGCTGTGGTTCGTAAAATGTACCGCCGATGTAATACAGCTCCTTGCCCTTGCGCTTGGGAGCAACATCCTGAATATCAAGGCCAAGCTCGCGCGCGAGCTTCATCAGCGATTCATGGGTGCTGTCGATCCACTCGCCGCCCATTTCGCAATATTGCTGCTGCGGGCTAAAGGATTCGCGGTTGGTCATGATGCGCCCACCTGCGCGATCGGAGGCTTCAAACAGCGTCACCTTAAAGCCCTGCTGGGCGAGGCGATAAGCCGTGGTTAGCCCGCCAATACCCGCGCCAATAACGGCAACCGAGGGCGGCTTGGTTTTGGGGGTGGGCAGCGGTTTTTCTATTCGCTCTGTCCAGTTCATCAGGCTTTTGTAGCGCAAATGAAGAAAGAATAAAAGAAATTAACTCTATTTCAGAAACGCAGCCTCAATGAGGCTTTTGGTATAATCCTCGCGCGGGGTTTCGAGAACGCGGCGCGTGTCGCCGCTTTCAACGATTTTACCTTTTTGCATCACCACAATGCGGTGGGCGATGGCGCGGATGACGCGCAAATCGTGGCTGATAAACACATAGCTCAGGCCATATTTGCGCTGTAAATTTTTAAGTAGATCAATGATCTGGGACTGAATGGTGAGATCCAGCGCGCTCGTTGGCTCATCGAGCACCAGCAGCTGCGGCCTCAGCACCACCGAGCGCGCAATGGAAATTCTCTGGCGCTGGCCGCCGGAAAACTCATGCGGAAAGCGGTGAAGCGCTGTTTCGTCCAGCCCGACTTCAATCAGAATATCCCGAATCTTGGTGCTCCGCTCAGTACTGGATAGGTGCGGCTCATGCACATCCAGCCCTTCGCCGATAATCTGCTCCACCGTCATGCGCGGGCTGAGGCTGGAATAGGGATCCTGAAACACCAGCTGCATGTGGCGACGCAGGTTGGTGGATGGTTGCTGGCTGGCGGATGGTAAGAAAGTAATATTTCCTTCGCTTTGGATGAGCCTGAGCAGCGCAAAGCCGAGCGTGGATTTGCCAGAGCCGGACTCGCCGACAATACCGATGCATTCGCCTTTTCGCACCTCGAGATCCACGCCGTCCACCGCCTTCACATGCCCCACTGTGCGCCGGAGCAAGCCGCGCTTGATGGGGAAGTGGACTTTCAGAGAGCGGCAGGAGAGAAGCGGTTCGTCATTCCCGCGAAAGCGGGAATCCAGTTCTTTATTTTCGACGCCAAAAGTCTTCTGACTTTCGGCTTCACTGGATCCCGTGCTCGCCGGCCTGCTGACCGGCTCCACGGGATGACGGGGGAGGGGAACGGCCTCGCCTTTTGGCTCACTTGCCAGTAATTGCCGGGTGTAGGGGTGTTTCGGGGCGGCAAAGACATCCACCACCTTGCCTTGTTCCACGAGTTCGCCCTGTTTCATCACCGCCACGCGGTCGCACAGGCGCCTGACCACGGTCAGGTCATGGGTGATGAACAGGATCGCCATGCCCATGCTTTTTTGCAGCTCTTTGAGCAGTTCTAAAATCTTTTTCTGGATGGTGACATCCACCGCCGTGGTGGGTTCGTCGGCAATCAGCAGGTCAGGCTTGTTGGCAATCGCCATGGCGATCATCACGCGTTGGCGTTCGCCGCCGGAAAGCTGGTGCGGGTAGGCGTCCAGGCGGTCTTTGAAATGCGAAAGGCCGACGGAGTCGAGAAGTGTTCTAATCCTGTGAGCCGCATCAAGCGGCTGCACAGGATCCCGAGAAGATGGCATAAGATCCTGCGCTCGCGCTTTAAGCACGCCGCAGGATTCGTGTATCTGCTTACCTATGGTATGGAGCGGGTTGAGCGCCGTCATTGGTTCCTGGAAGATCATCGAGATTTTTTTTCCGCGCAGTGGCCGCAAAACGTCATCCCCGCCTTGTGCGGGGATCTTAAGCTGGTTGCTGGATGGCTCTAGATCCCGGGTCAAGCCCGGGATGACAAGATCATCAAACTGGATTTGACCAGTCAGTTTTGCCCCGGCGGGTTGCAACCCCATGATCGAAAGAGCAGTAAGCGATTTGCCGGAGCCAGATTCACCGACGAGTGCGACCATTTCGCCTTTGCTCATGGTAAGGCAGAGGTTTCTCACGACCTGTTTGTCACCAAAGGAAAGATTTAGGTTCTGAATGGAAAGAAGGGTCATTTGCTCCTCCGTTCGTCATCCTGCGAGGCACGCCTAGCGTGACTGCGCAGGATCTCATGCGGCCTCAGATCCTGAGATCCCGTGCTCACGTCTTTTGCAGATGCAAAAGCCGCGCCACGGGATGACGACACTAAACTCTTCCTTGGATCAAACGCATCGCGCACCGCTTCGGAAATAAAGATGATGAGCACCAGCAACAAGGCGATTACAAAAAAGCCAGTAAAGCCAAGCCACGGCGCCTGCGGGTTGGATTTGCCCTGAAGCAGCAGCTCGCCCAGCGACGGTGAGCCGGGCGGCAGGCCAAAACCAAGGAAATCAAGGGTGGTGAGCGCCGTGACGGAACCGGCGAGGATGAAGGGAATCATCGTCATGGCGGCGGTCATGGCGTTGGGAAGCACATGGCGCAGCATGATGCGCCACTCGCCGACGCCAAGGGCGCGCGCGGCCTTGACATAATCAAAATTACGCGCGCGCAGGAACTCGGCGCGCACCACACCGGT
This sequence comes from Rickettsiales bacterium, assembly GCA_947459535.1. GTDB lineage: Bacteria > Pseudomonadota > Alphaproteobacteria > Rickettsiales > SXRF01 > JAJTHB01. The sequence continues at coordinate 18,642 of CANHDY010000012.1, read as the reverse complement.
GAGGCTCATCCATGAAAAAAGCAGCAGGATGAGCAGCAGCCAGCCAAAGCTAGGCGTGATGATGGAGGCCAGAATAATCAGCAGGAATAATTCCGGCAGACCCTGCCAGATTTCGATGAAGCGCTGGAAAATCAGATCCACCCAGCCGCCGAAATAGCCCTGCACTGCGCCCGCAAAAATACCGATGATGGAGCTGGAAATGGTGAGCGCCAGTGCAAACAGCACCGAGAGACGAAAGCCGTAAATGAGGCGTGCCAGTACATCGCGCCCCTGATCATCCACCCCCAGCCAGTTTTCAGCCGATGGCGGGGCAGGGGCAGGTCGGCCAAGGTCATAATTGATGGTGTCATAGCTGTAACGTATGACTGGCCAGATCATCCAGCCACATTCACTACTATGCCTTGCTGCAAATGCAGTTTCCTGCGCTTCCTCTCGGTTACGTACTTCTTTGTACGCTCCCTCGCGGCTCTCGAAAACTGGCATTTTCGCTGTCGGCATAGCGTGAATGTCCTTGCAGCTTAAGATCAGTTTCTGAACCTCAGGATCGCGGTACACCGCTTCGGTTTCAAAATCTCCGCCAAATTCTTTTTCGCTGTAGGCCTTGAGAACAGGGAAATAAAGCCGGTTCTGGTAGGAAAGAACGATGGGCTTGTCATTGGCTATCAGCTCGGCAAAGAGCGTGAGCAAAAAGAGCGCGAGGAAAATCCACAGGCTCCAGAACCCGCGGCGGTTGGCGGTAAAAAGGGCGAGGCGGCGGCGGGTGAGGGGAGTCATGGCCTCTCCGTCATCCCCGCGAAAGCGGGGATCCAGTCATTGATTTTATGTTTTTGACGCCAAAAGCCTGCTGACTTTTGGCTTCTTTCGATCCCGGATAAATGTTGCTGCTGCAACATTTTCCGGGATGACAAAAGGTGGCGGCGGGCAAGGGGGGAGAGGATCATGCGTGGCGCTCCTCAAACCAGCCTAGTGAACGAGCCATGACATCATCCCACACGCGGTAAAGCGAATGGTTTGCGCGCGGGTAAATATGTAAGCTGTGTTTTTTTCCAGCGCGCTCAAGTGCTTCGGCAAGTGCGATACTGTGACCGACGGCGGCCGCCTCATCCGCATCGCCATGCAGCAGCAGCACCGGCGTTTCGATCTCATCTGCCCACGCAACGGAGGAGCGTTTTTCAAATTCTTTGTCGAGGTCGCCGGTGGGAAAAAGCCGCTCAAACACTGCTGTTTGCAGCTCCGGGCGCTCGCGCGCCGAGCGGCGCACATCCGACACACCGGCGAGCACCACCGCCGCTTTCACGGCGGCTTTTTCGCGCAGCGCCATCATCGTCATCATGCCGCCGCGCGAATGGCCGAGCATGAAAGCGCGCTTGCCATCGAAGGCTTCATGCGCGCGCGCAATATCGAGCAGCGCCAGCACATCGCCGACATCGCGGCCGCCAAATTCATCCTGACCATCGCCACCATCATTGCCGCGATAGTTGGAGGCAAACACGAGATAGCCCGCCTTGGCAAACGGTGCCATGTGGCGCAGCACGTTTACCACCGTGAGCTTGCCATATTCGCGGCTGCCACCACGGTTAAAGATGAGGATGGGGTGACTGCCGGTTTTAAGTTCGCTGGGCTGCGCCATGAGGCCGGTGATGGTTAGGCCATCATTCCGGTAAGTCATGCGCTTTACGCTCACGCCTTCCAGCGCTTCGTAGTCGCGCAGGAATTTGTTGTAGGCGATTTCCGGCACGGCGCCTTTTGGAAATACACCTTTTTCCTCGATATGGGCGAAGCTGTGCGGCACGAATGGTTCGGAGGAAATCAGGCTCATGCACCGCGCCTTTCAAAATCAATGCGTGGATCGATGAGCATGTAGATGATGTCGCCGATGAGCGAGGTGATGAGGCCGAGCAGCGTGAAAATAAACAGCGTGCCGAACATCACCGGATAGTCGCGGTTCACCACCGCCTCATAGCCAAGCAGGCCAAGGCCATTTAAGGAAAAAATAATCTCAATGAGCAGCGCACTGGTAAATAAAATGCGAAGCAGCGCGCCCGGCAGCCCGGCAATCACCACCAGCATGGCATTCCTGAACACATGGCCATAAAGCACCTGATTTTCGGTGAGCCCCTTGGCGCGGGCGGTGAGCACATATTGCTTGCTGATTTCCTCCAGGAAGCAGTTTTTGGTGAGCATAGTGAGCGAGGCAAAGCCGGAAATCACCATGGCTGCAACCGGCAGGGTGATGTGCCAGAAATAATCGCCTATTTTTCCAAGCAGCGACAGCTCCTCCCAGTTATCGGACAGGAGGCCTTTCATCGGGAAAATCTGAAAGTACTGACCGCCGGCAAAAAGAATAATCAGCACGATCGCAAACAGAAAGCTGGGAATAGCATAGCCGATGATGATGAGCCACGAGGTCGCCACATCAAAGCGCGAGCCATCGCGAACCGCTTTTCGGATGCCGAGCGGAATGGAAATGAGATAGACGATGAGCGTCGTCCACAGCCCCAGCGAAATCGTCACCGGCAGCGTATTTGCGATCAGCGAGATGACCGATTCATTGCGGTAAAAACTCTCGCCGAAATCCAGCGTTAAATAATTTCCCATCATCAGGAAAAAGCGCTCGTGCGCTGGCTTATCAAAGCCATACATTTTCTCGATGCGCTGAACCAGCTCCGGATCCAGCCCGCGCGCGCCGCGATAGATGGAGGACATATCACCAACCCGTATATCGGTTCGCGATAGCGTATCCGACCCGCCCGCACCGCTGATGCGGCTGGTGGCGTCACTGCCGGTGACATCGGTCAGCTGCGCGACCATGCGCTCCACTGGCCCGCCCGGGGCGGCCTGAACAATCACAAAATTCAGCACCATGATCCCAAACAAGGTGGGAATCATCAGCAGCAGGCGGCGCAGAATGTAGGTGGTCATGCGGGTGTATTATCTTATTGTGCGAAAGATATCAAAAACTAAGGATAAAAATACCAATAATAGTGTATTATGATGTAATTCATAGGATGTTGTTTAATGATTGGCTCTGACCGTCGTCATGCTTTCACACTCATTGAATTATCCATCAGCCTCATCATCATTGGGCTGGTTGTGAGTGGTATTCTGATCGGCCGCGATTTAATTCGCGCTGCCGAGCTGCGCGCGGATATCAGCCAGATAGAGAAGGTGAACCTTTCGGTTCAGGCGTTTCGTGCCAAATATGGTTGCCTGCCCGGGGACTGTGCTGACATATCGCAGGTGCTCATCGGCGCAACCAACGGTGATGGCAATGGACGCATCGCAACGCCAGGCGTCCCACCCGACTGCACGGAATCAGCCTATATTTCGTCAGAATATGCTTATGCCGTTGACCATCTCGCGCGCGCCGGGATGATTGATAATGTTCCATTTAACGTGACCAATCTCGCGGAAGCGGGGGCTGTTGGCAAAGGGCTGATTGAGCTTGGCTCCACAACGCGGGCGGGGATTGCGTTTGGTTGTGGCTACACCGACCCGGTTTACTGCGCCGGCGGCGGCCCGATCACATATCAGTGCAGCTTTATCGGGCTGGGTATGGCCAATAAGTCATCAATCTATCTTGGTCCCGAAGGCATTTATAAACCAGCTGAAGCTTACCAGATCGACAGTAAGATCGATGATGGTCTGCCTTACAGCGGCACCGTGATGCCCATGCTCGATTATGGCAGCGATGGGGTGTTGTTTCCCGCTGAACCAGAAGGAACTGACATTTGCGGCAGCTCTTTCGATGGGCTGCCTTATAATATGCGCAGAACTGCGGCTCAAAGCACTGTTTACTCTGAGCGTTACATATGTTCACTACGCATCAAGGCATCATTTTAAGCGGCGGGAATCAATGCATCGCATCTCTGGAATATCCGCGTGAAGCAACCGAGCCGAGAGGAGATAGAGGCAGGGCTGGCACCGCTCGATAAACGCCTGCACCTCATCAACATGAAAAATGGTGCTTGCTGGAATCGGCACCTGCATGGAATCAGCCCGAGCGAGCTGGCAGAGAAGCTACTTAAGCTTGACGGCAATCCTGTTATCACCATTCGCGCGGATCCGAAGGTGACCACCCACCATATGCCCGAGCTTGCCATGGAGATCAAGTCGCCGGGGCATTATCATCTGCACATCATCATCCACCCGGGCGAGCTGCATCTGGAGCATTTAGAAGTGGCACCCGGAAAACATGGCCAGGGAACAGCGAAGAAGCTCTTGGCGTGGGTGGTTGATCTGGCGGCGCATGTGCCGGTTTTGGCATCGGAAGATAAAACGGTGCGGCTGACGACGATAGCCGGGCTGAGAAATGGTGCCTATAGCTGGGCGCGCTTTGGCTTTACGCCATATGTCGATACCAACCCTGAGCTGGATAGCTGGGCGCAGCTGAAAAAAACCATCCAGCGAGCTCGGCTCAACCAAGATGCCAGCCGCATCGTTTATGATGTGGATGAGGTGGAGTCTTGCGATTTTAATGTCGAAAGTCCCTACATGAAGAACTATTCAAAAGGATTTCAGCTGACAGCGGATGAGCAGGCGGTCATTAAGGCAGCGCTCGCTTCGGACGACCCCAAGGCGTTGTGGGTCATCAGCGATCTGGGGCGTGTGCTGGCGCAACCTTCGCCATCGGCGCAGCCAGTGACTGTTGGCAAGGCTATTTTATGCGGGCTTTCGTGGGGCGGCGAACTCAGGCTGGATCCACGCGAAGCAGGCTACCAGCGGCTTGCTGCTTATCTGGCGCCGCTGATCGCACAATCACAGCAAAAGGGGAATGGCCGTGGAATTTGACAAAGCCGATGCGCTTGCCGAGCTGGCCGCAGATGGCGAGAAAGAGGCGGCATCAAGACAAAGCATGCGCTACACACAGGCATGGCTACGCGCCCATGGCTATGGGCAGCATGACATTAACCAGCTGCTGGGGCTGACGCCAGCCGAGTGATGCCCGCAGCAGACTCCGGCTTGGCGAACCTTATTATCATGAATAATATACAATGGGTTGGCGGGTTGTCGCCGCTCTTTTGGTAAGGGCTTATTAATCAATTCATGCTAATGTATTAGGCTATGAACAAGGCCGCTTACCGCGCGGGTTTTACACTTATCGAACTCTCAATCAGCCTGATCATTATCGGGCTGGTGGTGGGCGGTATTCTGATTGGCCGCGACCTGATCCGCGCTTCCGAGCTGCGCGGTGATATTGCCCAGATTCAGAAGGTGAACCTTGCGGTGCAGACCTTCCGCTCAAAATATGACTGCATGCCGGGGGATTGCGCGGATGCTTCTGAGCTGCTGAGCGGCGCGCAGGATGGCGATGGTGACGGGCGTATCAATGCGCCCCTGACCCCTTCCGGCATGCCAAATTGCATTGAGTCCCAGTATTATTCGACGGAACTTGCATCCGCGGTGGATCATCTGGCAAGGGCAGGGATGATCGATAATAAGCCGTTTGATGTCGACTCAACAACAGAGGCGGTCACGGTTGGCAGGGGCATCATTCCACTGCGATCATCCGCCGATCAGGGGATTGTTTTTGGTTGTGGTTATGTGGATGGCAATATCGGTGTTTGTGATTTATCCAGCATGGTCTATCAGTGCAGTTTTATCAGGCTTGGCGCAAAAAAAATATATGACGCTTATGTCAGCTCACTCGGGCTTTACAGACCTGCCGATGCGCAATTTATCGATGCAAAGATTGATGATGGACGGCCAGCCAGCGGGCAGGTTATGTTCCTTCCCGATTGGGGCGATATCGGGTATCTTTTTGCCTTAGCTGGTTATGATTCGCTCAGTGAATGCACGGTTAATAACAACAACTATAATATGAGCAGTAATACCTATAAAAACCGGCAGGTTTGCACACTGAGAATCAAGGCTGATTTTTAGCAGCATCGCTTTTGTCTTTGATCCACCAGCACTGGAAGCATAGATTATACTTTGCCTGCACATCCGGCAGGCCGAACTTGTTCCAATACGCGACGCGAAAGCCCGGTGAATGCCAGTGGGGGATGGCGATATGTTCCCAGAGCAGTACCCTATCAAGCGCGCGGCCGGCGGCGGTTAAATCCTTCAGGCTTTGCGCCGAGGTGAGCGCCGCCAGTGCTGCGTCCACCGCCGGATTTTTGATGCCGGTGACGTTGCTGCCGCCTTTGATATCGGCCTGCGAACTATGCCACAATATCATCTGTTCTGTTCCGGGGAAAAACACGCCGCGATTCAGCCACACGCTCACAATATCAAAATCATATTGATCGATACGTTTTTGGTACTGCGCATCATCCACCATGCGGATGGAGGAGGCGATGCCAAGGCGCGCGAGGCCTTTTCGCATCGGCTGGATGACACGCTCCATGGTTGGCTGGCGCAGCATGAATTCAACGCTCATCTGCTCGCCGCGCGCGTTCACACGCTTGCCATTTTCTACCTTCCAGCCCGCTTCGTTTAAAAGCTGCTGCGCACGAAGAAGGCCAGCGCGATTATTGCCGCTGCCATCGCTGACCCAGTTTTTGAAAGGCTGGATGAATAGGGCGGGGGGGAGGCAAGATGCATAACCCTCACCCCGGCCCTCTCCCTGAGAGGGAGAGGGGGAAGTAAGTTCCTTCTCCCTTTTAGGGAGAAGGTTAGGATGAGGGTTTTTTTGACAAGAAAAAGGCTCAAGCAGCGCCAGCTCTTTGCCTTCCGGCAGGTCTTTGGCCTCAAAATCAGTGTTATTAAAATAGCTGTCATTGCGAAGATAGGCGCCGTAAAAAATCGTTTTGTTCAGCCATTCATAATCCATGGAAAGGCCGATGGCCTCGCGCACGCGGCGGTCAGAAAATTTCTCATGGCGCGTGTTGAACACAAAGGCCTGCATGCCCTGGGGAATCTGGTGCTCGATCATCCGCTTGATGATGCGCCCGTCTTTCACCGCGGGGGTGTCGTAGGCGGTGGCCCAGTTGCGCGCGATATATTCCTGGCGGAAATCATATTCGCCCGCCTTGAGTCCTTCGAGCGCGACATTTTCATCGCGGTAAAAATCATAGCGGATGCGTGCGAAATTATATTGGCCGCGCATCACCGGCAGGTGCCAACCCCAATAGTCCGGGTTGCGCTTATAGATAATGCTGCGCCCCTGCTCGAGCGACTCCACCAGGTAAGGCCCACTGCCCACTGGCGGTGTTAAAGTAGTTTTTTCGAAATCGACTTTTTCGTAATACGCTTTCGATAAAATCGGCATCTGTGCTGCGACCATCGGCTGCTCGCGGCCAGCATTTTCGATGAAATAGAAAGTGACGGCGTCCTTGCCCGTGACCTCTACCCGTTCAATACCGCCGTAAAGCATTTTGTAGGTGGGGTCGCCCTTGTCACGCAGGGTCGTAAACGAAAATACGACATCCTCCGGCGTGATGCGCGTGCCATCGGAAAACTTCGCTTCCGGGCGCAGGACAAAAGTGGCGGAGCGGTTGTCTTTGGCAACATCAACTGACTTTGCAATCAGCCCATACATGGTTTGCGGCTCGTCGAGCGATTGCACCATGAGTGATTCAAATAGGCCGGCAATCGCAGGAGCCTTCACGCCTTTTAAGATAAAAGGATTCAGCGAATCAAAGGTGCCGGTTTCCGCGAGCTTCACTGTGCCGCCCACGGGTGCGGCGGGATTCACATACTCAAAATGTTTGAAGCCAGCCGGGTATTTGCATGTGCCCCAGAGTGTGAGGCAGTGCTCTGGCTTTGCCAGAGCGGAGGTCGGATGACAGAGGACGGATGACAGTAATAGGATCGCCCAAAAGCCTCTCCTCAGCGGGGAGAGGGTGGCGAACGCAGTGAGCCGGGTGAGGGGGTATTTGTTGCTTAGCCCCCTCACCCTAGCCCTCTCCCCGCTGGGGAGAGGGAATATTAAGCGCCGCCCCATGGGCCTTTAGTATCTTCTTTGGGGGTTGAAGCGGTTTTGTGTTTTATGGCATCAAAGACTGTAAGTGCCTGCGCCACAACACCGCCAACATCGGATGCGTTTGTTGGTAGCATGATGGTGGTGCCGGATTGTGCCAGCCTCTTGAATGCATCCACATATTGCTCGGCGATGCGTAGATTCACAGCGTCTGCGCCGCCCTGCTCGCCGATCGCCTTGCCGACCTTCTGCAGGCCTTCTGCCGTTGCTTCTGCTACCGCGACAATGGCTTGTGCTTCACCTTTGGCGCGGTTGATCTGGTCGATCTGTGCTGCTTCTGATTGCAGCACGACTTCTTGCTTCCGCGCTTCGGCATTCAGCACCACCTGCTGCTTTTGACCTTCCGCTTTCAAGATGGTTTCCTGTTTGATACCTTCCGCCACGTTGATCTGTGACTGGCGCTTACCTTCTGATTCTAAAATCGCGGCGCGTTTCTGGCGATCTGCAGCGACCTGCAGCTCCATCGCCTTCAGCACCGAATTAGGCGGGGTGATGTTTTTGATTTCATAGCGCATGCACTGGATGCCCCAGCTTTGGGATGCCTGATTGATGGCGGTGACAATGTTGGCGTTCAGCGTCTCGCGTTCTTCAAAGGTTTTATCGAGTGTGAGCTTGCCGATTTCCGAGCGCATGGTGGTTTGCGCGAGCAGCTGCACCGCGTAAATCGGGTCGGACACGCCATAGGAAGCCGCCACCGGATCCACGATGCGCACATAGAGCACGCCATCCAGCGCCAGTGTGACGTTGTCACGCGTGATGCCGGCTTGCTCCGGCACGTCCACGGCCATTTCTTTCAGCGAGTGCTTGTAGGCAACCCGTTGGTAAAATGGGATCAGGAAGTTGATGCCGGGCTCAAGTTTTTGGTCGAACTTGCCGAAGCTTTCGACAATCCATGCCTGCTGCTGAGGTACGGTTTTGACACCCATAAATACCAAGATGATGGCAAGTAATCCAAGTGCTAGAAATATTTCCATGGTTTTCTCCCTTGTTTGTCTTGTCATCCCGGAAAATTTTGCAGTAGCAAAATTTGTCCGGGATCCAGTGAAGCAAAAAGTCAGGAGACTTTTTGCGTCTTACTATTTGACGGCCAATGTCTCCTGACATTTTTCTTTTCTGGATCCCGTGTTCGCTACGCTACTGCTTCGCTCCACGGGATGACGGTTTTACAATCAGCGTTACGCCTTTGACGTCGACAATGGTGACCGGTGCGCCGCCTTCGACATGGTCTTTCCCGGCGTCGTCTGCCAGCTGCGCTTTCATGATGGTGCCAGACCAGGTGGCCTCGCCAACTTCGCCTTTTTTCAGGCCGCTGCTTCCAGCATAGGCGGTTTCGCCAATCATGTTATTGTAGCCGGATTTGTTTTTGCTCGAATAGAATTTGCGCATCGGCTTCCACAGCGCGACCGTCCAAAGCGCTGTGGCAGCAAGGAAGCACACAAACTGCAGCAGCGTGTCGTCTGTGCCGACAGCGCCAAGTTTTAAAAGAAAACCGACCGTGAAGGCACCAAGCCCGGCAAAGAGCAGCCCCACACCTGTGACGCCGAATGCTTCAGCAAGTAGCAGCAGCACGCCAGTAATGAGCCAGATATAGCTGATGGTGGTGGGTTCCATGGGGGTCTCTCCTCATCGTCATCCTGTGAATCGCGAAGCGATTGCACAGGATCTCATTATTATAACACGGGATCCTGCGCTCTCGCTGACGCGAGCCGCAGGATGACGCGTGTATTACCGCAGCGTCTTCAGATACGCAATCAGGTTCGCGCGATCCTGCGGATTTTTGATGCCGGCGAATGACATTTTATTGCCCGGGATATATTTTCGCGGCGCTTCCAGGAAGGCAGAAAGCTCCTGCTCGCCCCATTTTTTCTTGCCATGCAGCGCTTTCAGCGCGTCGGAATAGGCAAAGTCGGATTTATGCGCAAAATCGCTGCCGTAAATTGCCCACTGGTTGGGACCAACGCCGTTTTTGCCGCCTTTATCAAAGGTATGGCAGGCGGTGCATTTTTTTATCTGCGCTTCGCCAGCGGCTACATCAGCTTTCGCCATGAAGGGCGCAATATCTTCCGGCACCCATTCTTTCGGGGCTTCGCCGCCAGCGCCTGCGTCTGCGGTTTCTGCGCCTTCGATAGCGTAGCCGCGCTTGACTTCAGCATGGCCGGGGTGCATGGCAGAGCCATGATACAGCATTTCACTGCCAATGCCGGCCACCATCGCAACCAGACCTGCAAGCAGCACCGCGCCTGCAATTTTATTCATTTCAAAAGACTGACGATCCATAAATTATCCAGAAAAATAACAAAAAAACTCGCGCTGTTATAATATGCTGGCGAAATGCAATCAACTATTTATAAAAACAACATGAATCCGATCATCCTCATCCCCGCGCGCCTTGCCTCCACGCGCCTGCCAAACAAGCCGCTCGCCATGATTGGCGGGCTGCCGATGATTGTGCAGGTGTGGCGCCGCGCGGTGGCCTCCAAGGTGGGGGAGGTGGTGGTGGCCTGCGACTCGCCAGCCATCAAGGACGCCGTGGAGCAGGCAGGCGGCCGGGCGGTGCTCACCGACCCTGACCTTCCTTCCGGCTCTGACCGTATTTATGCCGCGCTTGGGCAGGTTGACCCGGCCGGGCAGCATGATGTGGTGGTGAATGTGCAGGGGGATATGCCGCTGCTGGAGCCATCCATCATCGCGTATGCCGCGGCACTGCTTGATAACAAGCTGGTGGATATCGGTACGCTTGCGGCCGTGATTACCAATGAAGAAGAGAAAAATGACCCCGCCGTAGTGAAAGCGGTGATTGACCGCATCGGCCGCGCAATCACCTTCACTCGCGCCGCGAAGGCCTGTCCGGATGGCCGTTTTTTGCACCATATCGGCGTGTATGCCTACCAGCGCGACGCGCTGGAGCGATTTGTTAAGCTGCCGCCTTCCGAGAATGAAAAACGTGAAAAGCTTGAGCAGCTGCGCGCGATGGATGCGGGCATGCGGATTGATGTCGCGGTGGTGGATGTGGTGCCGCTGGGCGTGGATACGCCTGAGGGGCTGGCGCTCGCGAGAGAGAAGATGTCATCCTGAACGAGCCCAAGGCGACCTTGATGATCTTTTTTTGCTGCGAACTTAAGATCCCTGGGCTACGCTCGGGATGACACCAAAGGAGAACCCATGACCAAACTTTATGACACTCTCGGCATTGGTAATGCCATTGTCGACGTACTCACCCATGTCAGCGATGATTTTGTTGCCGCACAGAAACTCGGCAAAGGCACCATGACGCTGGTGGATGAAGCGCGCTCCAAGGCGCTTTATTCGCTGGTTGGTCCATCTACGGAATGTTCCGGCGGGTCGGTGGCCAACACCATGGCGGGCATTGCCTCGCTGGGCGGCAAGGGCGCGTTTATCGGCAAGGTGGCCGATGACCAGCTGGGGAAAATTTTTGCTCATGATCTGCAATCGGTCGGCGTGCGCTATCACAGCAAGCCAGCGCCCGGCGCTCAGCCATCAACAGCAAACTGCCTGGTATTTGTGACGCCAGACGCCCAGCGCACCATGGCGACCTATATCGGTGCCTGCGCGCTGCTTGATGAAAATGATATCGATGAAACGCTGATTGCTGCTAGCAATACCGTGTATATTGAAGGCTATTTGTGGAACGGCGAGCACAACAAACAGGCCATTCGCAAAGCCATCTCGCTGGCGCGCGCCCATGAAGCCGGTGTGGCCTTTACGCTGTCGGATACATTCTGTGTGAATATGCACCGTGATGCGTTTCTGGCGCTGGTTCAGCGGGATCTGGATGTGCTCTTTGCCAACGAGGCCGAGATTATAGCGCTGACCGGTGCGATGGATGTGGATGAAGCCATCAGCGCGGCGCGCGGGCTGTGCCCGGTAGTGGCCATTACCATGAGTGAAAAAGGCTCGGTGGTGGTGACGTCCGATCACGTTTACCGTGTTCCGACCAAGCCCGTTTCCAGGCTGGTGGATACAACCGGGGCGGGGGATTTGTTTGCCGCTGGCTTCCTGCATGCACGTGCTGAGGGTAGGGCGCTGGCTGATTGCGCCGCACTTGGCAATCGCTGCGCAGGTGAAATCATCCAGCAGCTGGGCGCGCGTGCGATGAAACCGCTGAGCGCGCTGGTGGCTTAGCCTATTTTGTGCTGATTATTTTTCGTCAGGAACTATCGCGCCTGCAGCCATCAGCGCTGCTTGATAATTTTCATCATCCTGAACGGATTGTGTCGCGCGGGCGTGGCCTGAATTGTTTGTCTGTTTGGATTCCAGCAGCAGGCTGATGTCGGAGAGCATGCGTACAAAACTGGTCGAGCGCAGCTGTGTTGATGCTCTACCTTCGCTGAGTTCAACCGATAGCTGCTGCATGGTGACCAGCGCACGCGCGGCTGCGACGCCACGTGCCGACGAACCCTCAGAGCGCATTACCTGCTCGGCATAGCCCGACCAGCGACGCAGAAAATGGAGAAAATCTACGCCCGGATTGTAATCAACACGTCGATCTGCATCCCGGAATCCCTGGCTGCTGCGTGGCTTGTATTCGCGATCAAGCGAGATCATCCGGATCATTTCTGCGACATAAGCGGAAGCCGGGAAAATTTCGAACGTAACATAGCGGCTTTCGCAGCCCGAAGAATAGTGGGAAATATGTGCAAGATCCATCTGCTGAACGAGATAATGCAGCCGCTCGCCAAAGCGAGCTTGAAACTCTTCTACCTGTTTGCGTAGTGCCTCATCCGAGGGCAATGAAGCGCTCACTGCGACTGTCTGCTTCTGCGGCACTGCGAGCTGTGTATCAGTTGCTGTTAACCTGAAACCCATTGCTTAAGACCTCATGTCTGTCTAACGTCACATGGTAACATGTGAATCTACTAACGTCACATGGTAACATGTGAGTTTATTATCTCAAGAAAACAGTAAAATAAGTTTAAATATTTAACAGAAATGTCACATTTCACCGATGCGTGCCCAATTACAAGATATCCAACTGTATTTTAAGCCACAAATAGTCGCTGTGCTGGCGCTTGGCTTTGCTTCTGGCCTGCCGCTTGCACTGACTGGCTCCACCTTGTCGGTGTGGCTGACTGAGGCCGGCGTCAGTAAAGCGGCGATTGGTCTGTTTGCCGCGGTGGGCACACCCTATGCCCTCAAATTTCTCTGGGCGCCGCTGGTCGATGGGCTGAAGCTGCCATTTTTCTGCCGAGTGTTTGGCCGCCGGCGCGGCTGGCTGCTTTTTGTGCAGTGTTTGCTGGCGGCGGCGCTTGTCTTTTTGGGATTTGCGAGTCCGGCGATTGATCCATGGCTGACGGCGCTGGCGGCGGTGTGTGTGGCGTCGCTTTCCGCCACGCAGGATATTGTCATTGATGCGTATCGTGTCGAACTGCTGAAAGAAGAGGAGCAGGGGGCAGGTGCGGCGGCGGTGGTGCTGGGCTATCGCTTCGGTATGATTGCCTCAAGTGCTGGGGCACTGTTTCTTGCCACATGGTTTGGCTGGCAGATGACTTATGCGCTGATGTCGTGCTTGCTTGGCATTGGAGCACTGGCGGCGCTTTTGGCGGGGGAACCTCAGCGGGATTGGGGATTGGGGATTCGGGATTCGAGGAAACGTTCGATGAATGAGTGGCTAAAAAGTCATGTCATCCAGCCCTTCGCCGAGTTCATGCAGCGGCCGCAGTGGCTTGCCATTTTGCTGTTTATCGTGCTGTATAAACTCGCCGATGCCTTCATGGGGGTGATGACCAACCCGTTTCTCATCGAGATCGGCTTTTCCAAGGAACAGATCGCGACCATCGTCAAATTATATGGATTGATTGCAACCATCGCCGGTAGTTTCATCGGCGGCTGGATGGTCTATCGGCTCGGCATCATGCGCTCGCTGTGGATCTGCGGCATCGGCCACGGCGTCACCAACCTGATGTTTGTGGTGCAGGCTTATGCAGGGGCGGACGAGGCGGTGCTTGCCCTTTCGATCACGCTGGAAAATATCACCGGCGGTATGGGCACGGCGGCGTTTGTGGCCTATATCAGCCGGCTGACCAATGTCGCCTTCACCGCCACGCAATATGCGCTGCTTTCCTCGCTCGCCGCGTTTGGCCGAACATGGCTTTCCACGCCCGCCGGCTGGGTGGCTGAGCAGCTCGGCTGGCCGCTCTTCTTCGCCTTCGCCGCCGCGCTTGCCATCCCGGGCCTCGTGGTGCTGAAGTGGCTGAATTCTGATGATAGAAGGAATTAAACCCAAGCGTAACGTCTGGTTTATGTAGTTCATTATGCATGCGGTTTCTGTTATGATGGCATTCTATGCGCAAATCGTGGACAAATATATTTCTCAAATATCCTAAGAAAGCTTTTATTGTTATTGATGACAATAAGGCTCAAGCCTCTGCACAGCAGGCCACATTATCAAACATTACAGCTGCCAGGCGGCAAGTGTTTCCAGTGAAAAAGAGCTTCAGGAGATATTAATTAAGGCTCGCAAGGAAGATTGTGAGATCGTAGGAATTATAACCGATCAGGCCATGGAAATAAACGGTACGGAACTGATTAATAACTTCAGAGAAGGCAGATATAATGCCTTCTACCATGACAATACGACCACCGAAAAACCAATCCCCCGCTTTCTATTAATTACTGGCGATGCTAAATTAGGAGCAGACGGGCTGTCTGATATTTCGGTGTTGCCCAAAGCGGCATGGCGTAAGATCAAGAATAAAGATTCGGCGATTGGCGCGTTTATAAGATCGGCTCTCGGCGATATGCCCAGCGAAAAGGAAATGCTAAAAGCAGAGCAAGAAACTTCTGGTTTACGTGATGACGCAAGACAGGCAAGTGAGTTAATTAACTTATATAATGGCGCCGATCCTTATGGTTACCATGCAAGTGACAGCAGCTATTTGAAAATGTTAAAAAACAAGCAGAAGAACAAAGAAGGTCGCGGGGATAGCCGTAGGCCTTAGTCCGCGCTATTATGATTACGGCCATTCCCGAACGGGCGGTGCTGAGGTGGTTGAAAAAGAAAAGAAGAAGCGGAGGTTCAAGCCTGAACGCGACTTGCGCTTGAAATCTCATCAAGCGCTGATTGTATCTCGGGGTATTGATTCGGATCAATGCTTCTTAGCATGGCCTTCGTTGCTTTCACGAAAATGACTTTTGCCTGGTCGCGATTGTCTAGCTCAAAAACATCGATTTTATCCTGCAGCGCGGCGACTGCTGGCATCACATCGCCCGCCTTCATCGCCGCTGAGATTTCCGCTTTAACCCTGCTTAGCATTGGATGAAGTTCTTGAGCAACATAGCCCCAGGCGGGGGAATTTTTGGGGTCGTTTAATCGTGTCTCACTGCGGCGCATTGCCATAATTTCTTTATCGGCAATTTTAATCATGACGACCAATGCATCATTCACGTGCTGTGGGATATCATAAGACATAGCTCACCGTACATCATGACGAACAAATAAAAAAATGAAGTTTTGATGACTATGGCCATTTCACCTCGGGCGGCATGGACATTAAAATGGCATCGACATTGCCGCCGGTCATCAGGCCGAAGCGCGTACCTCGATCGTAGAGCAGGTTGAACTCCACATAGCGCCCGCGTTTTTTGAGCTGGTGCTCGCGCTCTTCGGCCGTCCATGGCTTAAACATATGGCGGCGGGCGATGTCGGGATAAATCGCAAGGAAGGTTTTGCCGACTTCCTGGGTGAAGGTGAAGAGATCGTTCCAGCTTTTACCCTCATCCCGGCCTTCTCCCTGAGAGGGAGAAGGAGCAGTAAGTGATTCCCTCTCCCTTCCAGGGAGAGGGTAGGGGTGAGGGTTTTTAGGGCTTAAGTAGTCATAAAATATGCCGCCGATGCCGCGTGGCTCGCCTCGATGTTTCAGGAAAAAATACTCATCGCACCACGCTTTGAATTTCGGGTAGTAGGCAGGATCAAATCGGTCGCAGGTTGTTTTGAAAGCGGAATGAAAATCCTGCGTGTCACGCTCCACCGGAAACATCGGGGTTAAGTCCGCGCCGCCGCCGAACCAGCTTTTATAGTCGCTCCAGGAATTTTCTGCTGAAAATTCCATGGCGCATGACTCAGGGCTGACTCGGTCTGCTGACCTTGCATCACTGAAAGAATTTTTGCTGACGCAAATCATCCGCGTATTCATATGCACCGCGGGCACTAAGGGCGAGCACATATGCGCCACCAGCGAAATGCCGGACGCCCAGAAATAAGGCATGTCCGCCGCGCCGGGGATTTCTTTGCGGAACTGATCGCTGAACTCGCCGTAAACAGTGGAAATATTCACACCCACTTTTTCAAACACGCGCCCTTTCATCACGGACATTTCACCTCCGCCGCCTTGGTCTCTAGACCAAGGCGTCTTTATGAATGCGCCCGGCTTACTAATAATTGCTTCCGGCGCTCGACTGCTGCTCGCGCCATGAAGCATGCTCAAGGCTGGGTCGGTCTGCTGACCTCCCGCATCCAGATGGGATGTGAATTCCTGCTCCATCTTTTCAAACTCGGCGCAGATCTGATCGCGCAAGCTACGAAACCAGCCAGAGGCAGTTGATTGTTGCTCTGATAGATCCATGTTCATATCCGTAAGCTGGCGAAGGTTGGCCTTGTGTGTAGTCATAGCGTCATCTTTCCAAAATGTCCCGTTTGCCGTAGCGCTTCGGCCAGCACGATGCAAGCTGCTTGCGCCACATTTAGCGAACGAACCCCTGCTTTCATGGGAATCGCAACCGCCGCATCGCACGCCGCCGCGACCTCATCCGGAACCCCGCATGTTTCCTGCCCAAGCAGCAGGATATCGTCCGGGCGAAACGTAAAATCCAGATAGGAGGTGGCCACGCGCGGATAGACCAGTACTACACGCGGCGGCGCGGCCACTTGTCTTATATCAAGAAAGCGCGGCCAGCTACTATGGCGGTGGATGGTGGCATGCTCACCGTAATCCAGCACCGCCCGGCGCAGGCGCTTTTCATCAAAGGCAAAACCACACGGTTCAATAATATGCAGCGGCACATCCAGACACGCACACAGGCGCATCATGCTGCCGGTGTTTTGGGGGATGTCGGGCTGATAGAGGGCGAGTTGCATAAACTTATTTCTGTGGTTGCTGGCGTCGTTATCGTCGTACTCGAATCCTCACGTAGCGCTGCTACGCTGCGTTTCTGCGTGCGCCGCTGCCTAGCCATCCACTCACATAAATAAGTTTGCAAGTAAGATCAATAGTTTATCGGCGTGTTTTGCTGTCATCAAAGCTTCATAAAAATCAGCTGGTATGCAGGCGTGGTCTAAGGCACAATAGGTTTATGTTTTTTCGCCGCCCACCGCTGATGAATCAAGATCCCCGCGATCCACGGTTCAATATGTTTTTCATGCTCACCGGCGGCATCACTTTTGCAGCGTTTGCCGCGAGCTTTGGCCCCTGCCTGTTTGATATCAAGACGGTGGGGCAATGTGTTGCCAATGCCCGCGAATGGATGGATGTGCTGCAAGGAGTGGGCGATCACCTCATCGCCTGGGGCACGGCGCTGTTTAAAGCCGCTTTTGCTGCTTAAAGACAAACACGCAGTTGATGCGGCGACTGATGCATCCCGGCCGCAAACGTAGATAATTCAATTTTTCTATTCAGCAGCACTTGCAACTTCATGCGCCTTTGTTATAGAAAGACCCCGATAGTCGTTTATTTTATCGGGATAATCCATGAGTCACCACACACCTTCTTCTGAATCCTCACACGAGCCGACACGGCGCGATTTCATGGCGCTGGCCGCCGGCGGCATGGCCGCTGTGGGCGGCTGTGCGGCTGTCTGGCCGTTCATTGACAGCATGAACCCCGCAGCGGATACGCTGGCGCTTTCCACCATTGAGGTGGATCTTTCGCCGATTCAGCTCGGCCAGACGGTGCGTGTGAAATGGCGCGGTGTGCCGGTCTTTATCCGTCATCGCACTCAGGAAAATATCGATGAGGCACGCGCGGTGGCGCTTGCTGACCTTAAAGACCCGCAGACCGACGAAGATCGCGTCAAGCAAGGCAAGGACCAATGGCTGGTGATGGTGGGGGTGTGCACTCATCTGGGCTGTATCCCGGTGAATGATGCCGGTGAATATAATGGCTGGTTCTGCCCTTGCCACGGCTCACATTACGATACCGCTGGCCGCATTCGCAAAGGCCCGGCGCCGACCAACCTCGCCGTGCCGAAATATGAATTCATCGCAGATAACCGCATTAAAATCGGATAATCACCATGGCAAACAAACCCACCGCGCAGGCACCCGGAGTTAAAGGCTGGATTGAATACCGCCTGCCGATTTTTTCTTTCATTGATAATTCACTCGGCAGCAAATATCCGGCTCCGCGTAACCTCAACTACTGGTGGAATTTCGGTTCGCTCGCCGGCATCTGCCTTGTGATGCAGATTTTAACCGGGCTGTTTCTGACCATGCATTATGTGCCGCACACCTCGCTGGCGTTTGATAGTGTTGAGCGTATCATGCGCGAGGTGAATTTCGGCTGGCTGCTGCGCTACATGCATGCGGTCGGTGCATCGATGTTCTTTATCGTCGTGTATATCCATATCTCCCGCGGCCTGTATTATGGCTCGTATAAAGCGCCGCGCGAAATTCTGTGGTGGCTTGGTCTGGTGATTTTCCTCCTCATGATGGCCACCGCCTTTCTCGGCTATGTGCTGCCATGGGGGCAGATGAGCTTCTGGGG
>CANHDY010000011.1 GCA_947459535.1 Rickettsiales bacterium | reverse complement strand
CATACCATGGTTAAACCAATGGAATTAAGATAGAATTAATTAAAGGCGACTCAAAAACGGCAAAAAAGATTACCGGGCGAAAATCATCGCTTCGTCTCTGAATGCCTTAAACTCCAGCGCGTTGCCGCTGGGATCCAGAAAAAACATGGTCGCCTGCTCGCCCACTTTTGCTTTAAAGCGAATATGCGGTTCAATCAGAAATTGCAGCCCTGATTGTTTCAATTTCTCAGCAAGCTCGTGCCACTCTCCCCATGGCAGAATCACACCAAAATGCCGCGCCGGCACCTGATCCCCATCCACAGCGTTATGCGAAACCGCATGCGCTTCGTCAGAAAGATGCGCGACAATCTGGTGGCCGTAAAAATCAAAATCGACCCAGCGCTCATTACTCCTGCCCTCAGCGCAGCCCAGAAGCCCGCCATAAAAACGCCGCGCCTCGCCCAAGTCATGTACAGGAAAGGCAAGATGAAAACGCGGATAATCCGGGCGTGGATTTGTGGTTGCATTCATAAACAGCTCGGCTAACCTGTGGTTGCATGAAGAAGATAGAAGCAATCATCAAACCATTCAAACTCGATGATGTCAAAGACGCGCTGCATGAAGCTGGCGCGCAAGGCATCACCATCACCGAGTCGCGCGGCTATGGCCGTCAGAAAGGCCACACCGAGCTTTATCGCGGCGCGGAATATGTGATCGATTTCCTACCTAAAATCAAAGTTGAGGTGGTGGTGGAAGATGCGCTGGTAGATAAGGTGGTGCAGGCGATTGAAATCGCTGCACGCACTGGCAAAATCGGGGATGGAAAGATTTTCGTGACGCCTGTGGAGCAGGCCATCCGCATCCGCACCGGCGAGCGCGGCTCCGACGCATTGTAGCCGCAGCGGGAAAAAGAACATACCCCGCCCGGGGTAAATTGCAGCAAAAAAATTTAAAAAAATTTGCGCCTCGCTCTCTTTACATTACGTGCGGCGTTGCTATAACCCCTGCCATTGCTGCACTACAACATAAAACCATAAAAAAGGGCACCTCTAGAAACTCGCTTTTGCAAAAAAGCGCGCAGGAATAGAAGCCGAGAAAATGAGTGTACTCAAAAGTACATGACATTTTCGAGGAGGATCCATTCCAAGCAGATTTGAGGCAAAAGTAGAGCTTATAGAGGTGCCCAATTCGCAACGAGAAAGGTAGCCTATGTCCGCCCAAGACGTATTTAAACTCATTAAAGACAACGACATCCAGTTTGTTGATTTCCGCTTCACCGACCCCAAAGGCAAATGGCAGCACACCTGCTATGTGGCTGATAAAGTGGATGAAGCAAGCTTTGAAGACGGCATCATGTTCGACGGCTCGTCCATCTCTGGCTGGAAATCCATCAATGAATCCGACATGATTCTGATGCCGGATCCCAAAACCGCTTTCATTGATCCGTTTGCTGCGCAGCCCACCGCGGTCATTTTCTGCGATGTAATCGAGCCCTCCACCGGCCAGTCTTACGGCCGCGATCCGCGCTCCATCGCCAAGCGCGCCGAAGCTTACCTCGCCTACACCAAAATTGGCGACACCGCCTATTTCGGCCCCGAGCTTGAGTTTTTCGTGTTTGACGATGTGCGCTTCAAAACCTCTGGCAATTCCAGCTTTCACCATCTCGACAGCGAAGAACTGCCGGTGAATTCTGATCGCAGCTATCAGGCTGGCAATATGGGTCATCGCCCAGGCACCAAAGGCGGCTATTTCCCCGTTCAGCCCGTTGATTCCGGCGCGGATCTTCGTAATGAAATGCTCTCGGTGCTGAAGACCGTTGGCATCACCCCCGTGCTCGGCCACCATGAGGTAGCCCCTGCGCAGCATGAGCTGGGCTTTGATTTCTCCACCCTGACCGCCACCGCCGACAATGTGCAGAAATACAAATATGTGGTGCATAATGTCGCGCATAGCTACGGCAAAACGGTCACCTTCATGCCGAAGCCCATCTCCGGTGATAACGGCTCCGGCATGCACACCCACCAATCGATCTGGAAAGACAAAAAGCCGCTCTTTGCTGGCAATGGCTATGCCGATCTGTCGGAGATGTGCCTTTACTATATCGGCGGCATCATTAAACACGCCAAGGCGCTGAATGCCTTCACCAACGCCTCCACCAACAGCTATAAGCGCCTGATTCCCGGCTTTGAAGCGCCGGTGCTGCTCGCTTACTCCGCGCGCAACCGCTCGGCATCGATCCGCATTCCGTATGTGGCTTCGCCGAAGGGCAAGCGCATTGAGGTGCGCTTCCCGGATCCAACCGCGAACCCCTACCTCGCCTTTTCCGCGATGCTGATGGCGGGTCTGGATGGCATTGAAAACAAAATCCACCCCGGCGATGCCATGGATAAAAACCTCTATGATCTGCCGCCAGAAGAGCTGAAAAATGTTCCGACCGTGTGCGGTAGCCTGCGCGAAGCGCTGGAATCGCTGGATAAAGGCCGCGCCTTCCTCAAGAAAGGCGATGTGTTCACCGATGATTTCATCGATAGCTACATTGAGCTTAAAATGCAGGAAGTCTACCGCTGGGAACACACCCCCACGCCGGGCGAGTTCGAGTTATATTACAGCGTTTAGCTTGTCATCCCCTGAGTTGCGAAGCAACTCAGGGGATCCATACTGGATCGCCCTAGAATCGTTGTGACGATTCGGGCGATAACGAAGCAAAAAGGGAGCCACACGGCTCCCTTTTTTGTCTGTTTGATTTTTTGAGACCAGACACCGCTCAAAAACTCGCTAAGCCGCCAGCGAAAATGCGATTTCCGAGAACCGTGAGGGAATGTACACGAAAGTACATGACCAAGCGGCAGCGCAGAAAATCGCATTTGCAGCAAGGCATAGTAGAGTTTTGGAGCGGTATTACTGCTGCTGGCTCATGGCCTGCTGATGCATCATCATGGCGATGCGGGTATCGCGCACGCGAAGCGCCTCGACTTCGGCTTTGTTCATGATGCTGTAGAGCGAGATATTCACGAACTCTAGAAACACCGCCACCACAAGCTCCACCTGACGCTGGATTTTAGCGACAATCGGGTCAGCGATGTTTTTGAGCGCGCTGGTGGCAGATTTGGAGGCCGCTTTCACTTTCGCCTGATACTCTGACACCGACACATATATTTTGCGCAGCGCCGCCTCAATGCGGGACTTGCTGACCTTCACGGCCTTACCGCGGTTATTTTCAGCCAGCAGAATAAATTCTTCGCTGAGCACGTCCGTTGCATCACCAATATCGTTGATGAGTGGCTCAACCAGCAGCATCTGCGCCTCCGGATCCTGAACAAACTGGCTCTCAACGGTCGCTACCAGCTCCTCGGCGTAATCAAAAAGAACGGTAATATCGTTATATTTCGACTCCAGCTCTTCGGTCGTATATTGTTTTTTGGCGTTGGTCATACACTGCTCTCAATTCAGCCATGGGCTATGTCACATGGCAGAGGATATAACAGTAATTCTACGCTTTTCCCACGATTTTTGTGTGACAATTCTGTGACAAACAAAAAGCGGCCCAAAGGCCGCCATTTTAGATAAAATCGTTATTTTATTGCTAGTTGTGCTCCGAATAATCCATAAAAATGACTTTGATAATTTCGATGATATTCAGCATAGCCTATCTCCTTCTTTACCAAAGCTAACTTATACTCTCGATTGGTTTAAGAATGATTAACTATAATTTTTCCTGACTACTCTGATTAAATAATTGAGAATGACTCTCATTTGCGATATGATAAGGCTTAATCACTGCTCACAAATTCGCTAGGACGCAAGCGAAAGTGCGGTTTTCGAGAACCGCGAGGGAGTGTACGCAAACATACATGACCGAGCGGAAGCGCAGAAAACTGCATTTGCAGCAAGGCATAGTAGAATTTGTGAGTAGTGTATGAGAGGTTGGTATGACAAGACTCATTTTTACGCATGAATTAACCGCAAAAACAGTCACCTACTGCCTGATGCACTTCGTGGTGGCCATCGCAGTAGCCTATGCAATTTCTGGAAGCTGGGAGATTGCGCTGGCGATCGGCATCATCGAGCCTTTAGTACAGACAGTCTTTTTCAACGTGCATGAGCGCGGCTGGAACAAAGCGCGCCGCAATTATAAACGCCGCGTCATGGATGGCGGACTTGCCTGAAGAACGCTTTAAACTGACTAGCGCCTGATGGATGCAGCCTGTTTGGTTTGCTTGTAAGCCGCTTCAAGAGCGGATAAAAACTCGTAGTTTTCAGTTCTTCTCGCCACTTCTGCAATCTCTGCAATGTCCCGATCACCAAAACCTGCATTCGCAACGATGCGCCACAAAATCGTGTAATTGCTGTCCTTTTCGTGCCCATCTTTCGCTTTTGCAAAACTATGGCGATAGTCTTTTACCTCGCGGTTGTCCAAAATCTCTGCGCCCTGATGCGAGCTGGCGAGGCGTAGCAGCATATCCTTTGCCATATCACGAAAATGCTTGCTCTCGATACTCAGTGCCAACTTGGTGGGATATCCCGAGACCAATCCACCACCTCGATTTTCATATACTGACATCAGCAGATACTCATCCTCTGGTATGTATTCATAGCCATCACTTAAAATGCTATTGACCACACCATGCACGAGATCCTTTTTTGGCACGAGATCCTTGATTGGCTTAAGATCTATCGGCACCTCTGCTAGAATGACATCACTATCTATGGGTTTGATGGTCGTCACATCGACTGCCCGTGGTTTGACGTCATGAATGGCGGCTAGATTAGTGGTGTCGCCAAGAATGGGCTTCAACTCCTGTTCCGTTCCGGCTTTGATAACCGTAGTTTTTTCTGCGGGCAAAATTGCCTTGGCAATCACACGGCTTATTTTGCTATCTTTAATCCAATCTTTCATTGTCCCGCTTTTTATTAATTATTTTAAATAAATAGCATAACTATTTTAGTCCGCCTGGCAATTAGATTTTAACACCACCAGTAGATTTCGCCGCCGCTTCCATCATAGGCACAAAGCCGCCCTTCTGGTTTGCTTCAAAAATAGCGGGCGGGTGCATGGCGTTATCAAACACCCAGCCATGAATCTTCACCACGCCACGATCGCTGGGGCCTTTTAAAAAATCAAACTGCTTAAGCCGCTCCATGCGCCTTAAAACCTGCGTGCAGGCATGCTCATAATCATCCCCTTCTCTGCGGCTATCATAATGCCCGAGCACCACCACATCGCGCACCCCCTTGGCCTCCACGGCAAACTGTATCGCCGCTTTTTTCCCCAGCGGCAGATCGTCTCCGGGGGTAATCACATCGCGGTAAATAATCGCCTTGCCGTAAGGAATGCTTAGGTCATTGGCGGGGTTCACCTCTGCATCCATATCGCTGAGGATAATCAGCTCCGGCTCGTGGCGCTGCGGTTCGCGGGCGGGTTTTTCGGCATAAGCCGCCTGCTGGTGGGCGATGCGGTCAATCACCGACGCCTTCTCAGGCAGGCTGGCAAGCGTCGGCATCGGCTCAAAGGCGCGCTCGGGATGGCTAAGATCCATCTGCCGGATGCGCTTACTGCCGGTATGCACCACCCAGCCATGAAGATCAACCGCCCCCTGCTCCTGCGCCCGCTGCACCACGGGGTAGGTGCGGATATTAGCAATAATCTGCGCGACGGATTTGTCTTCCATCTCGTGCGCGCCCTGCGCAACGGCTCGAACCGGCTCCAGCGGCGCGAGATGGTCTTTCACATGGCGAAGCTTTTCATGCTCGCCGCACAGGCAAGCCTCCAGCCCGCCGCAGTGCGTGTGCCCCATCACCGCGATGTGGCGAATACCGCCCGCAAGCGCGCCAGTTAGCACGTCATTAAACTCGCGCGAGCTGCTGTCAGCAGGGTCATAGGCTGGAATCGTGGCGGCAATCGTGCGGTGAATCAGCGCCGCGCCATCAGGAATCCCAATGTCATCACGCGGGTTCAGCCGCGCATCCACACACCCCACCAGCAGCAGGCTGGGCTTCACCTGACTGGGAATTGTCACGCGCAGCTGCACGCCTGTGCCGGCATGTCGCATGCGAATACGCTCCATCGCTGTTTCGTGCTTAGGCGGCATCGACCTTCTGGTATATCTGGCTGCCGGTTGCCTTGAACTTTTCGCTCATTTGCTGCATGCCTTCTTGCTTCTGCTTCTCGGCATAGTCGCGCACATCCTGCGAGATTTTCATCGAGCAGAATTTCGGCCCACACATTGAGCAGAAATGCGCCACTTTCGCGCCATCCGCCGGCAAGGTTTCATCGTGATATTCACGCGCCGTATCCGGGTCGAGTGCTAAGTTAAACTGATCTTCCCAGCGGAATTCAAAACGCGCCTTGGAAAGCGCATCGTCGCGGTGATAGGCAGCGGGGTGCCCCTTGGCGAGATCCGCCGCATGAGCAGCGATTTTATAAGCAATCACCCCTTCCTTCACATCATCGCGATCCGGCAAGCCAAGATGCTCCTTGGGCGTGACATAGCACAGCATGGCGGTGCCAAACCAGCCGATCATCGCCGCGCCGATCGCGCTGGTGATGTGGTCATAGCCCGGCGCGATATCGGTTGTAAGCGGCCCCAGCGTGTAAAACGGCGCCTCGTGGCAAACTTTGAGCTGCTTATCCATGTTTTCTTTAATGAGATGCATCGGCACATGACCGGGGCCTTCGATCATCACCTGGCAATCATGCTTCCACGCCACTTTCGTCAGCTCGCCGAGCGTTTCCAGCTCAGAAAACTGCGCTTCGTCATTGGCATCATGAATTGAGCCCGGGCGCAGCCCGTCGCCCAGCGAGAAGCTGACGTCATAAGCGCGCATGATTTCGCAGATATCCTCAAAATGGGTGTAGAGGAAATTTTCCTTGTGATGCGCAAGGCACCACTTCGCCATGATCGAGCCGCCGCGCGACACAATGCCGGTTTTGCGGTTCGCCGTCATCGGCACATAAGGTAGGCGCACGCCAGCATGGATCGTGAAATAATCCACCCCCTGCTCGCACTGCTCAATCAGCGTATCGCGGTAAATTTCGTATGTCAGCTCTTCCGCGACGCCGCCCACTTTTTCCAGCGCCTGATAAATCGGCACCGTACCAATCGGCACCGGCGAGTTGCGAATAATCCATTCGCGGATGTTGTGGATATTGCGGCCGGTGGAAAGATCCATCACATTATCCGCGCCCCAGCGAATCGCCCACACCAGCTTTTCCACCTCTTCTTCCACCGAACTGGTAACCGCCGAATTGCCGATATTGGCGTTGATCTTCACCTTAAAATTTCGGCCAATAATCATCGGCTCGGATTCCGGGTGGTTGATATTGGCAGGAATAATCGCGCGGCCGGCAGCGATTTCATCACGCACAAATTCCGGCGTGATGTAATTAGGAATACGCGCGCCAAACGATTCACCGCGGCGGTAGGGTTTGTGCAAATCCTGCGAGGCGCGTAGCGACTGCGCAGGATCCTGTGCTGACGCGTTGCGTCCCACAGGATTTAATCCATCATTCTCGCGGATCGCAATATACTCCATCTCCGGCGTGATGATGCCGGCGCGGGCGTAGGTCAGCTGCGTCACAGACTTACCTGCTTTCGCGCGCAGCGGACGCGTATTGACATGATCAAAGGCTTTAACCGGCGCGCCGGAAAAGCCTTTCAGGCCATTATCTTCTGGCTTTACAGGCCTCGCATCATATTCCTCCACATCCCCGCGCGCGCGAATCCAACCATCACGAAGTTTGGGCAAACCCTGGTTGATGTCAACCTTGTGGGCATGATCCGTATAAATGCCCGAGGTGTCATACACGCGCAGCGGCGCCTCGCCGCCCGTCAGGCTGATTTCGCGCATCGCCACCTTCACATCAGAATGCAGGCTGCCTTGCACATAGACCTTGCGGGATGCGGTCAGGGCGCCGGTGGTGATGGTTGGTTGCGATGTAGCTTGCTTGCGCTCGGTGGTGGCCATGAGTTCCTCTAAAGGTGAATGAGCGTGCAGGATACCCAGCATGCATGCTGTTGACAACGATAAAACACGCTTATCAATGCCCGCTAGCGAGGTGGTAGCGGCTCGGGTTCAGCCATAGGCGGCATTGCAGGCGGTAATGCCACTTTATTTTGCGGGTCAAAGCCGCGCTGCTCGTTGATTCTATCCCACTTCCAGCGCAGCCCGGCATCCACCATTCTGAAAGTATTTTCTACCATGATATCAATGCCCTTGCCATTGGGGTGCTTTGAATCTGCCAGCATGAATTCCTGATTCCCTCTGATTCCCTGCAGAATATCAGGATAAAATGGCGTGCGGTAAAAATCAGCGATCTTCTGGTACACAGCCTGAAGCTGCCGTGTGTATACCGGATCCGCGGTATCCGGCGCGCTGATGCCAAAAAGAATCACAAAAATACCACGCTGCTGAAGCTTACCGGCAATATCAACGATATTGTTATACACAATATCAGTATTAGCGCCCCGGATGACATCATTAAAACCCAGCTGAAGAATCACAATATCAGGGCGCTGCATCAGAACCTTGTCGATGGACTGAAGCGCACTGCTGGTCGTGCGGCCGGTTTCGCTCATACCCACAACACTTACTGCCTCATAACCGATATCACGCAAACGGTAATAAAGCTTGCCGGCATAGGCCTCATTTTCCTGAAGCTGGTAACCGGATGTCATATTATCGCCAAACACAACGATCTTCATGCCCTGCTGCGCATTAGCCGCAGGCGTAAACAATGCCAGTGTCAGCGCGAACCATGATAAGAAAAGCTTTTTCATATACATCCGCTATTAAGTTGCAATAATGTTCCATTATCTTATGATTTGCACAGACAAACAAGTGCCATATGACAAAAAAGATTCCACTGACTGATCTCTGCATTCTGCTTACAGCTCTGGCATTCTTACTTTGTGCAGCCCTGAAGTTTTATTTTGAAAAAGAAGCTCGCGAAAGCCTTGGGGGCGATGTTGCTGTCAGCAGACAAAACCAACCGGCTGATCTTCGTATTTTTACACTCATGAGCATGAGTGCAAGGAAACAGTCTCACATAAAAACCGTAGAAACGACAGCCCGCGCACAGGAAACCGAAGAACGAGCAGAATCAAAGCCGCTGCCAATACGTTTAAAAGTGATTGATCGCGCCTACCCAATCTATGGAACACTGGATTTAAAAAACAAAGTCCGGCCACTGGTCTTTGCATCCTATGCCATGGGCAGATTGCAGGGCGCGGCGGTATCAAGCAATCTGCTTGATCGGCTTTCGCTCAGTCCCGGCGAACATTTTCTGATAGGAAAGACGACTTTTCTCATAACCGCCGTGATTGCAGGCGAACCTGATGTTGCAAGTTACGAGGAAGACATGCCAACGGTCATTATCAGCGATCGTGCTTTTGATGTGCTCATGAAAGATGGCATGTATCTGGAAAAACCAGTGACCTACGAAGTTCGCGCAAAACTTAATCCGAAAGAAGATCCAGCTTCATGGCAGCAATCATTCGATAGCATTTTTGCAGGTTCCGGCTGGACAGCTGAGCTGTGGACGAATCGAGTTCCTTCTTTTTTGCTGCACATCAAAATGCCGTTCTTGCTTGTTGTGTCTGGTTTTCTGGTTTTGCTCGCCATCATTCGCTATGAAATGAGAAAGCGTCGTGCAGACGTCTGACGTTCGCGCCTTTCATCAGAAACTTCACCGCTGGTATCAGGCCCATGGCCGCCGTGATCTGCCGTGGCGCCGCACGCGCGATCCTTACGCCATTTACATCAGCGAGATCATGCTGCAGCAGACGCAGGTCAAAACCGTGCTGGAGCGATTTTATACACCGTTTCTTGAGCGCTTCCCGACACTGAAAGCCCTCGCAGAAGCCAGCGAAAAAGAGGTGCTTTCCGCGTGGCAGGGGCTGGGCTATTACCGCCGCGCCAGAAACCTGCACGCCGCCGCAAAACAAAGCGCGGGAACATTACCACAAACGATCGAAGCGCTTGAGGCACTGCCCGGCATTGGCAAAAACACCGCCCATGCTATTGCCGCCTTTGCATTTGGGCAGAAAGCCGCCGTCATGGAAGCGAATGTGAAGCGTGTGCTCTCGCGGCTTTACGCGCTGAAAGACGCCAGTGATCGCGAACTCTGGCACAAGGCGCATGAGCTGCTCGATAGCGCAAAACCGTTTGATTATAATCAGGCGATGATGGATCTCGGCGCGCTGGTCTGTTTGCCCAAAGAGCCGCGCTGCGGTCATTGCCCGGCCAGCAGCCTGTGCCTTGGTCAGAAAGCGCCGAAGCACTACCCTGCAGCCAAGCAACGCAAAGCCGTGCCCGTGCGCAAAAAAAACATTCTTGTTTACCGCAACCATCATGGCGAATTTCACGCCACAGCGCGCGCGGGTGATTTTTTATCCGGCCTGTATCACTTTGAAGAAGGCCAGACAACGCCAGCGCGCGGCGCAAAAAAGCTGGGCAGCATCCGCCAGCAATACAGCCACTTTACCCTTGATGCCGACATCTATCTCGTGCAAAAAAAGAACGCCTCGGGCAAGGACTGGCATAGCCTTGGCAAGCTGAAACAACTACCCATGTCCAAAGCTGAGGAAAAAATTGTCACGATGCTGGATGCGCTGCCATGAGCCACTATGATGTGATTATTGCCGGCGGAGGCTTTGGCGGGCTGGTATGCGCAAAAACGCTGGCGCAGGCGGGCATTCGTACATTACTGCTGGAACGCAAGAAAGCGCCGGGTATCGGCATGCACACCACCGGCATTATTGTCGGGGAATGCGCCGAGGAATTTTCGCTGCCGGAGCATCTCACCCGCCGCATCAGCCGCGTGCGGCTCTACGCCCCCAACATGAAATGCGCTGAACTCGCCACCGACAGCTACTTTTTCCTCGCCACCGACACCCCCGCCGTCATGCGCCACTTATCGGATGAAGCCCTTCGCGCCGGCGCAGAAATTCTCTACGATACAGCCTATGAAAAAGGCGAGATTGCTGGAAGCGGCGTGGTGGTAAATGGCCAGCACCATGCACGTTTTCTCATCGGTGCGGATGGGCCACGCTCGAAAGTGGCGGATGATTTTGCGCTCGGCCAGAACACCGCCTTTCTGCTTGGGGCTGAGGCGGAATATACCGGCCTTCCGCTGGCGGATGACGGGGCATTTTATTGCTTCCTAGACCAGAAGCTCGCGCGCGGCTATCTGGGCTGGGTTATTCCCAGCGTCGGCGTATCGCAGGTTGGCATTGCCCAGCGCTTGCCACGCAAACCTGAGATTGATGCGTTTGTAGGCAAAATGAAAGGCGTGTTTGATTTTTCTGCCGCCAGTGTGGTGGCACGCCGCGGCGGGCTGATTCCGGTGGGCGGTCTCGTGCACCCATTTGCCACCGATCGCGTGTTTCTACTTGGTGATTCGGCGGGCATTGTTTCTCCGCTCACCGCAGGCGGCATCCACACCGCCATGCATTATGGCAAGCGCCTCGCCGAGCACCTCGCCGCCACACTCCATGGCCACACCAGCAACCAATCAGCCGCGGAGATGCTTCAGCGCTGCTATCCTCGCTTTCACTTCAAGCAGGGGCTGCGCAAAAGTTTTGAACATCTCGCGCCCGATTGGCTGCTCAACCAGCTTATCGGAAACCGCCTGTTTACCATCGCGGCAAATCATATCTTTTTTAAGAAAAAAAAGCTGCGCTGATAGAGAATCATTTCAGACGCGATTTGGTCGCAAATTGTTGTGGCAATCTTTTGCGCGTTGCATTAACGTCATCCCAATGAGACACTGATCTCACATCCGTAAAAACCACTCGAGAAAGCAGGAGAGCGCTTATGTTTCGTCGCAAGGAAGATAGTCTTTTTGACACCACCTCAGATCCAAACGACATGGATACACCAGAATCAGCATCGGTGGTAAGCCAACCCGCGGCAACACCCTCTCAGCCCTCTTCTTCTCCATCTTCTTCTGCACCTGCCTATCTGAGTGCAGGGCAGTCCTCAACCGCATCTGCTCCTCGCACCGTAGAGCCGCGCACAACACCACAGCCCGCAAGCTCTTTCCGTCCCAGCGCACCTGCCGCGCCTGCTGCGCCCGCTGCTGCTGATATCACTCGTAGCCGCATGCCGGAACCCAAGCCATCAACCCCTACGCCGCCTAGCCCTGCTTCGGCGTTTTCTGTGGCTGGCAGCAAACCCGTCAAACGCGTCCTCACGGTCGGCAACGATATACTGCTCAAAGGCGAGATCGCGACCTGCGACCGTCTAGTAATTGAGGGCAAAGTGGATGCCACCCTCAACGATGTTCACACTGTTGAAATTGCTGAAACCGGTTCCTTCAAAGGTGCAGCACATATCGAAGATGCTGAGATCAGCGGTCTCTTCGAGGGTGACCTCATCGTGCGCAATCGTCTGGTGATTTATGCCACCGGTAAAGTGCGTGGCAAAATCAGCTACGGCGAAATTGAAATCGAACGCGGTGGTGAACTGACTGGTGAAATCAAAACCAGCAACCCCGGCAGCCAGACGACTTCTGCTCGCACCAGCCGCCAGCCAAAAGAAGACAAAGTCGCTGCATAGACAGCGCGTCTTCTATTGCTCCAATTTGCTCAAAGCCCCGCCATGTGCGGGGCTTTTTTTTATAGCTAATAAACTTTATTGGCTATGCCAGCTTGACCGAAATCTTTATTTTCTGACCAAGCTGGCCGCGCCGCAGGCAGCGTCAAAATGCATCAGCTTTTTGTTAATTTACTCTATGGTATGGCGTTTCGTGCAAGCTGGTCTGCGCGCTCGTTCATCGCGTGGCCATTATGCCCCTTCACCCAGTGCCAGCGCACCTCATGCTGCGCGGCGGCCTCCTCAAGCATTTTCCACAAATCATCATTCTTGACTGGTTTTTTATCGGCGGTTTTCCAGCCACGCGCTTTCCAGCCCGGCAGCCACTCGGTAATGCCCTTCATGACATAGGTGCTATCCGTGTAAAGGTCGATACGGCAGCGGCTCTTGAGCGCACCAAGCGAGGCAATCGCCGCCATCAGCTCCATGCGATTGTTCGTGGTATCGTGTTCGCCGCCAGAGAGCTCTTTTTCATGCTCGCCATACACTAAAACAGCGCCCCAGCCCCCGGGCCCGGGATTTCCTGAGCACGCCCCGTCCGTGTAAATCGTGACATGTTTCATACAGGAGAAAGTGGATTACGCTCATGATAAAATTTGAGCTTAGCCACATATTCCAGCGGGTCTTTGGGGGTGACAATCGCGCCGGGATCACGAAACAGCCAGTCATGGGTGCGTGTCAGCAGGAAACGCAACACCGCGCCGCGCCCCAGCACAGGAATCACCGCGCGTTCTTCCGGCAATATCAGCCGCACACCGTGATAGGATTGCAGCAGAATGCGCGCTCGCGCGGGAACAAATTTGTGCAGACCGTTAAAGCACCATGCATTGAGGCAGATCAGCAGGTCATACATCCAGAAGTCACGGCAGGAAAAATAAAAATCAATCACGCCGGAAAGTTCGTCGCGCTTGAAAAAAACATTATCCGGAAAAAGATCCGTATGCACGGTGCCCACTGGCAGATCTTTCGGCCAGTTTTTAGCAAGGAAATCAATTTCATCACCAATCAGTCTGGCAAGACCGGGGGTGATACTATCCGCTTGTTTCTCAACCCTGGCAAAGAGATCCTGCCAGCCAGCCAGCGAGAGGCTATTTTCGCGCGACATGGGGAAATCCGCCGCCGCCAGATGCATGTTCGCAACAAGCGTGCCCAGCTGGCGAATATGGTAATGCGTGACATTCGGGCGCCCCTGCCCCTCGAGAAACTGTACCAGCGCCGCGGGCTTTCCCGCCACTTCGCCAATGACGCGGCCATCCTTGCGGTGAACCGGGCGCGGGCATGGAATGCCGCGGTCAGACAGCCACTCTGTAAGCTTCATAAAAAACGGAATATCTTCCGCTTTGGTGCGCTTTTCAAACAGGGTGAGAATAAACTTTTCCGCCGGCGTCTGAATCAGGTAATTGGTGTTTTCAATCCCTTCCTCGATACCCTTAAACGAGGTGAGCTTGCCCACCTCGTACTCAGCGAGGAATTCGGCAATCTCCGCCTTGGAAAGTTTTGTATAGATAGCCATTAAACGGCGCGTTTGACCATGAGTTGCTTTATTTCTGCTATTGCTTTAGCAGGATTAAGTCCCTTTGGGCAAGTCTTTGCGCAGTTCATGATGGTATGGCAGCGATAAAGCTTGAACGGATCCTCGAGGTCATCAAGGCGTTCGCCGGTCATTTCATCGCGGCTATCAATAATCCAGCGGTAAGCCTGCAGCAAAATGGCCGGGCCAAGGTAGCGATCCGAGTTCCACCAATAGCTGGGGCAGCTCGTAGAGCAGCACGCACACAGGATGCACTCATACAGCCCGTCAAGCTTGGCGCGGTCTTCAGGCGATTGCAGGCGCTCCTGATTGGCGGGCGCAACGGTGGTGGTCTGCATCCACGGCTTGATGGATTCATACTGCGCGTAAAAATGCGTCATGTCGGGCACGAGGTCTTTAATCACCTTCATGTGCGGCAGCGGGTAGATATTCACCTCGCCTTTTACATCCTCAATCGGCTTGATGCAGGCGAGTGTGTTAGTGCCATCAATATTCATCGCGCAGCTACCGCAGATACCTTCGCGGCAGGAACGGCGGAAGGTGAGCGTGGAGTCCATCTCGTCTTTGATTT
This sequence comes from Rickettsiales bacterium, assembly GCA_947459535.1. Taxonomy (GTDB): domain Bacteria; phylum Pseudomonadota; class Alphaproteobacteria; order Rickettsiales; family SXRF01; genus JAJTHB01. The sequence continues at coordinate 14,086 of CANHDY010000011.1, read as the reverse complement.
TAATCAGCGCATCGAGCACCATCGGCGCGCAGCTTTCCATGTCCACCTCGTAGCGGTCGAGGCGTGGATTCTTCGGCTCGCCCTTATCATTCACATCCTCGGGGTCATAGCGATAGATGTTAAAGACGCGCTTTTTAGAAGCGCCCTCGGGTGCGGGGTGGGTTTTGCCTTTGGTCACACGTGAGTTGGGGGGAAGCCTTAGCTCTGCCATAACACTCCTTATTGCTCGATAAAATCCGGTATCAAAGGGATACCTTGTTTGCGTTTATAGTTAATCTCATAAATCGTTTTCTGCATGGCAACAAAACGCTCTGGTGTGGAAGGATGGCTGATGCCAGTTTGCATCGCCTCCGGCACCTTCACAGCAAAACGCCGCCAGAAATTCTCCGCCTTGTTCACATCATAGCCGCTTTGCGACATGATATAGAGCCCGACATAATCCGCCTCTTTTTCAAACTCCACCGAGTAGGCAGCCGTGGCAAGACCGGAGCCAAGGTTGGTGAAGCCGCCCTGCGTGTTATAGCCCTGCGAAGCGGCGAGCGTGTCCAGCGCGAGGCCAGCAATCGCCCCGGCGATTGAATTCACCTGCTGCGAAGAAACATGCCCCATGATGTTGTGGGCAAGCTCGTGTGAAAGCACCATCGCCAGCTCTTCATCGCTTCTGATAAAACGCATCATACCAGGGGTGACAAAAATATTCTCGCCATCCGCATAGGCATTAATGCCTTCTGCGCGCGGTGGGGCGTCCTCAGGCTCGCCCCTGCTGCGCTCCATGTAAAAACCAAACACACAAGGCGAGCCCGCCGGCCTGATCTGCACACAAAGCTCAGCCCCCGCCTGCGCCACAGGTTTTGCCACGCGCAGCAGACGCTGCTCCATATCCATGCGCCTCAGCTGGCTCTTGTGATCGCGTTCAATTTCTGCCTGCGTGGCATAGTGCTGCTGGCGTATGCGCTCCTGCTCCAGCTCCTGCTCGGAAATGCTGGGCGTGTAGGTCGTCGGCGACTGACAGGCAGCCACGAAAAAAAGTGCAGCGATAAATAAAAAACGCTTCACCGAAATACCCGTTCTTTCTGGGTTCCAACTGCAAAATCAACAATAGACTTCAAAAGATCCTTGCTTGAGAGTTTGAGTGGCTCAATGACATCGAGTTTCTTTGTAGTAAACTCAGCAGAATGTTGAATATTACTCGTAATCGCAGCGACACGAACCCGATCAGCAAATTTTTCACTCAACGCCGACAACGATTCAGCCGCTTGCCTGCATTCTTCTAAAGTTGCTGTTCTTGCATCAAATACCAATGATCGTAAGGCTTGATCTGTTTCATCTAATCCGAAAAGAATTTCATTACTTGCAGCAATGTCAGCAGCTTTCAGTGCATCTGATAAGGAATAATACCGAACCGCCTGCTTGCCCTTCAGCTGAACACGCTGCACCACCCCCTGAGAAAGATCATGATTGGCGGAAACAATTATAACGGTTTCTTTGCTGCGCGGCATTAATACACCCTCGCCTTCGGCGGAATTGCTTCGACTTCGTTAGAAAGCGTGTTCAGATGCACCCCGCGATAATCGATGCGGGTTTTGCCTTTCTCATCCAGCCATGCGTAGGTGTGCTTCAGCCAGTTTTTATCATCGCGCTCTTTGAAGTCTTCACGCGCATGCGCCCCGCGGCTTTCCTTGCGGTTATGCGCGGAAGTAATGGTGAGCAGCGCCTGCGAGCGCAGGTTGTCCAGCTCGAGCGCTTCCACCAGATCGCTGTTCCACACCAGCGAGCGGTCGCTGATGGAAAGCTGGTCAAAGCTGTGCCAGATGCCCTCCATCTTCTTTGAACCTTCCGAGAGAATCTGCTCATCACGGAATACCGCCGCATGGTTCTGCATGCAGCGCTGCATCGCACGGCGGATTTCCGAAGTGCGCGTGCTGCCTTTGCTGTGGCGGATTGCGTCGAAGCGGCTGAGAATCTTATCCTCGTTGCTGCCACGCACCACCTTATGTGCCATGCCGGGGCGAACCACTTCAGCGGCGCGGTGTGCCGCCGCACGGCCAAACACCACCAGGTCGAGCAGCGAGTTAGAGCCCAGGCGATTCGCGCCATGCACCGAAACGCAGGCCGCCTCGCCAATCGCCATCAATCCAGGCACCACCGTTTCGGCATTACCATTTTTCATGGTCACCACTTCGCCGTGATAGTTGGTGGGAACACCGCCCATGTTATAATGCACCGTGGGAAGCACTGGAATCGGCTGCTTGGTGACATCGACACCGGCGAAGATTTTCGCCGTCTCGGAAATGCCGGGCAGGCGCTCATGCAGAATCGCCGGGTCAAGATGGTCAAGATGCAGGTAAATATGATCCTTCTCCGGGCCAACGCCGCGACCTTCGCGAATTTCCATGGTCATTGCGCGGCTCACCACATCGCGCGAGGCAAGGTCTTTGGCGCTCGGTGCATAGCGTTCCATGAAGCGCTCACCTTCGGAGTTCACCAGATAGCCACCTTCACCGCGCGCACCTTCGGTAATCAAGCAGCCCGCGCCATACACGCCCGTTGGATGGAACTGCACAAATTCCATATCTTCCATCGGCAGACCAGCACGAATCGCCATGCCGCCGCCATCACCGGTGGAGGTGTGCGCCGAGGTGGCCGAGAAATAAGCGCGGCCATAGCCGCCCGTTGCCAGCACCGTCAGATGGGCGTTGAAGCGATGCATCGTGCCGTCATCAAGGTTCCATGCAATCACGCCGCGGCATGCCCCTTCATCATCCATGATGAGATCGATAGCGAAATACTCAATGAAGAACTGCGCATTATGGCGCAGCGCCTGCGTGTAGAGCGTGTGAAGAATAGCGTGGCCAGTGCGGTCAGCTGCGGCGCAGGTGCGCTGGGCGGTGCCTTTACCGTAATGGGTGGTCATACCACCGAATGGCCGCTGATAGATTTTGCCTTCTGGCGTGCGCGAAAACGGCACTCCGTAATGCTCCAGCTCGATCACTGCGGCGGCAGCGTTCTTACACATATACTCAATCGCATCCTGGTCGCCAAGCCAGTCCGAGCCTTTAATGGTGTCGTAAAAATGGAAGCGCCAGTCATCCTCGCCCATATTGGCGAGCGCTGCGGAAATGCCGCCCTGCGCTGCCACCGTGTGCGAGCGCGTGGGAAACACTTTGCTGATGCAGGCGGTGTTCAGGCCAGCCGAAGCCATACCGAATGTCGCGCGCAGACCAGCGCCGCCGGCGCCCACCACCACCACATCATGAAAATGATCGATTATTTTATAAGCCGTTGTCATCGTCAGTTACCGAAATGAAGTTTAAGCACCGCCAGCACACACACCACGCCAAAACCAAAGGCGACGAAATTATTGGCAAGCAGCAGGCCATATTTGAACACCGGGTGCTTGACATAATCTTCAACCACCACCTGAAAACCAAGCTTTGCATGAAAGAACATGGCCGCCAGCAAAAACACCAGCAGCGAGGCATGAATACCGCTTTCAAACCACTCCGCCGCCGCCACCGCATCGCGGGTGAGCATCACGGTCAGGATGGAGTATACAAACCACAGAGCCAGCGGCACCATCGCCACCGCCGTCACGCGTTGCAGCCACCAATGGCTGACGCCATGGTGCGCGGAGCCCAGCCCCTTAGCTCTGCCCAGCTTGCTGCGAAGATCAGATGAACCTAGCGCCATATTATTGCCCCATGCTTAAAATTGAGTTCCACACCACAGCCGTCATCAGCAGCGCAAACGCGATCACCGCGAGGCCGCTTTTTTCCACCTGCGGTATGGCAAAGCCCTTGCCCATATCCCAGAAGAGGTGGCGGATGCCGTTACCGAGATGATAAAAAAACGCCAGCGTCCAGCCGCCAAGAGCGATCTGGCCAAGCGTAGAGCTCACGCACTGGGTGAATGTTTCGTACCCAGCCGGATCATAGGCCAGCGTCCACAGCCACCAGACAAGAATCGCCGTGCCAGCATATAAGGCGACGCCGGTTGCGCGGTGGGTAATCGACATCACGGACGTGATCTGTGGTTTATAAATAGAAAGATGCGGCGAGGTCGGTCGGTTGTGGCTGGTCATAGCGTCTCATCCATGAATGAAAAACCAGATAGGTATAGCCGCAGCTGCTGAATAATCCATTAAAAAATAATGTACTATTTTGAAATCCCGGCAGGCATTTCTCTACCCGCTGAATGCAACTGGGAGTATAGCGCAGGCATGGTAGCTTGCAAGGTTTTTTCTGGACTGGGCAGTCTAGCTTGGTTGATTTTCAGCTTCTCACTGGCAAGGCGCATGGCAATTTGTGCCGAAACTTCAGGCGCAAGCCCTTTCAGGTGCCCGAGCAGAAAGCCGGCAAACGCTGTATCACCCGCCCCCACAGTGTTTTTAATATCGTCAGGATGAATCGCCACCGGATCAATCAGCGTGATACCTTCGCGCGTCACCACCGCAGCACCTTTTTCGCCGCGGGTGACAAACCCCACCTGCTGCTTGGCAATATCTTCTAGTCGCTGCGAGGAGCGCTTTGACTGAAATGTCTGCTGCAGGCGCTCGAGTGCATGCTCCGGCGTGGTTTTATAAATACGCGCCAGCTCTTCTTCATTACTCAGCACCACATTCGCGCTGGGTATCAGCCATTGGAACAGGTCGGCCTTTTCCTCACCGAATTTAGCGTGGGTCGGCATCGCAAGCCACAGCTCCTTGCCGTGCTGCCAGCGCAGATCCATCAGGCGATCAGGAAATTTTTCGCCCATTTTCTGCCAGAGCGATCCCTGCACAAACACCACATCAGCACCGCTCACCATATCATCGGAAATCAGATCCGGCTTTAAAATATCTTTCGCATTGCCGGGATAGGTAGCAATCGTGCGCTGGCCATCCGGATAAATCAGCACAAACGACACCGCCGATTCCGGCCTTGGCTCACCGTGAATTTCTTCTGGTATGAGCCTCACTTTTGCCTCATCCAGCCCATCCTTGATCATCTGGCTGTAGGCGCTTTTGCCGGTCACACCGATAAAATCCGCCTTAATGCTACCCTGCCCAAGTTTGCTGAGCGTGGTGAGCGTATTAGCGGCAGATCCGCCGGGTGTGAATGTTACCGGATGCCCTGCCAGTGCGGCGGAGAATTCCCTGAACTGCGCCTCATTAAGTGCGGTTTTCCCGCCCGGTATCAGCTCATATTTCTGCGCAAGCCTTGCCATTTCGGGATTTTCCGAAAGCTTCACATTCGCATCAATAATCAGAATATCACTGGATAGAATCTTGGTCATTTTTCTAATGTTCCGTCTTTAAGCCTCAAGGTCGGATAATTGAACTGCGAGATGAGGTGCTCATCATGCGTGGCAAATAAAATGGTGGTGCCGCCCTGATTCAGCGCTTCAAAAAGATAAAGCAGCCGCTTGGCCAGCTCGTGGTCAAGGTTGCCGGTTGGCTCATCGGCCAGCAGCAGGTCGGGCTTGGTGATGACCGCGCGCGCAATTGCTGCGCGTTGTTTCTGCCCGCCGGAGAGCGTTTGCGGCAGCGCATCATGACAATCCGAAAGACCAATCCACTCCAGCAGCTCGCGCACCTTGTCGTCAATCTGATCTTGGCTTTCACCCGCTACTTTCAGTGGCAGCCCGACATTCTGAGCAATCGTTAGATGCTCAAGCAGCCTGTAATCCTGAAGCACAATCCCGATACGGCGGCGCAGTCGCGGCAATTCACTGCGCGGCTTGTGGGTAATGTCTTCGCCGAACATGTGAATTTTACCGCTCGTGGCGCGGCGTGCCAGCCAGAGAATCGACAGCAGCGAGCTTTTGCCCACCCCGCTGGGCCCCGCCAGAAAATGAAACGATCCCGCTGGAAATTCCAGCGATACATCGCTCAGGATAGGCTTGCCGGGCACATATTCCAGCCCGACATGTTCTAACACAATCATACACGTTGCCACTTGTTGTTGCTGGTTGACGCCTGCTAGATATGCTATAGCAGAAACAATTGTTCAATCGGATAACACCGCCACCACCGCGAGCGACTGAAAAATGATACTCGAATGCCCCGCCTGCCACGCGCGCTACGCTGTTCCCGATCATGCGATTGGAGCCGCAGGCCGCAGTGTACGCTGCGCCAAATGCAAACATAGCTGGTTTCAGGCAGCGCCGCCCTCGCTGGCGGGTAAGCCACTGGCGGAGCTGGATGCTATGCTGAAGGAAGCCGCGGCACCGGTAGAAAAAAAGCCGCTTCGGCGTGGCAGCAACGTTCCGGCCGTGCGCGGCGATGGCGTGCCGCTGGGCATCAAGCTTGCCACTGCTGTTTTTGGGCTCGCAGCAGCACTGCTGCTGCTTCTGACGATCGCACCCTCACTGGTCGGAATTGCGCCCAGTAAAGGGTTGGTGCTGGCGGATGTGAATGTTACCAAGCGCGAAATCACCGGCATGATGCTTTATGAAATCACCGGTAAATTCCACAATACCACCAGCAGCGCCATGGAAGTGCCGACGCTGCGTGTCACGCTGGAGGATAAGGTCGCGGGCGTCGTACGCGAGTGGGTCACCAGCGGCGATGGGGTGATGGTGCAGCCCGGCAAAACTGTCAATTTCAATACTGGTGAGCTGGCAGTCACCAGCCTCGGTGATCGCTTTGTGCTGGAGCTGGGTAATGCCAAAGAACTGATGATGAGGAGAGAACTAAGATGAAACCTGCTAAAATTGAAAAACTCATCTCGTCGGATTCGATTGCGGTGCAGGTCTCGAACATGGCCAACCGCATTGCCAAATCCATGCCCAGCGATCTGATGATTGTCGTGCTGCTGCGCGGCAGCTTCATGTTTGCCGCCGATTTAGTGCGCGCGCTGCACGCGGTGGGGATGCACCCGCAGATCGATTTCCTGACCGTCGCGAGCTACGGCAGCGGCAAAGAATCCAGCGGCAAGGTGGAAGTCGTGCGCGACCTCACCGAATCGATGAAAGACCGCGATGTGCTGATTATCGATGATATTCTGGACTCTGGCCGCACCTTGCAGTTTGTTATGAACCTCATACGTGAGCGCGGTGCCAGAACAGTCAAAACCGCCGTGCTGCTTGAAAAGCCAGACAAACGCGCCGTAGCCATTCAGGCAGATTTTGTTGGTTTTACGGTGCCGGATAAGTTTGTGGTGGGCTATGGTCTCGACCACGCCAATTTTTACCGCGAGCTGCCTTATATCGGCGCGATTATCGACTAAATCCAGCCCGGGATGTGGTCGCGCTGGGTGAGCGATTCATAGCCCGGGCGCGGGCGCACCACCGCATATTCCTTGCCGCGCACCATCACTTCCGGCACTAAAAGGCGGGCGTTGTAGGTGTTTGCCATCACCGCGCCATATGCACCGGCAGAGCGCAGCACCACCAGATCGCCCGCAGCCACCGGCGCCATCTTGCGGCCTTCAGCAAAAATATCACCCGTCTCACACACTGGCCCCACCACATCCACCGCAATTTTTTCTGCGGATGATTCTTTCGCCGGCACAATCTCGTGGTAGGCGTCATAGAGCGTGGGGCGGATCAGGTCATTCATCGCCGCATCGATAATCACGAAGGTGCGGCTGTCGCTTTTTTTCACATAAATCACGCGCGATACCAAAATGCCTGCATTCCCAACAATCAAACGCCCCGGCTCAAAGATCAGCTTCGCGCCAATGCCCTGCATCTCGCGGCGCACCGTCTCGGCATACATATCCGGCACTGGCGGCTCGCTCTCGCCATAAGGAATACCGAGCCCGCCGCCTAAATCCACCGTGCGGATAGAAAATCCCTTGCTGCGCAGCTCAAACACAAAATTGCGCACATGGCGAAACGCCGCCGCAAAAGGCTCCATCGACGTCAGCTGCGAACCAATATGCACCGACACACCCTGCACATCGAGATGGGGCAGCGAGGCCGCATGGGCAAACGCCTGATGCGCCTGTTTGGCTGAAATACCAAACTTACTTTCTTTCTGGCCGGTAGAAATTTTGGCGTGGGTTTTAGGATCAACATCCGGGTTGATACGAATGGCAACGGGTGCCCGCACGCCCTTACTTTTCGCCACTTCATTCAGCAGGTCAAGCTCCGGCTCAGACTCAACATTAAACTGAAAAATCTGCTGCTCCAGCGCATACGCCATTTCGCTTGCGGTTTTGCCCACGCCGGAAAAAACAATGTCTCCAGGTGCAATCTCTGCCGCCATAGCAAGGCGGATCTCACCCTCCGACACCACATCCGCGCCGCTGCCCAGCTTTCTGAGTGTGGCGAGCACCCCAAGATTGCTGTTAGCCTTCACCGCGTAGCACACCTTCGCATCCATGCCCTCAAACTGGCTGGCAAATACATGATAATGGCGCTCGAGCGTCGCCGTGGAATAGCAATAAAACGGCGTGCCGACTTCGTGGGCGAGCTGCTCCAGCGATACGTCCTCCGCATGATACATTCCACCATCGTAATGAAAATGATCCATGCAGCTACTGCCCCTCCCCCTGCAGGGGGGAGGCCGGGAGGGGGGCATTTTCTTTTTTCTTTTTTTCTTTCTTCGCTGCTTCTTTTTCTTTCTTGGCCTGCTCTTTTGAAATCTCCGCAGGCGTTTTCAGCTTTCCTTTGTTGCCGCAGGCCGTCATCGCCGAGGCAGACATGACAAGCACCGTCATTGCGAGAAGCAAGCGTGACGAAGCAATCCAGCATCGACGTTTAATCATAGCCCACCCCTCCTAGTCGTCATTCCGGCCTTGAGCCGGAATCCAGCTGAAGCCACGTCTATGGCGGCATGGGTCTTTTTTTTCTCGCTGCCGCGAGTAACGCTGGATCCCCGCTTTCGCGGGGATGACTGAGCCTGCTGTCTCATAACCCAAACCTCTTCTTTGCGTGTGCGATCGCCGCTTTCACATTCCCCGGCGCAGTGCCGCCAAAGCTGGTGCGGCTGGCGGTGGACTGCTCCACAGAAAGCACCTCAAACACCCCTTTGTGAATGGCAGGCAGCACCGCTTTCATCTCGGCGAGTGAAAGATCAGCTAACGCACAATTCTTGTCACTGGCGCGTTTGACTATTTTTGCTGTGGCGTGGTGCGCCTCACGAAATGGCAGTTTCAGCTCGCGCACGAGCCAGTCCGCAAGGTCTGTCGCGGTGCTGTAGCCATGGCTTGCGGCGAGGTGCATCGCTTTAGTATCAGCAGTAAAATCCAGCACCATGCCGCACATCGCCGGCACCACCAGCTGCATGGTGCGCGCCGCGTCCATCACTGGCTCTTTATCTTCCTGCATGTCTTTGTTGTAAGCCAGTGGCAGCGCTTTCATGGTGGTAAGCAGCGACACGAGCGAACCAAACACCCGGCCAGCCTTGCCGCGCACCAGCTCCGCCGCATCGGGGTTGCGCTTCTGCGGCATAATCGAGCTGCCGGTTGAAAAGCTATCAGAGAAACGAATAAAACCAAAAGCCGGGCTGCTCCACAGCACCAGCTCTTCGGCAAGGCGCGACAGATGCACCGAAACAATCGAGCATACGGCGAGATATTCCAGCGCAAAATCACGCCCTGAAACACTATCAAGCGAGTTCGCCATCGGCGCATCGAAACCCAGCGCTTTCGCGGTCATGTGGCGGTCGATGGGAAAGGAAGTGCCCGCGAGCGCCGCCGCCCCCAGCGGTGATTCGTTCATGCGCCTCACTGCATCCTGCGCACGGGTGCGGTCGCGGCCAAACATTTCCACATATGCCATCAGGTGGTGCCCGAGTGTCACTGGCTGCGCCGCTTGCAAATGGGTGTAGCCGGGCATGATGCTGGCGGTGTGCTCCTCAGCGCGCTTTACCAGCGCCTGCTGCAGCGCTTTGAGCTGCCCATCCAGCGCGCCAAGCGCGCCCCTGACATAGAGTTTAAAATCCGTAGCCACCTGATCATTGCGCGAGCGTGCGGTGTGGAGTCTGCCTGCTGCCGCGCCGATTTTTTCAGCCAGCCGCGCTTCGATATTCATATGAATATCTTCCAGACTCTCCTTGAATTCAAACTGGCCGGCTTTAATCTCGCGCAGAATCTCCTTTAAACCCTTCGTGATTGCCGCGCCGTCCGCCTTGCTGATAATGCCCTGCTTTGCAAGCATCTCGGCATGGGCGATGGAACCGGCAATATCTTCGGCGTAAAGCGCTTTATCAACGCCGATGGATACGTTAATCTCCGCCATCAGATCCGACGGCGCGCGGGTAAACTGCCCGCCCCACATCGGGTTGGCATTTTTCTGTTTAGGTTTGGAAGGTTTGGCCATGGTTCGTATCCTGCTTCTCGCGATTTGTACTAGTATTCTCATGGTTTTGGCAAGCCATACTGCGCAGGCAGGCGATGCGCCTGAGGTGCGCTACCGCGAGGCGGATGGCACGGTAAAAAGGCCTGATTTTTCAGCACATAAGCTCACCGCCGTACATTTCTGGGCAACGTGGTGTGTGCCCTGCATTGATGAGCTGCCGGAAATTGACCAGACCATCAAAAACTACGAAGGCAGGGGTCTGCTCATCGTGCCGATTGCCATGGAAAACAATGTCGGCCGCATTGAGGAATTTTTTGTAAAACACAAGCTCACGCGCATCAAGCCCTACCGCGACGATGGCATTACCTCGTTCAAATCGCTGGGTATTCGCGGCCTGCCCACCACTGTTTTTTTTGATAGCAGCGGCAAGGAGGTAAACCGCGCTGAGGGGCCCATGCCGTGGCTGCATGACAATAATATCAGTTTTTTAGGCAGCAAACTAGGGCGTGTGGATATTCACGCTAGGCCGTGAGCGAAAATGCAGATTTTTGAGAACCGCAACGCAAATGTACTTTAAAGTACATGCGTAGCGGAAGCGCAGAAAACTGCATTTGCAGCAAGGCATAGTAGTGAATATCCAAACGCCCTAAATAGCTACCAGACGAGCAGCGGCATGATGTATTTTGGAGTAGCGCCCTGCTTGCGGCAGGCATCCTCAACGCTTCCTTCTTCATGCCTGAAAATGCCGCCACTGATAAACAGCGCATCAATCCCCGCCACCGCCGCACCTTTAATATCGGTGGCAAGCCCGTCACCCACCGCCAGCACCCTGCCCCGCGGACATTTCAGCCATTCAAAACAATCATCATAAATCGCTTGATGCGGCTTGCCAAAATATGTGACGCTACCGCCTAGCCGCTGGTAATCCGCCGCGAGCACCCCCGCGCAGGGGAAGCGCTCGCCGGAGATTTTCACCACCTCCATATCGGGGTTCAGGCAAAGCATCGGCAGCTTGCGGCCTGCCGCTTCGATCAGCAGCGGCTGCCAGTTCGCGGCGGATTCCTCTTCACTGCCAAAGCCAACATTCAGCAGAAAATCCGCCTCATTCACTGACCCTACCCTGATGTAATCCAGCCCATCCAGCACATCGCTGTCACGCGCCGGGCCAATAAAAACATAGCGTTTGCCCCAGCCCGCGCCACCGGCGGAAAGCCAGCGATAACCCATTTCACCAGAGGTGATGATGTGATCATACATCGAATCCAAAACCCCGAGCTGGCGCAGCACAATCTGCGCTTTGGCGGCGCGGCGCGGCGCGTTGGAAATCAGCACGATTTGTTTGCCCGCTGCCTTCAGCTGAGCCATGGCTTCTTTCGCACCCGGATAAAGCTGCGAGCCATCATGCACCACGCCCCACAGATCAAGAAGCACAGCATCGTAAGGCGCGATGATAGATGAAAGATGGGAAATGGTTTTCATACGTCATTGCGAGCGCAGCGAAGCAATCCAGTTTTAAAAAGGCTGGATTGCTTCGTCGCACTGGCTCCTCGCAATGACAAACTCATGCAGCAAGGTTCTCGCTGGCTAATACACGGCGAATCAGACCCACCGTGGCCACCTTGCCATAAAGCGCCACAAAGCTGCCCATACGCGGGCCCTGCGGCTGGCCGAGCAGAGTTTCATACATACAGCTGAACCAGCCTTTCAGATTCTCGGCGAAATATTTTTTACCGATCTCATAAATATGGGTTTGCAAATCCTCAGCAGATTGCGCGGACTGCGGGCTTTCCAGATAATCCGCAAGTTCGGCCAGCGCCTTGGTTTCCACCTCGCTTGGCAGACGGTATTTTTTGGTGGGCTTCACAAAGTCTTGATAATAGTGGATCGCGCCATGCACGAGCTTATCCAGAAACGGATGGGTATCCGGCGAGAAGTTCGGAAGATAGTTATTGATAAAACCCCAGAGAATCTTCGGGTGTTCGACATTCGCCACACCGGCAAGGTTGAGGAGCAGGTTAAACCCCGGCGTGCCTTCGGATGCGGGTGGATTGCCGTGATGGATATGCCAGACGGGGTTATTCAGGCGCGCCTGCGCATCTTCTTTTTCGAACTTCTCCAGCATCGTCTGATATTCATCGACCGCGCGCGGAATCACATCAAACGACAGGCGCTTGGCGGTGCGCGGCTTGCCATACATGAAATAGCTGAGGCTTTCCGGCGGGCCGTAACGCAGCCACTGCTCGATGCTGACGCCGTTGCCTTTGGATTTGGAAATTTTCTTGCCTTCGCTATCGAGGAAAAGCTCATACACATATTGCTGGGGAATAGGCACGCCCAGAATTTCGCAGATGGCATTATAAAGCGGGGCGCTTGGCTGGTGGTCTTTGCCATACATCTCATAATCGACACCCAGCGCCGCCCAGCGCATGCCGAAATCTGGCTTCCATTGCAGCTTGCAATGCCCGCCGGTCACCGGCACTTCCATCTTCGAGCCATCTTCTTCGATATAAACGATCGTGCCTTTGGCAGCGTTTCGCTCAACCACTTCCGCCTGCAGCACCTTGCCAGTTTTGGGCGATACCGGCATGAACGGGCTATAGTTGCTGGCGCGCTCATCGCCCAGCGTCGGCAGCATCACCTCCAGTATTTTGTCATAATTGGCAAGCGCCAGCAGCAGTTTTTCATCATACACACCGGTCTTGTATTGCTCGGTGGAGCTTTTGAACTCATAGTCAAAGCCGTAATGGTCAAGAAAGCCGCAAAGCCGCGCGTTCATGTGCGCGCCGTAGCTTTCATGCGTGCCAAACGGATCAGGAATCGCGGTGAGCGGTTTGCCGAGATTCTCGCGCACCATCTCTGGGTTTGGAATATTCTCCGGAATTTTGCGCAGGCCGTCCATGTCGTCAGAGATGCAGAAAAGTTTGGTCGGCAGCCCCGTCATCGCCTCAAAGGCGCGGCGCACCAGCGTGGTGCGAAACACTTCCATAAACGTGCCAATATGCGGCAGGCCGGAAGGGCCATAGCCCGTTTCAAACAGCACATAGCCTTTTTTAGGCGCGCCATTTTTGAAACGCTCCGCGAGTAACACCGCTTCCTGAAACGGCCAGGCATTGCTGCTTTGGGCAAGTTGTTTGAGTTCGTTGGTCATACCTTCTTCTTTCTGTCATCCCTGCGAAAGCAGGGAGCCTGAATGATCTTGTTTATACCATCTACAGGATTCCCGCTTTCGCGGGAATGACAAGCTATTTCTTCCTATTATAAAATCCAGCGATCGACATGCGCAGATTATCACCGCACTGCTCATTCACACGAGTCACCATGTGATACGCGCTCGGAGCAATAAACACAATCCTGTTTTTCTTAGGAAAAATGCACTGTGCAAGGCCATGTTCCATCAGCAGCTCATCGATATTATTGGCATTGAGCCACTTGCGATTGTAAAAATCCGTCTGATTATGACGGTTGCGGTGCTCCTGCACCAGCTGGCTACCCTCCTGCCCCATCATCAGGTTCAGCCCGCCCCAATGCAGCTTCCAGGTGGGGTTTAAAAAATAAGCATAGGCGCCGCTATACACGCCTGAACCATCATCGTGCAGCGACAGGCCGGTGCCATGGGGGTAGATCCAGTTTGTGGCAGTCACATGCGACCAGTCTTTACCCATACCGCCGACAAAATGCTCGATATGCGGCTGCATCGCAAGCAGGTGATCGATGAACAGATCCATATCCGTTTTTGTCGGGTAAACAAAATCACCTTTCGGCTGCTGCGTGCCCGGCGGGTAGTAAAATAAATTCATCAGGCTGCGCAGCGGAAAGCCATCATGCACATGCCATGCGCGCGCAACTTTGCCGCTGGTAT
>CANHDY010000010.1 GCA_947459535.1 Rickettsiales bacterium | reverse complement strand
CCGCGCAAATGCCGGCTTTCACGCTTGATGCGCTCACGATCCGTCTGTGTGATGGTTTCCATGGGCGCAATGTTAGTCGCTCAGCGCCGGCACGACAACTAAAGAATCGATAGCAAATGAGTGCCCGCGCCCCAGAAGTACTCGGCCAGCTGCGGCCATGCCACCCCCAAAAACAGCGCCGCTGCCAGCGCCGGGCCAAATGGAAAGAGCTCACCTTTGCCCAGCAGCCGCCATACGAGCCCGAAAATCACCCCAAGCAGGCCGGAGAGAAATAAAAACGGCACCATGGCCAGCGGCATCAGCCACAATCCGGCAATGGCAAGAAACTTCACATCGCCATAGCCAAGGCCTTCCCGCCCGCGAAGAATTCGGTAGCCATGATGCAGCATGAGCCCAAGCCCCATGCCCAGCAGAAAACCACCCATCACCTCAAACGGTTCACTGCCCAGAACGTAATGATAGGCAAGCCCAAGCGGTAGCAGCACAAGATGGATCTCGTCGGGGATGATATAGTGCTCAAGGTCGGTGATGATCATGATCAGCAGCGCCGCCGCCAGCAGCATGATCAGAATGGAAGGCAGCGTCAGGCCATGTATCAGGTAAATTACAAGAAAACTGGCGGCGGTGACTAGCTCGATGATCGGATAGCGCGCCGGGATTTTCGTTTTGCAGTGCCGGCATTTGCCGCCGGAGACAAGCCATGAAACCAGCGGAATTAAATCACGCGCTTTGAGCGAAGTGTTGCAGCTCGGACAGAAGGAGGGCTTTTTGACCGCATCCATCTCAAGCGGCAGACGGTAGCTCATGCAGGTGATGAAACTGCCGAAGCACAGGCCGAGGAGGAGGATAAAGAAGAGTTCAATCATTAAGCAAACTTTCCAGATCGCGGTAAGCACTCAATATTCGCAACACCGTAAGTGGAGAAGTCTCAGGATCGTATATAATATAGTAGCTGTAAACGCTCCAGAAGCGAACCTGCTTATCGGTGAGGTCATCTCGTTTTTGCCCGATATGGGGATGATGGGCTAACTTTTCAAATGCGTCGCGCAAATCGCCACGCACCCGATGCGCTGCTGATAAGCTGTCTTGTGCAATATAGGCGATAATTTCTTCGAGATCTTCCTGCGCGCGGGGAACGATCTTATATTTTTTTGGCATGCTCGACTTCGAGTCTGGCCATTAATGCATCCATCCGGCGATCTGATTCTTCCGCCGTGATAAATTCCCCCCGCGTAGCCTGATCGAGGCCGATCTGGATTTCGGCATTAAGTTTATCAATCGCCGCTTTGCGCTTGAGTAGCTTGTAATGCTCGTATTCTTCTCTGGAGAGCAACACATTCGTTACACGGTCATGGCTGGTGATGGCTACCGGCTCGCGCTGTGCGATTTCGCGATATTGTCCAATGTTCTTAGCAAATTCAGTAGATGCGACTGTGATCATAAATTATCCGTATTTTATGTATAATACAAATTTTAAGGATTTTAGTCAAGCATTACATATCATGTTAGGATTACTTCGTCGTCATGGCCTGAATTCCACAGGAATTCTAAGGCCATCCAGAAATATGCTGGATCGCCCTAGAATCGCAGGGGCGATTCGTGCGATGACGAAAAGCCGTCACGCAAATGTCATAAACTAAGGCTTGTTTACCCCCCCCCATTTGTTAAGATTTGGTAGTTTTTTGAAAGGACGGCATTATGAAACCGAATTCTATAACAACGCGTGAGAATTACAAAGAAACACCATTGCACAGAGCATTTAAAGCTAATGAAGCTGTCTTTACAAAAAAAGATGTCAGTTTACCTGTCATCGCCAGAATTGAAGCAGTTGAAACCGATCCGGATGGCAGAGGTGCTAAACCCCATATAGCAATTTCTATAAATCTACCAAAACGCAACCACGATGCCTATATGTTTGCAGTAGGCGAAGGAAGATCTAGAATAGTAGTAGGCGATGATGAGTGTCCGGCCGCAGATCTGGAAGGCATATTGAAAAAAATCCTGGAAAATGAAGAAGCTCAGTTTATGGATTTAATCAATGCTGGTAAATTGGCGCGTGGCATGTCTGAAGAGCTGTCAAAAAAATTCGGCGGCGCGGGCAAGCCGCAATATGTTGTGACACAGAATAGTGAAAGACAGAATGTTGCCTCGGTTATTTTTTATGTGGATTTGTTGGAGAAAAATCAAGGCATAGAGAATTTACCTGAACTATCTGCGGTAAAAGACGCCATCGCGAGCGCTTATTCAGAGACCATAAAAACTCAACATGCGCTGGGGATCTATCAGGGGTCGGAAAGACATCGTGGACCTAGAGGCGGCGTTCCTACAGGAATGCCGTTTGGCCTGTAACTAATCGTAACCGGAGACGCCCTCTTCACATCCCGCCCGAACAAGAAGCAACCTGCGCTCCTGAGAGCTTGGGTGAGCCGTGGATGTGAAGTTTAAATCGCCGCCTGCATAATGCTCTTGCTGCCATTCGTTAGCGAGGCGAGCAGGCCGACATTCTGCGGCAGGATGCGCTGCATGTAGAAGCGGGCGGTTTGGATTTTTCCTTCGTAAAATTCTTTATTGTCATCCTGAGCGGAGCGCAGCGCAGTCGAAGGATCTTTAGATCCCTCGGCTACGCTCGGGATGACACCTAATTTTCTAAGCGCAATCTCCGCTTGCCGCGCCCAGATCCACGCCAGCGCCACCTGCGCGAACATGCGCTGATATTCCACTGCCGCGGCGCCGGCCTCGTTCGGGTCAGCCATGCCGCGCGTGGCAATCCACAGCGTCGCTTGCTGCAAGTAGCCCAGATGCACATGCAGCGGCTTGGTGAATTCTGCCATCGCCGGGTTGTCTTTATGTTTTGCCACAAATTCGGTGGCGGGATGGAAGAAGGCGCGCAGGTAGCGGCCGGTATTCATGGCGAGTTTACGGCCGACAAGATCCATCGCCTGCACCCCGTTAGTGCCTTCGTAAATCATGGTGATGCGCGCGTCGCGTACATATTGTTCCACACCATATTCGCCGATATAGCCATAGCCGCCATAACACTGCACAGCGAGGCTCGCCATCTCAAAACCGCCATCGGTTAAGTACGATTTGGTGATCGGCGTCATCAGCTGCACAAAATCGTCGCATTCCTGCTTCAGGATCGGATCAGTATGGCGATGGGCAAGGTCAATTTTCAGCGCCATTTCCATGGCGAGCGCCCTGCCCCCTTCGGCAAAGGCTTTCTGGGTGAGCAGCATGCGGCGCACATCAGGATGCACGATGATCGGGTCAGCCGGTTTATCAGGGTGCAGCGCACCTTTCAGCGCGCGCATCTGCAGGCGTTCTTTCGAGTAAGCCAGCGCGTTCTGATACGCGATCTCGCCAATGCCAAGCCCCTGCACGCCGACATAAAGCCTCGCGGCATTCATCATCACAAACATCGCGCGCATGCCTTTGTGTTTTTCGCCGACTAAGTAAGCCTTCGCGCCGTCATAATTCATCACGCAGGTAGGCGAAGAGTGCAGCCCCATCTTATGCTCAATCGCCTCACAGCGGATTGTGTTGCGCCCGCCGAGGCTGCCATCCTCATTCACATGATATTTGGATGAAACAAACAGCGAAATGCCCTTGATGCCCGGCGGCGCATCCGGCAGGCGTGCGAGAATCAGATGCACGATATTTTCTGTGAGTTCATGTTCGCCGCTGGAGATGAAAATTTTGCCGCCGGTAATGGCATAGGAGCCATCCGGGTTCGGCTCGGCTTTGGTGCGAATGAGACCTAAATCGGTGCCGGCCTGCGGCTCAGTGAGGCACATCACGCCCGACCAATGGCCAGAAACCATTTTAGGCAAATAGCGTTGTTTCAACTCATCGCTGGCATAGCTCATCAGCGCGTTATAAGCACCGTGTGAGAGCCCGGGCGTGAGGCCGAACGAGAGGTTCGCCGAGCACACCATCTCCATCAGCGGCATGTTTAGCACATCAGGCAGCCCCTGCCCGCCATACGCCGTATCGCAGGTAAAGCTCGGCCAGCCGCCATCGACATAAGTTTGATACGCTTCCTTGAAGCCGTCCGGCATGGTCACCACGCCGTCGTTGTATTTCAGGCCGATTTTGTCGCCCTTCTGGTTCAGCGGAAAGAGCACCTCCTCGCACATCTGCGCCGCGGCTTCCAGCACAGCGGGCATCATGTCGATATTCTCAGCCGCAAACCCCTGCACATCAGCATATTGGCGCAGGTTCAAATGCTCATCGATGATAAACTGAAAATCGCGCAGCGGCGCTTTATAGACGGGCATGGCTTGCTCCTTATCGAGTAAGTCTTGATTCTAGCAGCATCCCGCTAAAGAAGCGTTAATCCTCTGAATCATATGACCGAATGGCAGGCATTTGAGACAATTTTAGCGCAAATGTGGCGAAAAATATGACCGTTTTTTAACCATAATATCCTAAAGTTATAGTCTGATATCTTGTTCATCAGCAGCGGAGATGAAATGTTTCTGGAAGATTGTGGATTTGAGGTGGTAGTCGTGCAAAGCGGCAGCACCTTCACCGTCTCGGGCAAAGATGCCGGATTGCTGCATGCGCGCATCAGCGCCGCATCACCAAAAGCTCAGACGCTCGAAATCGGCCCGCTGGCTGATGGCAGCTTCACCCTGCGCAAACGCGAAGCAGAAAGCGAGCTAAGGGCTACTGGATAGTTTTTCACGGCGGTTATATTTCACGGACGACCATAGCGATAACAGAATAAAGCCTAGGCCGATGAGTCCGGTGATGAATTCTGACACATGCACCAGCATGGAAATAAGCATGATGGCAGCGAGCGCGCCAATGCCCCAATGGGCGCCATGCTCGAGATAGACATAGGCATCCAGCGTGCCTTTTCGCACCATATAGATGGTCAGCGAACGCACAAACATCGCGCCGATGCCAAGACCAAGCATGATGATGATGACATCTTTACTGATGGCAAAGGCGCCGATCACGCCGTCGAGCGAGAAGGATGCATCGAGCAGCTGCAGATACATAAACCCCATGAAACCGGAATAGGCGACCGTTCTGGTCACGCCATCTGCCGCATCTTCCTCATGTGAAAAAAGCGCAGTGAGGCCGCTGATGGCGACATAGAGCACCACCCCTATCGTGCCGGATAAGAGTGCGGCGTGCTGATCTTCTTTCGGTAAAAAAGATTGCAGCACCAGAAGGAACGTCATCGCCACCACCACTTCCACTGCCTCGAGTTTACCGAGCTTCGCCAGCTTCTCTTCCAGCCAGCCAATCCAATGCAAGTCTTTGGTGGCATCGAGGACGAATTTGAGGAACACCATGAGCAAAAACATACCGCCGAACGCGGCGATCTGCACATGCGAGTCCAGCACGTGTTTGCTGTATTCCTCGGGCTTGTTCAGCGCCAGCTGCGTTACTTCCCACATGCTCAGGCCGGTGGCAAACCCAACGATCACGATTGGGAAAATAAGCCGCATACCAAATACCGCGATTAAAATACCCCAGGTGAGAAACCGCCGCTGCCACACTTCGCTCATGTGACGCAGCACCGTGGCATTGACCACCGCGTTATCAAAGGAGAGCGAGATTTCCATCACCATCAAAAGCGCTGCTATCATCAAGCCGTGCGGCCCCGCCCAGAGATAAGCAAGGATGAGGCCGATCACGGTGATAGCGTTGGAAAGATGGAAATATTTCATAGGCTGTAGCTTTTGGCAGGATGCTGGGAAAAAGCAAGTTTTCGATTTTTGCTGCTTGACGTACCCCTCATGCTCGATTATGCAATTGCGACTCATTATCATTATCAGGAGTTATGTGATGCCCTCTTCTCTTCGTTTTATTGCCGCCACGTCTGCCATCGCACTGCTGAGCAGCGCCGCACACGCCACCTTCACGGTCTATTCCCCCGCCGTTAAAAAAGGTGAAGTGAAGCTGGAAGCGAAATCGCGCTTCGACAACGATGACCGCGCTAGCGAAGACGGCTACCAGCGCCACCTGCTGGAAGCGAATTATGGCGTCACTGAATGGTGGCGCGTCGGCGCGGAGGCGATTTGGGAGCGCGACCCCGGCAAGGATTATCGTTACTCGCTTTCCGAAATCACCGGCACGTTTGAATTCGCTGAAGAAGGTGAAACCTGGGTGCATCCCGGCCTGCGCTATGTGTATGTGTTTAACCATAATGATCGCAAGGCAGACAAAGTGGAAGCGCTGCTGCTGCTGCAGAAAAAATGGGGTGATTTCAGCCTGACTAATAACCTGAAGCTCGAGCAGGAAGTTGGCGATTACGCAACCAAAGACATGGTCTTCGGCACCGCATGGCGCGCGCGTTACAAAGTGAAAGACTGGTTCCAGCCGACCTTTGAATATTACAACACCTTCGGCGAGCTCTCCGACTGGGAAACCTACGACAAGCAAACCCATCGCTTAGGCCCCGTCTGGTATGGCAAGTTTGATAATGGCATCAGCTTCGAAGCGGGCTACCTGTTTGGTGCCAGTGACATCACCGAAGACGGCGCCGTGAAGCTGAAACTTGAATACACGTTTATGTATTGAGATGATCCCCGCCTTTGCTGTTATTCCCGCGAAAGCGGGAATCCAGCAGCGCCGCGTCTACGGCGCAATGAGTTTTAATTTGTTCTGGATCCCCGCTTTCGCGGGGATGACAATGTTCTCAAGCGGTACGAGATCCCGGACATCTCGGTTTTCCTACCACATGCGATGCATGTGGAAAAAACCGGATTCCGGGATGACAAGCACCTAAGGCAGCGTAGCTGCCAAGGTGGTTGTCAATTCCTGAGCGGTTTGCCGGTATTCAGCATATGCTCGATGCGATCGAGCGTTGGTTTCATCTTCAGCAGCTCCATGAACACCTCAAATTCAAGATCGAGGATGTTCTGTTCGGTAAGCCCCTCGGACATGTCGGTATCGCCGCCAGAAAGAACAGTGGCGAGCATTTTACATACCGTCACATCATGCGCGGTCGCTTTACCCATGGCTTTGAAACCATCCACTGCCATGGAAAGCGCCACTTTCGCCGTGCCGCCCGGCAGGTGGAGAATCGCTGGCTCCGGCGCCGTGTAGCCATTTGCCATGCTCAGGCATTTCGCCTTGGCGTCCGCCAGCACGCGCGCGCGGTTCATGGTAATGCCATCGCTTTCGCGAATAATTTTTGAATCCCTCGCCTCATCCGCCGAGCCGGAGACTTTGGCCATGGCAATCTGCTCGAATACTTTGGAAATGGCGGGCATCGCGCCGCCGGTGGCCATCAGGTTAGAGAGCATGCCGCCGGAGGATTTTTTATCGCCCATATGGCGAATGAGCATCTCCTTGCAACCGCCCCATGCCGGAATCAGGCCGACACCGACCTCAACCAACCCGGGATACGATTCGATATGCGCCTGCACTGCGTTTGAGTGCAGGATAATCTCGCAGCCGCCGCCAAGCGCCATGCCGGAAAGCGACGAGACCACCGGAAACGGTGCATATTTCAGCGCCATCACTGATTGCTGGCCAGCGCGGATCACCTCGCCGATCTGTTTCCACGCGGCAATGTTCGCCGCCATCAGCACAAAGCCGAGATTCGCGCCAACCGAAAAATTATCCGCATCCCCGCCAATCACCAGCCCCTTGAAATCCTTTTTCACCGCCTCGATCGATTTCATCATCATGTCGAGGATATCCGGATCAATCGAGTTCATCTTGGAGGTGAGCTCGAGGCAGGCAATGCCGTCGCCCAGATCCCACAGCGAGGCAGAGGCATTCTTTAAAACCGGTTTTTTCGTAAGCTTCACATCGGCCAGCATCAGCGTGCCGGCGGGCTGGGTGATGGGCACATACCCCTTCACACTCGCGGCCTGGCGCCCTGTGCCATCTTGCTTGTATAAACTGCCGCCCTTCGCCTGCGCGATGATCGCGGGAACGCTCATGCCCGATTGTTCCAGAAGCGAAATGAAATGGTCGACACCGATTTTATCGATCATCTCAAACGGGCCGTATTTCCAGCTATAGCCGGTTTTCATCGCGGCATCGACACTGGCCACATCATCCGAAATCTCAGGAATCAGTGAAGCCGCATAGTGCAGCATCGGCAGCAGCACCGCGCGCGCATACTCGCCGCCAATATCTTTGTGCGAAAGCAGCGCGAGCATGCCGCCCTTGGCCGCATCTACGCTGGCCAGCTCCACTTTTTTGCTTTGCGGTGAGTAGCCTCCCGTCTTTAAGGAGATCACTTCTTTGATTTTTTTCTCGCCATCTTTATTGATGCGATAAAAGCCACCCTTGCCTTTGCGGCCGGTATAGCCATCCGCGATCATCTTTTTGACCAGTTCCGGTTCCTCGTAAATCTTCACGAACGGATCATCTTTAGGCAGTGAATGCAGCATGGATTTGGCAATCAGCGGCATGAGGTCAATGCCGATTAAATCAAACAGCCCAAACACACCGGTTTTAGGAATGCCGACCGGCCTGCTCATCACCGCGTCCGCCTGCTCCGGCGACACACCAAGGCGCATCGCCTCCAAGAGGCCAAGCATCAGCCAGTACACACCAATACGGTTGCCGATAAAGCCCGGCGTGTCCTTGCACGCCACCACGCCCTTGCCGAGATGAATATCAGCAAACTGGCACACCGCATCGTAGGCGGCCTGCGAGGTTTTCGTACCCTTCACCACCTCCAAAAGGCGCATGAAGCGCGGCGGGTTGAAGAAATGGGTGATCATGAATTGCTGCTGGAAGCTATCGGGCAGCCCATTCATCAATTCATGCAGCGGCAGCGTCGAGGTGTTGGACGAAACCACGGCGGATGGTTTTCTCACGCTGTCGATCTTGCGGTAGACATCCTGCTTCACTTCCAGCTTTTCAAGCACCACCTCGATGATCCAGTCGCAATCAGCCAGCAGCTTCAGGTCGTCTTCCAGATTGCCGCAGGTGACCAGCTTTGCTTTGTCTTTGTGGGTAAAGCCGGTGGGACTCGCTTTAAGCTGCTTTTCAATCGCTCCTTCAGTGAGTGCATTTCGGTTCCCCCCCTTGATCCCCCCCGCTAGCGGGGGGGACGTAAGGGGGGGAACGATATCGAGCAGCACCACCGGCGTGCCGGAATTCGCCACCTGAGCGGCAATCCCACTGCCCATGACGCCGCTACCCAGTACACCGATTTTTTTGATGGATGTCATGATTACCCTCACATTATGCCGCGCTGCAATATAAGCGACTGACTAAACTAGTAACTTGAGAGTTTAGTATAAGAATACAACGGTTAATTTTTTACTCATTTTTCACCAAATCTTCACAGTCTTTTTTCTGAATAATGTTTACAATTAAAATATTATGCGCCCTCAAACCCCTTAATGCTTGCTTATGACGCCGCGTTCTTCACATCCCGCAGATACCCCCGTTTACGCGGCAAGGAAAGAATTATTCCAAAAGCTACGTATTGAAATGGCGACTAAAGGCTGGTTTAGTAGAAAAACCCACTGCCAATGGGTAATAGAATGCAAGACAGAGCAGGAAAAAAAGTCGTTAATTTCGCTTTTTGAGCGGGCATATATACCAAATGCCTATTTTTTAGAATCTACCCCCATCACCAAAGAAAGAATAAGCATTTCTTGTGACGATGAGCTTGGATTGTCGCTTGCTTCTATTAAAAGAGCATTCGACCTAGGCCAGAATCCAGAGTGGTTTACCTATAAAAATTTGACCAGTGATGCCTCCAGAGAATCATCCGGCTATACAGTGTGCAGAGGCCACAGGATGGTTTCTTTTCAGCCCAGCAAAGGCTACATTGAACTCGGCGAGAATTATCACACAGATGACCTCCCCGACCGTGCAGTCCAATATGACTCTGCCAAGTTTCATCTTTCTGTCAGTCAAAAGGATTTACCTAAAGCGTGGGATCTAATTGCGCCGCTGCTTGTGGAAAAGGGAATCGGTTGCAAAGTGCAGGATCAAAAGACAGTTAACTCGATAGACCCGCCAGCTGATGCGGTTAACAAGCGCATCGTGCTTTATACCCTGAGGAAGGATCTAGAAAACCCCGAAGCAATAGCAAGCTGGAAAAAGCTGCTTACAGATATTGAGAGGCGATTTAAAGACCATGGCATCCGGTCCGGCGGCGCGATTAAGCCGGATCGCAAGATTGATGGATCAGACTATATTTACATGCGTTGGGGCAAAACCATTTACAAAAATGGAAAAGCGATGGATGACTCAGATCAGAACCTTCAAATAATCAATAACGGCGTCGATCCATTTGCTGATTTTACCATTCATATTCCAGAAATCACGACCATGCGTGATAAAGTTATTGATAATGGCCGCGGACCAAACGTAACGCGCTAAACACTCTCCAACACCGTGGCCATGCCCATGCCGCGGCTTTTATTCTCCCTCTCCCGCTTGCGGGAGAGGGTTGCGAAGCCTTAGGAGCGCCAGCGACTTAGACGAAGCTGGGTGAGGGTGATATGATTTGAAGATCAGCACACATTGCCTTAATCATCACCCCCTCACCCTACCCCTCTCCCCGATGGGGAGATGGAATACGATCAGATTTTCTCCAGTACCGTGGCCATGCCCATACCGCCGCCAACGCACAGGCAGGAAAGCGCGTAGTTGCCGCCGCGCTGCTTAAGCAGCATCGCCGCTTTGCCGGTCACGCGCGCACCGCTCGCGCCGAGCGGATGGCCAAGCGCCACCGCCCCGCCTTCCACATTCAGCTTCGCTTCATCAATGCCCAATTCTTTCACCACCGCCATCGCCTGCACGGCGAAGGCTTCGTTCAGCTCCACAAAATCCATATCAGATATTCTCAGGCCAGCGCGAGCGAGCGCTTTTTTCGAGGCCTCCACTGGCCCAAGCCCCATGATGTCCGGCTCTAAGCCTGAAACCGCCATCGCTTTGATACGCGCCAGTTTTGGCAGGCCGTGCTTGTTTGCATAATCTTCGCTGGCGATGATGGTCATCGTCGCCCCATCCGTCACCGGCGAGCTGGTAGCGGCTGTAACCGTTCCCTGCTCATCAAAAGCAGGCGCCAGCGTTGCCATCTTCTCGAGGCTGGTATCGGCGCGCACGCAGCCATCTTTGGCTACGAGCGCCGCCTGCCCCCCTCCTTCCTCCCCCCGCGAGCGGGGGGAGGTTAGGTGGGGGGTGATGGGAATGATTTCACCGGCAAGATTAGCGCTGGCGGCTTTCTGGTGGCTTTTTAAGGCAAATTGCTCCTGCTCGGCGCGCGAGATGCCAAATTTTTTTTGCAGGTTTTCGGCGGTGATGCCCATGCTGAGGTAAGCGCCGGGCATGTTCTCATAAAGTTTTGGGTTGGGGCTGGGGTTAAAGCCACCCATCGGAATGCGCGACATGGACTCAACGCCGCCCGCAAGAAACAGCTCCCCTGCTCCGCTGGTAATTTTGCCTGCGGCCATATGAATGGCCTCCATCGATGATCCGCACCAGCGGTTGATGGTCGAGCCGGCAACCGAAAGCGGCAGACCGGACAGCAGCGCGACCATACGGCCAATGTTAAAGCCCTGTTCGCCTTCCGGAAACGCGCAGCCCACGATCAAATCTTCGATATGCGTCGTATCTACCGGTGTTTTAGCAAGCACGCCCTTAATCACCTGCGCCAGAAGATCATCTGGCCGGGTTTTGGCCAGCTCACCTTTGCTGGCAAGTGTGAAGGGTGAGCGCCCGTAGGCGCAAATGACAGCGTGGGGCATATGGTTTTCCTTTCGCAAGACTATAATTTTGGCAAAAAACCCTTACTTTTTCGTTAGTTTTTGGGTAATAAGGGCGTCATTGCGAGCGAAGCGAAGCAATCCAGCTTATTTCATTGTCTAGCTGGATCGCCACGTCGGCCTTCAGCCTCCTCGCGATGACGAGGAAAAATGAACGAGCATACGACAGACATAGTAATAATTGGCGCAGGCCCGGTCGGCCTGTTCGCCATTTTTGAAGCCGGCATGCTGAAAATGAAGTGCCATGTGGTGGACGCGCTGGATATGGCGGGCGGCCAATGCGCTGCGCTTTATCCCGAAAAACCGATTTATGACATTCCCGGCTATCCTTCCATCCTCGCGCAGGAACTGGTGGATAAGCTGACTGAGCAAGCCGCACCCT
This sequence comes from Rickettsiales bacterium, assembly GCA_947459535.1. Classification (GTDB taxonomy): domain Bacteria; phylum Pseudomonadota; class Alphaproteobacteria; order Rickettsiales; family SXRF01; genus JAJTHB01. The sequence goes on along the minus strand of CANHDY010000010.1, from coordinate 17,285 downwards.
TTGCCCCCACCTATCATTTTGGCCAGCGCGTTGAGCGCGTTGAGAAAATAGCAAGTGGTGAGTGGCGAGTAGCGACTAACACTGGCACTACCATCCAATGCAAAGCCATCATCATCGCTGCTGGCTGCGGCGCCTTTGGGCCAAACCGCCCACCACTTGAGGGTTTAGAGGCCTATGAAGGCAGCAGCGTGTTTTACATGGTGGCAAAGCGCGAGGCTTATCGCGGCAAACGCATCGTAATTGCAGGCGGCGGCGATAGCGCCGTGGACTGGGCGATTTCGCTCTCGGAACTTGCCTCAAAACTTTATGTGGTGCATCGGCGCGATAAATTCCGCTGCGCGCCCGAGTCCGCAAGCAGACTGAAACAGCTGGCAGAAAGCGGCAAGATTGAAATGGTCGTGCCCTACCAGCTGCATGGGCTGGAAGGTGCTGGCGGCCAGCTTTCCTCGGTGATCGTCTCCACCCTTGATGGCCAGACAAAAAAGCTGGAAGCCGATGTGCTGCTGCCATTCTTTGGCCTTGCGATGGAGCTGGGGCCCATTGCCCAGTGGGGTCTGAATCTTGATATGAACCATATCAAGGTGAATCATTCCACCTGCGAAACATCCACGCCCGGCATTTTCGCCATCGGCGATATCGCCACCTACGAGAACAAGCTCAAGCTCATTCTCTCTGGCTTTTCTGAAGCGGCCTTTGCCTGCCATGCGGCGCGTAAAATCGTGCATCCCGGCGAGGAGCTGCATTTCGAATATTCGACCAGTAAGGGAGTGCCGGCCGCCGCTTGACAGGCGTGGTAATACCGAGTAATATCTGGTAATACCTTGTATTACTTTTTGGAGGCGTTCTCATGCAAACTATTACCGTAAAAATCCCCGATGATATGGCCGCTTTTTTGGATAAAATCGCTAAGGAAGAAGAGCGCAGCCGCAGCTACTATATTCGCAAAGCGATCCTTCAGTATATGGAGGATATGGCAGACATTCGCGCTGCAAAGAAAGCATTGGCGGAGCACAAGAAAAATCCCAAGACCTATACATTGGAGCAAATCATGCGTGAAAATGGTCTGATGGACTAAGCATGTGGAAAATACAGTTCACCGATAAAAGTCGTAAGCTGTTTAAGACGCTCGACCATTCCATACAGCGCCGCATTTTACACTATCTTGAAACTCGAGTCGTCGCCAATCCTAGAAAACACGGCGATATGCTAACCGGAGATAAAAAGGGTCTTTGGCGCTACCGTGTCGGCGACTACCGTGTCATTGCTCAACATGAAGATGCTCACCTTCTTGTTTTGATCATCCGCGTTGGCCATCGCAAAGATGTTTATGATTTCTGAAACTCACCTCATTGATGGAAAAGCGTTTGCCGCAAATCTGCGCGCTGATATTGCGCGGCGTGTAGCGCAGCTAAAGGCAGAAAAGAATATCACACCCGGCCTTGCCGTGGTGCTGGTGGGTAATGATCCAGCAAGTGAAGTCTATGTTCGAAACAAAGCCAAACAAACCGTGGAAGCAGGCATGCGCTCGTTCGAGTATAAGTTGCCGGAGACCACGTCGCAGGTAGATCTGCTCGCAAAAGTCGCTGAGCTAAATAGCAATCCCGAGGTGCACGCTATTCTGGTGCAGCTACCGCTGCCGAAACATATCGATGAGACCGCGGTGATTCAGGCGATCTCGCCGGACAAAGATGTGGATGGTTTTCATGTGGTGAATAGCGGCAGGCTCGCCACCGGGCAGGACGGCTTTGTGCCCTGCACGCCGCTGGGCTGCTGGATGCTGCTCAAAAACCGCCTACCCTCGCTGGCTGGCCTTCATGCGGTGGTGATTGGCCGCTCGAATATTGTGGGAAAACCCATGGCGCAGCTGCTGCTGAAAGAGCACTGCACCGTCACCATCGCCCATTCCAAAACCAAAGATTTGCCTGCACTCCTTAAGACTGCCGATATTGTCGTAGCAGCGGTGGGCAGGCCGCAGATGGTGAAGGGCGAGTGGCTGAAACAGGGCGCGGTGGTGATTGATGTCGGCATTAACCGCGTGGATGGCAAACTCGTCGGCGATGTGGACTTTGATTCCTGTCAGGGCATTGCCAGTGCTATTACGCCGGTGCCGGGCGGTGTCGGGCCAATGACGATTGCCTGCCTGCTCGACAATACACTGAAGGCTGCTACGGCTTCTGCTGCCTAAGCTCGGCGCGGTAGCGCGCGACATTCTTTAAATGCTCGCTGTAAGTCCTGGCGAAATAGTGCCCGCCATTACCGGTGGCCACAAAATAAAGCTCATTCGTCTGCGGCGGATTCAGCACCGCCTCAATCGCGGCGCGCCCGGGATTGGCAATCGCGGTCGGCGGCAGACCTTCACGCGTATAGGTGTTGTGCGGCGTATCGATTTTCAAATCATTCAGCGTGAGCAGGCGGCCAAGCGGCTCGCCGGTTTTAACTTCCAGCCCATAAATCACGGTGGGGTCTGCCTGCAGTTTCATGCCTTTTCTCAGGCGGTTGATATAGACTGCCGCCACGCGGCCATATTCATGCTCTAAGCTGGTTTCGCGCTCGACAATCGAGGCGAGAATCATCGCCTCCTGCGGCGTATCAAAGGGCAGATCTTTGGCGCGCTTCGGCCATAGCTCGCTGATGGTTTCCTGCATCGCCGCCTGCATGCGATTAATAATTTCCTGCCGCTGGTCGCCATACACATAATGATAGGTTTGCGGCAGCAAGCTGCCCTCCTCTACTTTCAGCGCCACGACACCTTCGAGCAGCTCCTGCTCGGCAAGCAGCTTGATCGTCTGGCGCACCGTGAACCCTTCCGGCACGGTGATTTTATGCACCACCACACGACCCTCGGCGATCATCTCCATCACCAGGCGCGGGCTGATAGCGGCAGAAAAGCGATATTCACCGGCTTTGAATCTTCGCGCATCGCCGGAAAGCACCGCAAGCGCCGCAAAGAGATGGCGGTGGCGAATCACGCCGGCCTCTTCCATTTGCTCGACGATGTCGAGAAAGCCAGTGCCTTTTTTAAACAGCACGTTTTTGGGCTCGGCCAGCGGGCCAGGGGCAGAAAAATAATAGGTTGTGTAGCCGCCAATGATGCCGATGATCACCAGCAGCGTGCCCAGATAACGAATCACGAAAGCCTCCAGCCAATGCTATTACCACAGCATAGTTAATGCCCAGCTAACGTAACTTTGGTTCTTATGTACGTCATCGCCCGAATTTTCTTTCTAGAAAATTCTAGGGCGATCCAGTGATAGGCATGGATTGCCCTAGGATTTTTGCAAAAGGACAAAAATCCGGGCAATGACGAAGCATGCACGCAATGAACTAATGCGCGAATCAGATTTTCCTGAAAATCACGGATGCATTGGTGCCACCAAAGCCGAAGCTGTTGGAAAGCGCCGCATTGATTGTGCGCTCTTTGGCCTTGTAAGGCACGAGGTCAAGGTCGCAGCCATCGGACGGATCATCGAGATTCAGTGTCGGCGGGGCCACCTGATCGCGAATGGCGAGGATAGAGAAAATTGCCTCCACCGCCCCTGCCGCGCCAAGCAAGTGGCCAATCGCGGATTTAGTGGACGACATCGAAAGCTTATATGCATCCTGCCCGAAGAGATTTTTCACCGCCAGCAGCTCCAGCTCATCGCCCAGCGGGGTCGAGGTGCCGTGCGCGTTGATGTAGTCGATATCGGAGGTAGCCATGCCAGCGCGCGCGAGTGCGGCTTTCATCGAGCGAAACGCACCATCGTGGTTGGGTGCTGGCGCGGTGATGTGGTGAGCATCGCCCGAGAGGCCATACCCCACAATTTCTGCATAGATTTTTGCGCCGCGTTTTTTCGCGTGTTCGTATTCTTCGAGCACCACAACGCCTGCGCCCTCGCCCATCACAAAGCCATCACGGGCTTTATCCCACGGGCGGGAAGCTTTTTCGGGGGTGTCGTTAAATCCGGTGGAAAGCGCGCGCGCCGCGGCAAAGCCAGCAAGGCCAATACGGCAGACGGCGGCTTCGGTGCCGCCAGCAACCATCACATCGGCATCGCCCCATTGAATCAGGCGGGCGGCATCGCCAATCGCATGCGCGCCGGTGGAGCAGGCCGTTACCGCAGAATGGTTCGGGCCCTTAAAGCCATGCTTGATGGAAATCTGGCCGGAGGCAAGATTGATAAGTGCCGCCGGAATGAAAAATGGCGACACACGGCGCGGACCCTTTTCCTTCATGGTTAGCACCGTTTCTTCGATGATCTGCAGGCCGCCAATGCCTGAGCCGATCATCACGCCCACGCGGTATTTTTCTTCTTCGGAAAGCGTGCCAATACCTGCATCTTCCACTGCTTCCGCCGCGGCGCCAAAAGCAAAATGGATGAAGTCATCCATCTTTTTCTGCTCTTTCGGCTCGATATAGCGGTCGATGTCGAACTCGCCCTCGCCCTGCCCGCGCGGCACTTGTCCGGCAATGCGGCAGGGAATATCGGACACGTCAATCCGCGTGATGGCGGATAAGCCGGATTTGCCAGCAAGGATACGCTCCCATGTGGGTTTCACACCGCAAGCAAGCGGGGTAACCAGACCAAGACCGGTAACAACAACGCGTTTCATGAAAAACCCTCTCAGTTGTCTTCCCTGCGAAAGCAGAGATCCTGTAGAAATAGTGAGGTCAGGATTCCCGCTTTCGCGGGAATGACAAAATTAAGCTGCTTTAGCGTGGTTCTGGATGTAGTTCACCGCATCCTGCAGGGTCAGGATTTTTTCTGCGGCATCATCAGGAATTTCGATGTTGAATTCTTCTTCAAACGCCATGACGAGTTCCACGGTGTCGAGGCTGTCTGCGCCGAGGTCATCGATGAAGCTGGCCTCTAAAACTGCTTTGCCTTCATCAACGCCGAGATGCTCGACAACGATTTTTTTAACACGTGCTGCGATATCGCTCATGGTAGTAATCCCTAGTTGGTTGGTAAAGAATGTAAGCGGCAGACAATAATCATCTGCGGGCAAAGGTCAAGTGGTTCGTGAGGGTTATCATAAGTGGTTGGAGTTGTGAAGGAAAAGCCACATGTGGTAAAATGAATTTCATCAGGCTGAGGCAAATACGCTGCATTTTTGAGAACCTCAGCGCAAGTGTACATTTAAAGTACACGCGCAGCGCAAGCGCAAAAAATGCAAGTTAGTTGCTCAGCCTCATGGAATTCACACCATCAGCATCCCGCCATTGACATGAATCGTCTGGCCAGTGACATAGGCCGCTTCATCGCTAGCAAGGTAGAGCGCGGCGGAGGCAATTTCCCTCGCCTCACCCATACGGCCGAGGGGAATGTTTTTATTGATGGCGTCTTTCTGATCCTGCGTGAGCTGATCGGTCATCGCGGTTGAAATAAATCCGGGGGCGATACAATTCACCGTGATACCGCGGCTGGCGATTTCCTGCGCGAGGGACTTGGCCATGCCAGTCAGCCCTGCTTTCGAGGCGCAGTAATTCATCTGGCCGGGATTGCCGCTATGGCCAACAACGGAGGTAATATAGATGATGCGGCCATGCCGGCGCTTCATCATGCCTTTGATGGCAGCGCGGGTGAGCTTGAAGCTCGCCGTCAGGTTCACATCGATCACCTGCTGCCATTCTTCATCCTTCATGCGCATGGAGAGGTTGTCGCGCGTCACGCCCGCATTGCACACTAATATATCGAGGCCACCAAGTTTTTCTTCAGCTTCCTTGATCAGGTTTTCGACGGTATCGAGTTTGGAGAGGTCGCAGGCGATGGGGTATAAATCCTGCGAAGCGCCTTGCGCTTGCGCAGGATCTCCCGCCGCATGGGATACTGCGCAGGCGCGTAGCGCCTCGCAGGATTGAAGCAGCTTCTCCACCCTGCTACCCGAAATCGCAATACTTGCACCCGCCGCATAGAGTGCGCGAGCAATTTCACCACCAATGCCGCCGGTTGCGCCGGTGACCAATGCTTTTTTTCCTGAAAGAGAGAACATATCTATACTTATCCTGTCGTTTGCGTCACTCACGAGCGTAGCGAAGCAATCCAGTTGTTGCAACATAGGAAAAGCTAGATTGCTTCGTCGGCTAACGCCTTCTCGCAATGACAAAAATCACGCTGCCTTTGCAAAAGAGGCTAAATCTGACGGTAGGCCGATATTGCTGCATTCGATATCTGACTCAATGCGCTTCACCATGCCGGAAAGCACTTTACCGGCGCCAATTTCGATCGCGCGCGCCACACCCTGCGCTTTCAAATAATGAATCGATTCGCGCCAGCGCACGACGCCGGTCACCTGCCGCACGAGTAAATCGCGTAGCTTATCGGGGTTTGATTCAGCAGCCGCGATCACGTTGGCCACCACCGGCACGCATGGCGCAGCAAAAGATACTTTCGCAAGCGCCTCTTTCATCGCCTCGGCGGCGGGCGCCATCAGCGAGCAGTGAAACGGTGCAGAAACTTCTAACAAGAGCGCACGCTTGATACCTTTGTCTTTGGCGATCACAATGGCGCGGTCAATCGCCGCCTTATGGCCGGAAATCACCACCTGCCCCGGCGCATTATCATTAGCCACACTGCATACTTCGCCCTGAGCGGCTTCCTTGGCAACGTCCTCGGCCTGCGCTAAATCCGCGCCGATAAGCGCCGCCATCGCCCCCTGCCCTTGCGGCACCGCCTTCTGCATAGACTGGCCGCGAAGCCTGAGCAGGCGCGCCGTGTCGGCAAGCGTTAGCACACCCGCTGCGCAAAGCGCTGAATACTCACCTAGCGAGTGACCGGCTACGAAATGTGCCTGCGTCGCCACATCAAAGCCCAGCTCCTTCTGCATCACGCGCAGCGCAGCAATCGAGGTCGCCATAATCGCGGGTTGCGCGTTTTCAGTGAGCGTCAGCGTGTCCTGTGGCCCGTCAAAAATCAGGCTCGAGAGTTTCTGGCCGAGGGCGCTGTCGACCTCGTCAAAGACAGCTTTGGCAACGGGAAACTGGCTGGCCAGTTCCTTTCCCATGCCTACGGTTTGCGAGCCTTGTCCGGGGAAAATAAGTGCGGTTTTCATCTGAATGTTTCGTAAGTTGCGAAGTTTGCGTAGGTTGCGTAGGTTAAAATTGCCTTACCTTCGAAACCTACGCAACCTTCGAAAGCTACGCAACCTACTTTTTCCCCTTGCAATCGCAAAAAAAAGGGCTATAAATCCCATCCCTTTAAACACACAGGCCTTTGTTGGAGTCTATCATGCCGTTTTACGAAACCACCTTCATTGTGCGCCAGGACTTAAGCCGCGCCGATGTGACCAAATTCGCTGATCAATATACGGCGATCATCGAGCAGCACGGCGGCAAAGTGGTCAAAAACGAGTATTGGGGTCTGAAAAGCCTTGCTTACAAGGTCGATAAAAACCGTAAAGGCCACTATAACATGCTCGCGATTGATGCTCCGGCAGATGCAGTGAAAGAAATGGAGCGCCAGATTCGTATTAATGAAGACATCATTCGCGTGCTCACCGTGCGCGTTGAAGCGATTGAAGAAGGCCCATCGGTGATGATGGCCAGCAACCGCCGCGATGACACCCCCGCTGAAGGCGAAGATACCATCGCCGCTGCCAGCGCCTAACCGAACCACCCCACGAGAGACAGACCATGGAAAAAAGCTTCGACAAACCCCGCAGTGATGCTGGCGCAGGCCGCAAAGTATTCTTTCGCCGTAAAAAAACCTGCCCCCTTTCCGGTAAAAATGCCCCGGTGATTGATTATAAAGATGTGAAGCTGCTGTCGCGCTTTGTTTCTGAGCGCGGCAAAATTCTTCCCAGCCGCATCACCTCCGTGTGCCACAAAAAACAGCGTGAACTGACCACCGCTATCAAGCGCGCGCGCAATCTTGCGCTGCTGCCGTTTGTCGCCCAGTAGCCTTTCTCTGCCTGCGGCGCTTGCCGCCGGGCTGATATCCGCCGGCATATTTCTGGGTGCTGCGTCGCTCGGTCTTGGCTTTTTCTTTTTGTTTCTTTCCACCCTGCCGATCTTCATGCCGGCACTACGTGGTCAACTCAAAACCTCCCTGATGGGCGGCATTCTTGGCAGCGTGCCTATCAGCCTGCTTGCCGGTGCAGATGCCGGATTGATTTACCTGCTTTATCTCGCCCTGCCCTGCTGCTATCTCGCGCAGCGCGCCCTGCTCTGCCATAAGCAGGAGAGTGGCGGACTCACATGGTATCCGCCGGCGCTTGCGCTACTGCAGATCAGCCTCGTCGGCATGATAACCATTGCACTGATGACCATTCATCACGCCAGCGCAGAAGGCGGCATCATGGGGGTGATTTCGCAGCAGGTTGAAGCCGGCTTTGCGGATATGGAGCCGGAGATGAGCGCCATGGTTAAACAGCTGGCGAGCCACTGGTCATTTCTGATTTTCGGGCTGACGGTGTGGATGTGGGTGCTTCTGCTTTATGGCCATCTCTGGGCAGCCAATCGCCTGATTAAAACAAACCGCCTGCGCGAATCGGTGGCGATCGAGCCATTTGCCATGCCGGGCTGGGTGCTTAGCCTGATGGCGATCTGCGCGCTGGCGTCGCTGATTGGCAGCCCCTCCATGCAGTTTTTCGGCAAAGCCTCGCTGGTATGCCTGATGCTACCTTACTTTCTGCTTGGCTGCGCGCTGATGCATGCGGCGAGCAAAAGCTGGCCAAGCCGCGGTTTTTTCCTGTTTTTTGTCTACTCTATAATCATTACTCAGTTCTGGCAGCTCTGGCCGCTGATGATTTTATCCGCTTATGGCTTTTTTCATCACATGAAGTCCTTGTCAGGCGGTTCAACTTCCGCTAGAAGCTGACCTCCCGAATGGGTAGTCATTGCGAGCGTAGCGAAGCAATCCAGGCTTAATCTGGATCGCCGCGTCGCTAACGCTCCTCGCGATGACAATCGATATTGTTTTTAAACCTCTTAGCTATAGCAGGAGAACCATCATGGAAGTCATTCTACTCGAACGCATCAACCGCCTCGGCAATATCGGCGACGTGGTGAAAGTTAAAAACGGCTATGGCCGCAATTTCCTGATCCCCAAGAAAAAAGCGCTGCGTGCTTCTGACGACAACAAAAAAGTTTTTGAAGAGCGCCGCCATATCATTGAAGAGCAGAATGCTAAATTCAAAGCCGCCGCTCAGGCGATTGCTGATAAGCTGGATGCGATGGTGCTGACCATGGTTCGCCAAGCCTCGCAGGAAGGCAAGCTCTATGGCTCGGTTGGCGTGCGCGATGTGGCAGAAGCCCTGAAAGAGGCTGGTCATGATGTGCTCAAGAGCCAGATCGTAATGACTGGTTCGATTAAGAGCATCGGTGATTATCCGGTGCGCATCACGCTGCACGCGGAAGTGGTGGCAAGCATCACGGTGCATGTGAAGCGCCTCGAGACAGCAGAAGCAGCGGCTTAATTATCGTCTTTAGTTTTTAGTCATGAGTGCTAGTATGAATCGCTGGCGACTTGTGACTAGCGACTAGAGACTGAATCTATGCCCTCCATCCTCCTTGAATCCGCAAGCGTCGATACGCTGATGGCTGAGCAGCCAGCAGCGTATCGCGAAGCGCCGTCCAATATTGAGGCGGAGCAAGCTTTGCTCGGCGCGCTGCTGGTGAATAATGATGCGCTTCAGCATCTCGGTGAGCAGCTCCGCGCTGAGCATTTTTACGAAGCGCTGCATAGCCGCATTTTTGAGGCCATCCAGAAATTTCATGACAAAGGGCTGATCGCCAACCCCGTCACGCTCAGGCACTATTTTGATCAGGATGAAGCGCTTGCCGATATTGGCGGCGGCGCTTACCTCGCCAAGCTAGCGGCGAGTGCGGTCACTGTGATTAATATCGGCGATTACAGCCGCATGATTTACGACCTCGCGCTCAAGCGCCAGCTGATTACGATTGGCGAAGAGCTGGTCAATACCGCCTACACTCACCAGATTGATATTCCCTCGGAAGTGCAGATTGAAGCGGCGGAGCAGAAACTCTTTCATCTCTCGGTGGAAGGCGTCGGCGACAAAGGGTTTAAGGCACTCAAACACTCGGTCATCGGCGCGATCAAGCATGCCGAACATGCCTACAAACATCAGGGTGTAATTGGCCTGACCAGCGGCTTTATTGATCTGGACAGGATTCTCGGCGGACTGCACCGCTCGGATCTGCTGATTCTTGCTGGTCGTCCCTCCATGGGTAAAACCGCGCTTGCGGTCAATATCGCTTACAAGGCGTGCCAGAGCCTCGCGCAGGAAGCGCGCAAGAAAAATATCAGCGCCAAGGAAGCGGGCTGCGTCGGGTTTTTCTCGCTGGAGATGTCATCGGAGCAGCTGGCCACACGTCTGCTTTCTTCCGCCAGCGGGCTGAATTCTGCCGGCATTTTTAATGGCAAAATCTCACAGGAAGAATTCTCGCATCTGGTGCGCACCAGCAATGAACTGGCCACCATGCCATTTTTCATCGACGACACACCGGCGCTTTCCATCGCCGGGCTGCGCACGCGCGCGCGCCGTCTCAAGCGCGTGCACAACCTCAAGTTGCTGGTGGTGGACTACCTTCAGCTGGTGCGCGGGTCTGCCTCCAAAGCGAATGAAAACCGCGTGCAGGAAGTCTCCGAAATTACGCAAGGCCTCAAGGCGATTGCCAAGGAGCTGGATATTCCGGTCATTGCGCTTTCTCAGCTATCGCGCCAAGTCGAAAATCGCGGCACCAAACCGCGTGATAAAATTCCCCAGCTGGCTGATCTGCGCGAATCCGGCTCGATTGAGCAGGATGCCGACGTGGTGATGTTCATTTACCGCGAGGAATATTACCTCTCGCGCGAGCAGCCGCAGGAAGGCACGCCTGAGCATGCCACGTGGCAGGTGGAGATGGATCGCGCGATGAATATCGCCGAGGTTATCATCGCCAAGCATCGTAACGGCCCCATCGATACCGCGCGCCTGCGCTTTGAAGGCCGCCTCACCCAGTTTTCTGATCTGGATGAACATCATCAAGGCAAACGTTTCTAGCGGCCATGCACGCCACTCTTTCCATCAATCTTTCTGCCCTTCGCGCCAATTACCGGCTACTTACATCGCAGCTTACGCGCGGTGCGTGCGGCGCGGTGGTGAAAGCCAATGCGTATGGCCTTGGCGTAGAAACCATCGCCCCGGCGCTGTTTCAGGAAGGCTGCCACGAGTTTTTCGTCGCCACGCTGGAAGAAGCGCTCCAGCTTCGCGGGGTGCTGCCGGAGGCGGCGATTGCCGTTTTTGGCGGGCTCCACGGCGGCGAGGAAAAGGATTATGCCGAGCATCGCATCACGCCGGTGCTGAATAGTCTGGAGCAATCTACGCGTTTCGCGCGGATGGCGGATGACGGATGGCGGATGACGGCGATACTGCATGTTGATACCGGTATGAGCCGGTTGGGACTGAGCCAGAGCGACCTACAGTCTATCTGTCATCTGTCATCTATCATCCATCATCTAATGAGCCACCTCGCCTGCGCGAATGATCCAGCTCACGCCAAAAACGCCGAGCAGCTTGCACGTTTTCGTGAGGCGCTGGCGCTTTTTCCGAAAGCCAAAGCGAGCTTTGCAAACTCGGCCGGCATCTTTCTTGGCAGCGATTATCATTTTGACCTCGCCCGCCCGGGCTGCGCGCTGTATGGCATCAACCCGATTGATAGCGCAAACCCGATGCAGCATGTCGCAACCTTATCGGCTCCCATTTTGCAAATCCGCACGCTGGACAGGGCTGAAACCGTCGGCTACGGCGCCACCTACAGCGCCCCCAAAGCGGCGCGTATCGCCATCTGCGCGCTAGGTTATGCCGATGGGCTGCTGCGCTGCTTAAGCAATAATGGCTTTGCTTATGTTGCTGGCCAGCGCGTTCCCATCGCCGGGCGCGTGTCGATGGATATGGTGGCGCTGGATATTTCAGCCGTGCCTGAATCATTAATCGGGGAGGATGTGCGCGCTGAATTCATCAATGAGCAACAAATGGTGAGCGACATTGCAGAAATTGCGAATACCATCGGTTATGAAATTTTCACCCGCCTTGGCGAGCGGGTGAAGCGGGTTTATGTTTAGTGTTTCTGTCATTCCCGCGAAAGCGGGAATCCAGTAAAAGACGCGTCTGCGGCGGTATAGAAACTTTATCCTTGCTTGCGCAAGTAAGGCTAGATTCCCGCTTTCGCGGGAATGACAACCCCAGCTGATTGTATCAGAAGTGAGGTTCATGGTTGCTAGTTATTAGTTGCTGGTTTAAAACGCTAGTGAATACCAACCAAACAACCGCTGTTTCATGAACTTTCTTGCTCCGATTGGCCGTGTTTCCTTCAGCTTCCTAGAGGCAGTTGGTCACCTGACACTCTTTATCTGGTCGGCTATCAGCGGCCTGCTTCGTCCTCCTTTTTACCTGAAACAGCTACGCAAACAGCTGATCGAAATCGGCTATTATTCGCTGCCAGTGGTGGGCTTAACGGCCATCTTCACCGGCGCGGTGCTGGCGCTGCAGAGCTATTCCGGCTTTTCACGCTTTAACGCCGAAAGCTCGATTGCGATTGTGGTGGTGCTTTCCATCACGCGTGAGCTAGGGCCGGTGCTTGCGGGGCTGATGGTCGCCGGGCGTATCGGCGCGGCCTATGCGGCGGAAATCGGCACCATGCGCGTGACCGAGCAGATTGATGCGCTGGTGACACTCTCCACTGATCCTTACAAATATCTCGTGCTGCCGCGGCTGATTGCTGGCGCCACCATGCTGCCGCTTTTGGTGCTGGTTGCGGATATTATCGGCGTATTTGGCGGCTATCTCGTCTCCATCCACGAGCTGGGCTTTGCGCCGGGGCCTTATCTGAAATCCACTTTCGACTTTCTTGAAGTCAAAGACGTTGTTTCCGGCCTGATCAAGGCCTCGGTCTTTGGCTTCATCATCGCGCTGATGGGCTGCTACCATGGCTTTAATTCGAGGGGCGGCGCGCAAGGCGTGGGCGCAGCCACCACCCATGCGGTCGTTTCCGCCTCGATTCTCATCCTGCTTTCCAACTATGTCTTAACTTCGTTATTATTTGCAAAATGAGCCAGATGTCGTCATTGCGAGCGAAGCAAAGCAATCCAGTACTTGAATTAAGCTGGATTGCCGCGTCGCGCGATGCGCTCCTCGCAATGACGGAAAACATGAAATGACCACGCCTAAAATCGAACTTCGCGGTGTCTGTAAAGCCTTCGGTAAAAAGAAGGTGCTGGACGGCATTGACCTCACGATTGAGCGCGGCGAATCGCTGGTGGTGATTGGCGGCTCGGGCACGGGTAAATCGGTGCTCATTAAGTCGATCCTCGGCATCATCACGCCCGATAGCGGCTCGATTAAAATCGATGGCCAGGAAATCACCGGCCTTTCTTTCCGCGAGCGTCAGGAAGTGCTTAAAAAATTCGGCATGCTGTTTCAGGGCGGCGCGCTGTTTGATTCGCTGCCGGTGTGGGAAAATATCAGCTTTGCGCTGCTGCAGAATAATCAGGTGGATCGTGTGCAGGCGCGTGAAGTTGCCACCCAAAAGCTGAAATCCGTTGGCCTTTCTGAAGATGTCGCTAACTTAAGCCCCTCCGAGCTTTCCGGCGGCATGCAGAAGCGCGTGGCGCTGGCGCGCGCGATTGCGACCAAACCGGAGATTATTTTCTTCGATGAGCCAACCACCGGTCTCGACCCCATCATGGCGGATGTGATCAACCAGCTGATTGTCAAATGCACGAGGGACTTAGGCGCCACGACACTGACCATCACCCACGACATGGCTTCGGTACGCCGCATCGCCCACAAGGTCGCGATGATTTACGGTGGCAAGATCATCTGGAAAGGTGAAATCCGCGAGATTGAGCGCAGCGGCAATGAGTATGTCGACCAGTTCATCCATGGCCGCGCCGAAGGGCCGATTACCACGGCGGTGAGATAGTTGTCATCCCGGAAAATTTTTCAGTAGAAAAATTTATCCGGGATCCAGAGAAGAAAAATGTCAGTAGACATTTTTCGTCATAAAAAAATACGCCGCATGCCTAATGACACGCGGCTTTTCTGGATCCCGTGTTCGCTGCGCTTCTGCTTCGCTCCACGGGATGACACTTAAGCCAGCGCACCATGGCAATGCTTGTATTTCTTGCCAGACCCACACGGGCACGGATCATTGCGGCCGATTTTCTCACTATGCGCCGGGCCTTGTGACTGCTCAGGCATCTGCTCGCCGGTGGCGGGATCGATGCGGGTTTCAAACATTTTCTGGCGCGGCATGGCTTCCATCACCGGCGGCCGCTCGACATGGATTTCGAGGTGCGACATGCGGCTGACCGTCATCTCGCGCAGCTGGGTGAGCATCGCCTCAAACAGCGCGAAGGCTTCCTGCTTATATTCATTCAGCGGGTCGCGCTGGCCGTAGCCGCGCAGATGAATGCCCTGACGCAGATGATCCAGCGACAGCAGATGATCTTTCCATAGCTGGTCAAGCGTTTGCATCAGTACGCGCTTTTCCGCCATGCGCATGATCGGCTCGCCATATTTTGCCACTTTATCCGCAAAATGCTCTGCGGTCTGCTTGCTGACGCGCTCCAGGATTTCCTGGTCGGCGATACCTTCTTCTTTTGCCCATTCAATAACCGGCAGTTCTAAGCCATAAATGCGCAGGATTTCTTTGCGCAGATCTTCGGTCTGCCACTGCTCCGCGTACGCTTTCTCAGGCATGTAGAGATTCACCAGATTCTGGTTCACCTCATCACGCATGGAGGCGATCGTCTCTGACACATCCTCTGCTTCCATCAATTCAATGCGCTGCTCGTAGATGACTTTGCGCTGATCGTTCATGACATCGTCATATTTGAGCAGATTTTTGCGAATCTCATAGTTGCGCGCTTCCACCTTCTGCTGCGCGCGCTCGATCGCGCGGGTCATCCACGGGTGGAAGATGGCTTCGTCTTCTTTCATGCCCAGTTTCTGGAGCAGGCCGTCGATGCGTTCGCTGCCGAAAATGCGCATCAGGTCATCTTCGAGCGAGAGGAAGAATTTAGAAGCCCCCGGGTCGCCCTGACGACCTGAGCGGCCGCGCAGCTGGTTATCAATGCGGCGGGATTCGTGGCGCTCCGTGCCGATCACGAATAAACCGCCAGCGGTAATCACTTTCTCTTTGTCGGCGGCGACTTGGCCACGAATCCTTTCTTCCGTCATGGCCTGAGTTGCGTCAGCAACTCTAAGGCCATCCAGACTGGATCCCCCTAGAGTTGACTTCGTCAACTCGGGGGATGACGAGGCGCGAATCAGCATGTCCGGGTTGCCGCCGAGCATAATGTCCGTACCGCGGCCGGCCATGTTGGTGGCGATGGTCACTGCCCCTGGCCTGCCCGCCTGCGCGATGATCTGCGCTTCCTGTTCGTGGTAGCGGGCGTTTAAGACCTGATGCTTGATTTTTTCTTTGGCAAGCAGCTTGGAGAGATATTCAGATTTTTCGATCGACACCGTGCCGACCAGCACTGGCTGGCCTTTTTCATGCGCGGCTTTAACTTCTTTAATGACAGCGCGGTATTTTTCCTGCGCCGTGCGATAAATTTCATCCTGCTGGTCAAGGCGCTTAACCGCCACATTCGTGGGGATATCAATCACTTCCAGCTTGTAAATATCGCGAAACTCGCCAGCCTCGGTCATCGCGGTGCCAGTCATGCCCGCAAGCTTGGGATACATACGAAACAGGTTCTGGAAAGTAATCGAGGCGAGCGTCTGGTTTTCGTTTTGAATCTTGACGCGCTCCTTGGCTTCTAAGGCCTGATGCAGCCCTTCGGAGTAGCGCCTGCCTTCCATCATGCGGCCGGTGAACTCGTCGATGATCACCACCTTGTCGTCTTTAACAATATAGTCCACATCCTTGGTAAACAGCGTATGAGCGCGAAGGCTCTGGTTCACATGATGCACCAGCGATACATTGTTGATGTCATACAGCGAGCTGCCCTCAGCAAGCATGCCAGCGCCTGAGAGAAGCTGCTCCACGCGGTGGACACCAGCTTCGGTGAGTGTCACTGAACGGTGTTTTTCTTCTTTTTCGTAATGTTCTTTTTCCAGCTGCTTCACCAGCACATCAACGCGGTTATACAGCTCAGAGTTATCTTCGGTGGGGCCGGAAATAATCAGCGGGGTGCGCGCTTCGTCAATGAGGATGGAGTCCACCTCATCCACCACCGCATAGTGAAACGGACGATGCACCATCGCCTCGCGGACATATTTCATGTTGTCGCGCAGATAATCAAAACCCAGCTCGTTGTTGGTGGCGTAGGTGATGTCGCAGGCGTAAGCGGCCTTGCGCTCATCATCTTCCATGCCATGGACAATGCAACCAACCGAAAGGCCGAGGAAATTATGAAGGCGCCCCATCCATTCGCTGTCGCGCTTCGCGAGGTAATCATTCACCGTCACTACATGGACGCCCTTGCCCGGCAGGGCGTTTAAGTAGGCCGCAAGCGTACAGACCAGTGTTTTGCCTTCGCCGGTGCGCATCTCGGCGATCATGCCTTTATGCAGCACCATACCGCCGATCAGCTGCACATCGAAATGGCGCATATTCAGCGCGCGCCTTCCCGCCTCACGCACAGTGGCAAACGCATCCACCAGCAGGCTATCAAGCGACTCGCCGCCAGCAAGGCGCTCGCGCAGCCAGGTGGTGCGGCCGCGCAGCTCGTCATCGGAAAGGCGCTCAAGCTGGGGTTCCAGCGCATTAATGGCGGCCACTTTACCTGAAAGTGATTTTACAAAACGGTCGTTCGCAGAGCCGAACAGTTTTTTAGCAATGGTCTGAAGCATAGGCGCGATACATAGGCGCTCACGCTGCATAAGTCAACGGCCGCGCTTGCAAATGGCGGCGGGCTGTGACATAAGGAAGGCGTTTTTCACATCACCCCTATCCCACAGGAAAATCACCATGAAACGCTCATTTTCTGCTGCACTCCTCGTTGCCACCGCCCTTGTCTCTCTACCGGTGATGGCTGAAGAAAAGCCCGCTGAAGCTGCCAAACCAGCGGCCAGCGCTCCAAGCGCTCCTGCCGCTGATTACACCATTCTTAAAATCGGCGCAGATGAGATTAAAAGCTCCGAGGTGATGGAGATCTGGAAAGGCCTGTTTCCCGGTGGCGCGGCGCCTGATTTTGCGACCTTTGATGAAACCATCCGCCAGAATGTGCTGCGCGGTCTGGTCTCTGAGCGCCTGATTTATCAGGAGGCGATGAAGGCTGGTTTTGATAAAAATGAAGAGATTAAAAAGCGCCTCGAGCAGGTGCAGAAACAGGTGATCATGCAGGGCTTTATTG
>CANHDY010000009.1 GCA_947459535.1 Rickettsiales bacterium | reverse complement strand
CCCGCTCGGTC
Organism: Rickettsiales bacterium; assembly: GCA_947459535.1. Classification (GTDB taxonomy): domain Bacteria; phylum Pseudomonadota; class Alphaproteobacteria; order Rickettsiales; family SXRF01; genus JAJTHB01. Next base: position 29,746 of record CANHDY010000009.1, on the reverse strand, counting down.
TTTTTATTATATCGCCCGTTCCTTGCATTTTCATATTGCTGGCAGAGCGGGCAGTCAGGGTCTCCCGCGCCATAGCCTTTTTGTTTTTTCGCTTTTTTCTGAAATTCGCGCAGCTTTTTTTCCAGTGGCTTCCACAGCAACTCACGAATGGAAACATCTTCAGACAAAGCCAGTTCTTTTATGGCCTTGTGGTCATCGGGCGATACTTCTATACTGATTCTGCTCATAAAATACTCCTCTTATTGAAATGTACATTTGTACATTAGCACGAATGTACATTTGCAGGAATAGGAAAATGGCCAAACCGGTAACCCAGTATATCTGCCAGTCCTGCGGCACGATTCATCCCAAATGGGGCGGGCAGTGCGATGGCTGCGGTAGCTGGAATACGCTGGTTGCGGAGAATATTGAGGCAACGCCCAAGGGTCTAACCTCCGGCAAAGGCAAGAAAATTGACTTTGTCACGCTCGATGAACATGCTGAGGATGCGCAGCGCATGAGCTGCGGCATTGCCGAGCTGGACAGGGTGCTTGGCGGCGGGCTGGTCGCGGGCAGCGCGGTGCTGATTGGCGGCGATCCGGGCATTGGTAAATCGACACTTCTGCTGCAAACGGTTATTCGCGTGGCGGAGCAAGGTTTGCCCTGCGCCTATATTTCCGGCGAGGAATCGGTGGCGCAGGTCTCGCTTCGCGCCAAGCGCCTCGGTCTTAGAAGCAAAAATGTCCAGCTCGCCTCGGCGACCAGCGTGCGCGATATTGTGGCAAGCCTCGATGCCCCCCCTCTGTCCCCCCCGCAAGCGGGGGGGATGAAAGGGGGGGCGATGGTAGTGATTGATTCCATCCAGACCATGTATCTCGATAACCTTGATGCAGCGCCAGGCACGGTAAGCCAGGTGCGCGCGGCCTCGCATGAGCTGATTAAGCTGGCCAAAAAGCGCGGCCTGACGCTATTTCTGGTCGGGCATGTGACCAAAGATGGCCAGATCGCCGGCCCCCGCGTGCTTGAGCATATGGTCGATACCGTGCTGTATTTCGAGGGTGAGCGCGGCCATAGCTACCGCATCCTGCGCTCGGTGAAAAACCGCTTCGGCGGCACGGATGAAATCGGCGTGTTTGAAATGAGAGACGCCGGGCTTTTTGAAGTCACCAACCCCTCGGCGCTGTTTCTTTCCAGCCGCGAGGCGCCGGTTTCCGGTGCGTGCGTCTTTGCAGGCATGGAAGGCACAAGGCCGCTGCTCGTTGAAGTGCAGGCGCTGGTCGCGCCAAGCTACATGTCGTCGCCCCGGCGGGCGGTGGTGGGGTGGGATGCGAACCGTCTGTCCATGCTGCTGGCGGTGCTGGAAGCGCGTGCGGGTATCCGTTTTTCTGATAAGGAAGTCTATCTGAACGTGGCGGGCGGCATCAAAATCAGCGAGCCAGCGGCGGATCTGGCGGTGGCCAGCGCGCTGCTTTCAGCGCTGTTTGACCAGCCTCTACCCGCCGATAAGGTGTTTTTTGGCGAAATTGGGCTGTCTGGCGAGGTGCGCAGCGTGGCGCGCGCGGAAAGCCGCCTTAAAGAGTCCGAAAAGCTTGGCTTTAAAGGCGCAGTGATTCCGCCCAACGGCTCATTTAAGGGTTTGACCTTGGCAATAAAACCAGTAGAAACGGTCTCGGATTTGGCGCGCCAGCTCTTTGGCGCGGCTATGAGGAAAACGGCCTGACGCATGATCGAAACCCAGTGGAACATGTTTGATGGTGTCGTGATCGCGGTGATGGCGATCTCCTGCCTGATTGCGTTTTTCCGTGGGCTGATTAAAGAGATTCTCTCGCTGGTGGCGTGGATTGGCGCGGCGTTTGTCGCCGTGTATTACTATGCGCCAGCCGCCGAGTTCATGCAGGCTCATTTTAAAAGCAAGGCGGTGGCCGGACTCGCGGCAGGACTTTCGCTTTACATTGGTGCACTGGTGGGGCTTTCGCTGATCAATATCATTCTACTTAAAACCATCAAGCAGGGCGGCGAAGCGGGTATGCTCGATAATCTGCTCGGGCTCGTATTTGGCGCGTTTCGCGGCGCGTTCATCATTTCGCTGGCGTTTTTCATGATCACGCTGGTGGTTTCGAAAGAAGAGTATCCGGCGTGGATTAAAGAGGCAGTAACGCGGCCTTATGCAGAAAAAGGCGCGCTGATTCTCACGCGCATCGCGCCAGAGCGCATGGCTGAACTTTCCGGCCTGCACGAAAAAGCCACCGAGCGCGCCAGAGAGCAGCTGCGCGAGCGCGAGGCACGCGGTGAGCCCGCCCCCATTGACTACAGAGAAGGTGACACCCGCCCATGAGCGACCTGTTTGATAAATTCAAAGAAGAATGCGGCATTTTTGGCATTTTTGGCCATAGTGATGCTGCTGCCCATACCGCGCTCGGCCTGCATGCGCTGCAGCATCGCGGGCAGGAAGCTGCGGGCATTGTGAGCTTTGACGGCGAGCAGTTTTATTCGCACCGCGCCCTTGGCCTTGTGGGAGATAATTTTAATTCCCAGAGTGTGATGAGCAAGCTGAGGGGGCATATTGCCGTTGGCCATAACCGCTATTCCACCACGGGCGATACGCTGCTTCGCAACGTGCAACCACTATATGGTGATTTTTCGTTTGGCGGCCTTGCGGTGGCGCATAATGGCAACCTCACCAATGCCATGACGCTGCGCAAACAGCTGATTGATATTGGCTGCCTGTTTCAATCCACATCGGACACAGAAACCATCGTGCATCTGATTGCGCTTTCCAAGCAAAGCTCCGTGGAAGACCGCCTGTTTGATGCGCTGACCCGCGTTGAAGGCGCTTATTCGCTGGTGGTGCTCGCGCATGATACGCTGATTGGTGTGCGCGATCCTTACGGCGTGCGCCCGCTGGTGATGGGCAAAATTGGTGATGCGACGATTCTCGCTTCCGAAACCTGCGCGCTGGATATTGTTGGTGCACAATATGTGCGCGATATCGAGCCCGGCGAGATGGTGATTATCACCAGCGAGGGTATCCGCTCCGTGAAACCTTTTGCTGCAGTGCAGCGGCGCTTCTGCATTTTTGAATATGTCTATTTTTCCCGGCCGGATTCGATGTCGGAAGGCAAAAATGTCTATGAGGTACGCCAGCGCATCGGCGCGCAGCTGGCACGGGAAGCGCCGGTGGACGCTGATGTGGTGGTGCCGGTGCCGGATTCGGGCATTCCCGGCGCGCTGGGCTATGCTAAGGAATCGCGCATTCCGTTTGAACTGGGCATCATCCGCAACCATTATGTCGGCAGAACCTTTATCGAGCCGAGCGACCATGTGCGTCATCTCGGTGTGAAGCTCAAACATAACGGCAACCGCGCCATGCTCGGCGGCAAGCGGGTGATTCTGGTGGATGATTCGATTGTGCGCGGCACCACCTCGAAAAAAATCGTGAATATGGTGCGGGAAGCGGGCGCGAAGGAAGTGCATATGCGTATCGCCAGCCCCCCTACGACCCATTCATGCTTCTACGGCGTGGATACGCCGACGCGCGATCAGCTGCTCGCCGCCAAGCACAATGTGCTGCAAATGGCCGAGCTGATCGGGGTGGATAGCCTTGCCTTCATCTCGCTCAATGGTATGTACCGCGCGGTGGCCAGCATCAACCGCAACAACAATGCCCCGCAATTCTGCGATGCCTGCTTCTCCGGCGACTACCCCATTCCGCTGACCGATGCGGAAGCCGCCGCAGGCAAAAAACAGAAAGATTTGTTTGCAGGGGCGTGATGGCATCAAGTAAAGCTCCCCTCTGTCTTATCACCGGCGCGTCGCGCGGGATTGGCGCCGCGGCGGCTGTGCGCTTCGCTAAAGAAGGGTACGAACTGATTCTGGTGGCACGGGACAAAGCCGGGCTGGAAGCCACCGACGACGCCGTGCGTGCGGCTGGTGGCAAAGCGTTTCTTGTGCAGCTTGACCTTGCCGATAGTGCGCAGATTGAGCAGCTCGCCAGCGTGGTGTTTGAGCGTTACGGCAAGCTTGATGTGCTGGTTGCTAACGCTGGTGTGCTGGGTGAAATCACCCCGATTGCGGACTCGACCCCCGCCGAGTGGGATAAGACGATGACCATCAATGTCACCGCGAACATGCATCTCATCCGCTGCTTTGACCCGCTGCTCAAGCGCGCAGAAAACCCGCGCGCCATGTTTGTGACGTCGGGTATCACCGAAGCCATCTACCCCTACTGGAACGCCTATGCGGTGAGCAAATGCGCGCTTGATATGATGGTGAAACTCTACGCCGCCGAGAATGAAAAAACGCCGCTGCGGGCGAATCTCATCAGCCCCGGCATTGTGCGCACCCGCATGCGCGCTCAGGCGATGCCCGGCGAAGACCCCGATTCGTTAACACCGCCGGAAGCAATGGTGGATATTTTTACTGAGCTTGCCTCGCCAGCGCTGAAAGAGACAGGCAAGGTGTTTTATGCGCAAAATTAAATTCCCTCCCCCCTTGAGGGGGAGGGTTAGGGTGGGGGGTATATCCCCTCACCTCGGTTTGACTAAGCACTTAGCTAACGCTAAGTACAAGTCAAACCGTCCTCTCCCTCAAGGGGAGAGGAGGATGTAGATATGCCCATTCTCTTCGACTGCTCCACGAAAGCCCTTAGCTCGCTCACCGCGCCGGGGATGTTTTCCGTCCTCATCTGGTCGGTTATCATCACCATCATCGCGCTGGTGCTTTTTGTCATTGGTGCCAGCAGCTTTTTTGGCTGGTTCTTTGAAGGCCAGCCGGCGCTGGCATGGCTTGCCGCCATCGGCTCGGGGCTCATCGCCTGGTTTTTATTTCCGGGTATCATGCCGGTGATTGTGAATTTTTTTGACACCACCATCGCGGCGCATATCGAAGCGAAAGACTATCCTAACCTGCCGAAAGCAAGCGATCCGGCGGTGCTGCCTGAGCTGTTTCATGATGCGAAATTCACCTTAACCGCCATTGGACTGAACCTGCTGGTGCTACCGCTTTATCTGTTGCCGGTCGTGAATGTTTTTTTATTTTACCTGCTGAATGGCTATCTGCTTGGCCGCGAGTTTTTTGTGGCGATGGCGCGGCGGCATCTACCGCTTCGCGAGGCCATTCTGCTGCGCAAAGAACATAGCCGCATTATCACGCTCGGCGGCATAGGCCTTGCGTTTCTGGCGACCATCCCGCTGCTTAATTTATTTGCGCCGTTCTGGGGCGTGGCGCTGATGACGCATCTCTTCCACGCGCTAAAGCCCGAGCCAAGGGTGAAGATGTTATTACAATAACCGTCATTCCTGCGAAAGCAGGAATCCAGCTGCGCCGTGTCTACGGCGCAGTAGGTTTTTTTGCAAAAGTCTGGATCCCCGCTTTCGCGGGGATGACAATACAACAGTTACGCCGCCTTCTTCATCCGCGCCCGCAAACCTTCATCAAGCTTATCGAGAAACTGCGTGGTGGAAAGCCAAGGCTGCTTATCAGAGATGAGTGTCGCTAAATCTTTGGTCATGAAGCCGGCCTCGACGGTGTCGATGCAGACGCGCTCGAGCAGCTCCGCGAAATCCGCAACATCGGGCGTGGCATCAAATTTCGCGCGGTAAGAAAGCCCCCTCGTCCATGCAAAGATGGAAGCAATCGGGTTGGTCGAGGTTTCTTTTCCCTGCTGGTGCTGGCGGTAGTGGCGTGTCACCGTGCCGTGCGCCGCCTCGGCTTCCACGGTGCTTCCGTCCGGCGTGAGTAGCACGGAGGTCATCAGCCCGAGCGAGCCAAAGCCCTGCGCCACGGTGTCGGACTGCACGTCGCCATCATAGTTCTTGCACGCCCACACAAAGCCGCCCGGCCATTTCAGCGCCATCGCCACCATGTCGTCAATCAGGCGGTGTTCGTAGGTGAGTTTTGCTTTTTCAAACGCGGCTTTGAACTGGCTGTCAAAGACCTGCTGGAAGATGTCCTTGAAGCGGCCATCATAGGTTTTGAGGATGGTGTTTTTGGTGGAAAGAAACACTGGATAGCCACGTGATAAGCCATAATTAAAGCAGGCTTCAGCAAAGCCTTTGATCGAAGCATCGAGGTTGTACATGCCGAGTGCCACACCGGGCGCTTTGAAATCAAACACCTCGTGGGTGATCGGCGCGCCGCCACCTTCGGGTGTGAAGGTCATGGTGAGCTTGCCCGCGCCGGGGATGATCATGTCGGTGGCGCGGTATTGATCGCCAAACGCGTGGCGGCCAATGATGATCGGCTTCGTCCAGCCCGGCACCAAGCGCGGCACGTTGCTGCAGATAATCGGTTCGCGAAACACCGTGCCATCGAGCACGTTACGAATGGTGCCGTTGGGTGATTTCCACATTTTTTTGAGGTTAAATTCTTTCACGCGCGCCTCATCCGGTGTGATGGTGGCGCACTTTACGCCGACGCGGTGCTGCTTCACAGCGTTTGCCGCATCCAGCGTGATCTGGTCATTCGTTTCATCGCGTTTCTCGATCGACAGGTCATAATATTTCAGGTCAATGTCGAGGTACGGCAGGATGAGCTTTTCCTTGATAAACGCCCAGATGATACGCGTCATCTCATCGCCGTCCATCTCAACGATCGGGTTTTTGACTTTGATTTTAGCCATAATGTCTCCTGATTTTTGCCCATCAAATCCATTTGCTGGCGGATATGCAAGTGCTTATATTGAGGTATGAAAAACATTCTTATCCTGCTGGTGCTTGCCGGTCTTGGCTATTATGGCTACAGCCTGCTTTCCGGCGCGCCTGTAGCGGGCACCAGCAGCGGCCTTTCTTCCTCCGAGGGGGGCACCAGCGTGATGGAGGCCAAGCCGGCGCAGGCGGATTATGCGCTGCGTATCCTGTTTATCGGCAACAGCTACACTTTTACCCACAATATTCCCCAGCAGCTGGTGGAAATGGCGCGCTCCGACAGCGCGAACCGCACGCACTACATGGTGCAGGCCGTGACCAAGGGCGGCGTTGGCCTGCCTGAAATGCTTAGCATGCCGGAGGTGCAGCAGCTGCTGGCGGCGCCGGAAGGCTGGCATTATGTGGTGCTGCAAAACCAGAGTTTCTGGGCGATGTTACCTGATAGCGTGATTGAGACCATCAAGATCGCGCGCGAGTACGATAAGCTGATCAAGCAGGCAGGCGCACGCACGCTGCTATTTACCACCTGGGCACGCAAGCCAGGCAGCCAATGGTATAGCAATCCGGAAACCTCCTTCCTCAAAAACCCGGATTACATGCAGAAAAAATTCAATGAACAAACACAAATGGTTGCGGACAAGCTGGGCGCGGTGGCCATCCCCGTGGGGGGGTACTGGGCGTATGTGAACAATGCCCTGCCGGATATCGATCTCTACAGCGCCGATGGCACACATCCCGGCATTGCTGGCAGCTATTTGAGCGCGGCGGTGTTTTATCGCTATTTCTCAGGCAGGACACTAGAAACCGTCAGCTATGTGCCGCCGGGCGTCAGTGAGGATACGGCCAAACGATTAAGGGATGTGGTGAAGTAGGCCACTGCCAGCGTCTAAAGCAGCCTCGCCACACGATGCAAAGGGGGCAACAATAGTCTAAAAAGCCCCCTAGTTTTTCACGGTATTTATCACCTGTTCATAGCGATCGTAAGTGTAGCGTGTTTCTAAAACGCCGTCTCCATCGCTATCAAAATCAGCCGATGTCAGCATAGAATTTTTATAATGGTTAACACGAACTACTTTTCCTGAATCGGGGCTTAAAAACTGAGTTTTCCTCAAAAAGCCGTAATCATAAAGATTGATAATATCTGCTTTTCCATCGCCATCGGCATCGACTTCTGATTTTACGGGGGTGTTATGTTTGAAAAAAATGGTGGTTTCGTGTGTGCCGTTAAAATCACTATCCGCTATCTCTGATACCACCATACCGCGATCATCAAACCGGACGATGGAGTCAAACTTATCATCAAAATTCATATCTTTTTCTGCGGTTTCAGGAACTGTCGCATGTTTGTTTTTATAGTGTACGACGTAATCAGGTGTTCTATCTCCATTTTGATCATATATGTCTGGCGGATTTACTACCACCCCCAGATCATTGGCAAACCAGCCCAGAGCCACACCCGCTGCGAGTGCCAGCAATAGATTGAATATGGGGGTGTTGCGTGTCGGTATCGCTGGCGCTGGCGCTTGAGGAGGACTTTTCTTTTCCCATTCCAGAATCAGCTTCCTGGCAACATCATAATCTTCATCGGCAACGGCAATTTTCAGCAGGCCAGCCGCTGGCAAATCACCGACCCCACCTATCAGCGCTTCCCCGTGAATATAGGATTGAATGCCCTCTTGCTCCAGCATGTGAGCAATCATATGTGCTTCGACACTTCCGGAAGGTGAATACACATTTTTCATGGTTTTTCCCACCCCAGTAGATCGGAACCGAATAATTATAGAATATACAGGGGATTAAATTTTGCCACTATTAAAATTAGCATTTTCCGAACCTAGTTTTAGGATGGATTCAGAACCTGCTGCACCAGCCCTCCTTCGCCCGTGCTTCGCTAAAGCTACGCAGGGCTTCGGCGGGCACTCAGTTTCGCAGACCGCGCTAAAGCGCGGGCAAAACTGGTGGGTCCGGGAGGAGTTGAACCTCCGACCTCACGCTTATCAGGCGTGCGCTCTAACCACCTGAGCTACGAACCCACATTAAAACGGCCAGCGTGGTAAAATGGCCGAAAAGAGCCAAGGTTTTAGGCGCTGGGGGGGTAAAAGTCAAATGGTTTAAAAAACGCCAGCCGCGGGCGGGCAAAAACGCCGCAAGCTACTTGTTTTTCTTTGGTTTCCTGCGCTTCTGCGCCTGCAGCTGGTAGGCGTCCAGAATGCTCATCACCAGCGGGCCGAAGCGATCTTTCAGCTCGGCGCAGCGTGTGACATTGCGCATTTCCACGCCGCAGCGCTCGCTGCGAATCAGTCCCGCTTCACGCAGCACCTTGAAATGCTGCGACAGGGTGGATTTTGGCAGGGTTTTATCACGCACCGTAAGGAAGGCAGAGCAGGTCTGCGGGCAATCCGCGCGCGCTATATCCATGTAAATCTGGATACGCACAGGATCAGACAGGGCATAAAGAATGCCCTCGACCGTGATATCGTCTGCAGATGGGTGATGAAGTGGCCTCATAATCATTTCATTATAAACCATCTTGACAACTAATTCAATAGTTCTATATTCTTGAACTACTGGATTAATGAATTACCCGCCCACACTCTACCCTCAAGGACACATCTTTTTATGACAAAACTCGCAGGAAAAATCGCCCTGATCACCGGCGGCAACAGCGGCATGGGGCTTGCCACCGCCCAGCTTTTCGCCCGTGAAGGCGCGCATGTCATCATCACCGGTCGCCGCCAGAAAGATCTGGACGCCGCGGTCAAATCCATCGGCAGCAAGGCCGTCGCTATTTCGGGCGATGTCAGCCAGATGACTGATCTCGACCGGCTGTTTGCCGCCATCAAGTCGCAATTCGGCACGCTGGATATCGTGTTTGCCAATGCTGGCTTTGGCGAGCTGTCGCCGCTGGGCAGCGTGACCGAGGAGCATTTCGACCGCCAGTTTGCCACCAATGTGAAAGGGCTGTTTTTCACCGTGCAGAAAGCACTGCCGCTGCTCAAAGACCACAGCTCGATTATTCTTAACGCCTCCATCGCCGCCAGCAAAGGCATGGAAGCATTCAGCGTCTATTCCGCAACCAAGGCCGCCGTGCGCTCCTTTGCACGCGGCTGGACCACCGACCTGAAGTCGCGCGGCATCCGCGTGAACACCCTCAGCCCCGGCCCCATCGATACGCCGATTTTTGGCAAAATGGGACTCAGCGACGAACAGGCCAGCAGTTTCAAGCAGGCGCTACCAACCATGGTACCGCTCGGGCGCATCGGCCAGCCGGAAGATATCGCCAAGGCCGCGCTGTTTCTCGCCAGCGACGATAGCAGCTTCATTTCCGGTATTGAGCTCACCGTCGATGGCGGCATGGCGCAGGTTTAACCCCGTTTTTTCACCACCAACCCAACCTTAAAGGAGTTTTTATGTACACACTTTACTACACCCCCGGTGCCTGCTCACTTGCCGTGCATGTGGCGCTTCGCGAAATCGGCGCCCAGTTCAAGCTGGAGAATGTTTCTTCGCCCAAAGGCCAGCCGAAACCGGCTTCGTTTCTGGCGATTAACCCGCGCGGCAGTGTGCCGGTGCTGAAAATCAATGAGTTTGTGCTTCGCGAAGGCGCGGCGATTCTCACCCACCTGCTCGATACCCACAAAAGCCCGCTGCTGCCCGCTTCCGGCCTTGACCGCGCGCGGGCGCTGGAGTGGTTGGCCTTTGCCAATTCCACGCTGCACCCGGCTTATGGCCGCCTGTTTTTCCTGATGGGGCAGCTCGGCGAGAAAGCGGCGAGCGATGCGATTTTTGACGCGGCGATCCAATCCGTGCAGAAATTATGGGACGATGTGGAAGGCCAGCTTTCTAAAACGCAGTATCTCTGCGGCGAAGAGGCAACCATTGCCGATATTCTGGTAACGGTGATTGCCAACTGGTCGCAATATTTCCCCAAACCCATCACCTACGGCTCCAAAACCAAGGCGCTGTTTAGCCGTATCATTGCCCGCCCGGCCTATCAGGCGGCGATGCAGGCCGAAGAGGTCACGTACAAAGCAGCGGCTTAAAGCGTCAGCATTTTGTTGGTTTACTATACTATGTGGCGGCTTTCGAGCCGCCACTTTTTTTGTCACTTATTCCAGATTTCTTTGAGCTTTTCCTTGCGGCCACTGCCTTCGACATAGCGGTTATAGTGACCGGGATTGGTCTGGTAAAAATCCTGATGCTCGGCCTCGGCAGCAAAAAACGGCTTTCGCGGCTCAATACGCGTGGCCACCGCTTTGCCAAGCTTTGCCTCCACCTTGGCTTTGGAAGCTTCGGCGAGCTTTTTTTCTTCCTCGCTGCCGTAGAAGATGGCGGTGCTGTAGTGCTTGCCGCGATCATAAAACTGGCCGCCGGCGTCGGTGGGGTCGATATTGCCCCAGTAAATCTCGAGCAACTGCTCATAGCTCACCTTTGCAGGGTCGTAGGTCACTTCCACCGCCTCGACATGGTCGGTTTTTTTGCTGCTCACCAGCTCGTAGCGCGCGGTTTTTTCGTCGCCGCCAGTATAGCCGGAGACCACCGCGCTGATGCCCGGCTTTTCCTGAAACTCGGATTCCATGCACCAGAAACACCCGCCAGCAAAAATGGCGGTGGCTGTTTTAGCGTGTGCATAATTAGTCATAAAAACTCCCATCATCGTCATTGCGAGCAACGTCATCCCCCGAGTTCGCTTCGCGAACTCTAGGGGGATCCATTTTGGCCTATTAAAGATTGGGCAAAAGCCGCTGGATGGCCCTAGAATCGCTTGCGCGATTCGGGCCATGACGGACTTTCTCCGCGCAGCCACAATACTCATTTAATCTCCGCCCAGAAGAGCTTCTCATACTGCGCGTAGCCCTCTTCTTTCAGCTTGTCTTTGGGGATGAAGCGCAGGGCGGCGGAATTAATGCAAAAGCGTAAGCCCCCCTTATCTTTCGGCCCATCTTCAAACACATGGCCGAGATGCGAATCACCCTTTTTCGAGCGCACCTCCACGCGTTTCATGCCGTGGCTGCTATCGGTTTTTTCCACCAGATCAGTGCCATCGATGGGTTTTGTGAAACTCGGCCAGCCGGTGCCGGAATCGAACTTATCTTTTGACGAAAACAGCGGCTCGCCGGAAACCACATCGACATATATGCCTTCGGCCTTGTGGTTCCAGTATTCATTGTCAAACGGCCGCTCGGTACCGTTTTCCTGCGTCACATAATGCTGCATCGGGGTGAGCTCTGCGGCCATGGCGTCTCCTATGAAAAAGATCATTGTGTCCTCCTGTCTGCATGATATTCGCAGGCAGCGGCTAGATGGTTACATAGGGCGGGCAGCTAAATTTACTAGGCCTTCTCGCGCGTCACGCGGTTGCGGCCATCGTGCTTGGATTGGTAAAGCGCATCATCGGCGCGCCTCAGCACGGTCGGCAGCGTGTCAGTCTCCGGACGGAACTGCGATACTCCCATCGATACGGTGATCGTTCCATACACCTCGCCGGTATCTTTGCGCTTAAGCTCTTTGCTGGCGATGGTTTTGCGTACGCTATCGGCCACCTTCACGGCAATATCCAGCGGCGTGTCCGGCAGCAGCACCATGAACTCCTCGCCGCCGAAACGCGCCACAATATCGCGCCCCTTGAGGCTGTCCATCAGCACACGCGCCACGATTTTTAGCACCTCATCGCCGATTAAGTGGCCGTACCTGTCATTGAACTGTTTGAAATGATCAACATCAATCGCAATCAGGCAAAGCGGCACGTGATCCTGCACCGCTTGTGCGGCGTAGTCATCGTAATATTTTTCAAATGTTTTACGGTTATAGGCTCCGGTTAAAAAATCACGCTGAGATTCGGCAGTCACCTCATCGAGATTTTTGCGCAAGCTATTGATTTCCTGCTTCGATTCTTCAAGCTTATGACTCATTTGCTCACCGCTTACCTTGAGCACGCTGGTGGCTTCAATCAGGCTTTTGACAATCGCCTTCACACCTGTTTCTTCCATGCTCGCTGAAAGTTTGCCAAGCGACTGATTGACATCTTTATTGTAGCTATGGGTCTGGCCAGAAAACTCGCTCACAATCTGCAATACGTCCTGCAGCAATTTACCCGTGTCTCTTGCCGCCTCGTCCAGCGCCTTCTGCTGCAACGACCCTACGATATATTTGTTGTACAGGTAGGATCCAATGCCTGCGTTAAACTCAGCGCCGCTTACCGTGGTTATTGCGCTATCCAGTTCACGAATGAGCGCCTCATTTCGCCCCTGCGCGTAGCGATACCATAGCGCGTAATGCTCCGGGCTGGGCACGATCTGATGCTTTTCCATCAGAGCAAATGCCCGTTTGGCCAGCGCGTGCTCTTGTTCTTCGGACTGATTCATATCAACTAGTGAGTCTAAAGTGCATTGGTTAATGCTGCCTTACCAGATGGGCTTTCCGTCACCCGGCAGCCCCATTTTTTTCCACAGCTCGCTGACTTTATCGACAACCTCTTGTTTCATATAGATTTGTCTCCCCCATTCGCGGGCGGTCTCGCCGTCCATTTTATTCGTGGCATCCAGGCCAATTTTACCGCCCAGGCCGGAAACAGGCGAGGCAAAATCGAGATAATCAATCGGGGTGCAGTCAATCAGCGTGGTATCGCGCACCGGATCCATGCGCGTGGAGACCGCCCACATCACCTCTTTCCAGTCTCTAGCATTAATATCGTCATCCACGACGATGATCCATTTCGTGTAAATGAACTGGCGAAGGAACGACCAGATGCCCATCATGATGCGCTTGGCGTGGCCGGCGTAGGCTTTTTTGATGGACACCACCGCGATGCGGTATGAGCAGCCTTCCGGCGGCAAATAAAAATCAACAATCTCGGGAAATTGTTGTTGCAGCAGCGGAATGAATATCTCGTTCATCGCCTCACCCAGCACGCTTGGCTCATCCGGCGGGTGGCCGGTATAGGTCGAAAGATAAATCGGGTTTTTTCGCATGGTGATGGCGGTGATGGTAAAGACCGGAAATTTCTCCACCGAATTATAATAGCCGGTATGATCGCCGTAAGGGCCCTCATCGCCATACTCATCGAGCGACACATAGCCTTCCAGTACAATCTCGCTGCTCGCCGGTACTTTCAGCGGCACGGTTTTACAATCCACCAGCTCCGTCTTTGCGCCGCGTAGTAAGCCAGCATATTGATATTCCGAGAGCGTATCGGGCACGGGTGTCACCGCCGCGAGAATCGTCGCCGGATCACAGCCAATCACCGCTGCCGCCGGTAGCGGATCACGCTTCTGCTTTTTCCAGCGCGCATGATGCTGCGCGCCGCCGCGATGCTTCAGCCAGCGCATCAGCGTCGTATTGCGACCAGTGACCTGCATGCGGTAAATACCAAGGTTGAAGCTATCTTCCTTGGCATCACTTGGGCCTTTGGTCACAATCAGCGGCCACGTTATGAGTGGCGCAGGCTCATCCGGCCAGCAGGTTTGAATGGGGAGTTTCGCAAGGTCGATGTCACCCTCCGTCCACACGATTTCCTGGCACGGCGCGTTTTTCACCGTCTTTGGTTTCATGTTCATCGCGGTTTTAAGTAGCGGCAACATCTCCATCGCCTCGCGCCAGCCGCCGGGCGGCTCCGGCTGCTTTAAAAACGCCAGATTCTTGCCCAGCTCGCGCAGCTCATGGGGCTTCTTTCCCAGCGCCAGCGCCACACGCTCGACCGTGCCAAAAAGGTTGATGAGAACCGGCGTGGAATGTCCCTTGACGTTCTCAAAAATTACCGCCGGGCCTTTTTCGCGAATTAGCCGCGTGCCGATTTCCGTCATCTCCAGATGCGTCGATACCGGCTCTTTCACGCGGACGAGCAGCCCTCGTTTTTCAAGGTCATCGATAAAATCGCGGAGAGATTCGTAAGCCATATTATTTCAAGAATTGCATCATCAGCACATCATCAACATAGCTGCCGTCAGCCAATTTTAGAATATGTTTTTCGGTACCGTAGGGTTCAAACCCAAGACTCTTATACAGCCCAATCGTTGCGTCATGTCTGCTATTAGCACCAATCAGCAACAGCTCTATGCCTTGTGCCCTGGCCTCTCCTATCGCCGCCGCTATCATCGCACGAGCAACGCCCTGCCCGCGCATCTCAGGCATAACATAAACCCCGCCGATAGTTGCTTTATGAGAAACTTTTTTACCGCGATGCCGATTAAGCCCCGTATAGCCTATGAGCTGATCACTTTCAAACGCACCGAATATAACCCTGTTTAGAAATTGACGCCTTGCTTGGTCTTCTGGTTCTTCTTTAGCTTCGTTATAATCAAGCATCAGGCTTTCGGGATGATCTTTCAGCGCACGCAGTAATAGATTGCGATAGGCCTGAAAATCACCAGCAATGAGTTTTCGAATTTCAAGCATGTATCACAGATCCTTTATAAGCCTAAACTGACCGGTTTTTTCAAGGGCATCGATTAAATTTCGAATTGATTTGCATGATATATCAATATATTACAAATCGTCACTTAATCTTAACTATAGAATTCCCAATACTCTGATATCCTAAAGGCTAAGAGAATCAAAAGCAATGTTAGGAGAGAACATGGCAAATAGAATTGAACCTCGGAAACCTATCGAGCCAATACGACTACCACCCTCGAAAGAATTCACAATAGTACAAGGATTTAAAGACAAATTCCCTGATATGCCCCTTTCGACATTTCTTACTGCTGCTCCAGATCCCGATCAACCTGGCACTGCTTGGCTAGTCCGTGTTGATGGTACATTCTCCAGAACAAATCTCAATAATTTGGGACTAGTTGAAGGTAAGGATTATGAAAAAAAAGAGGTAATGATTGGAGGCATAGCGACGTTTGCGATAAAAACTGAAGCTCTAAAAAAAGCATTGGGCATCGAGTTTCACCGCAATGCTCCCGAACGTTCCTAATAGAACTAAAACAACTAAATCTATTTTTTCCTAAAAATCTCATACATCGCGACCGCCGCGGCGTTGGAGACATTGAGACTTTCCATTTGCCCGCTCATGGGGATTTTCACCAGCATATCGCAGCGCTCGGCGGTGAGGCGCCTAAGCCCCCTGCCCTCAGCACCTAAAATGAGCGCGGTTTTGGCATCGAATTTCACCTGGCCGATGGTTTGTTTGGCTTCGCCGTCGAGCCCGTAGACCCAGTAGCCGTCTTTTTTAAGCAGTTCGATGGCCTGCGCCAGATTAGACACCGAAATCAGCGGCACGATCTCCAGCGCGCCGCTTGCCGATTTGGCAAGCGTGCCGGATTCCTGCGCGGCACCGCGCTCCAGCGTCACCACCGCACCAATGCCAAATGCGGCCGCGCTCCGCAGGATCGCGCCGACATTGTGGGGGTCAGAGACTTGGTCGAGGAGTAGTATTGGTTGCTGGTTGTTGGTTGCTGGTTGCTGGAGAAAATCCTGCAAGCTTGGCTGAGATAGCGGCTCACACTCCGCGATAATGCCCTGATGCACGGCGTCTTTGGGTAACAGATGATCAATCTTGCCGCCATCCACCACAGAGATATTTTTGACAGATGCCAGCTCACGTGCGCACTCAGCCGCAGTATTTTTTGTCACCATCACGCGCTTGATTTTGCGCATCGGGTTCGCCAGCGCCGCCAGCGCCGCGTGTTTACCGTAGAGGTAAAGTGGAGTGTTTTTCATTCAGTCAGGATCCCCAATTTCGCTAGGCTGAGCCGAATGCGAAGGTTTGTGAGAACCGGCGCGCAGCGTACGTGAAAGTACGTGAGCACCGGAAGCACAGCAAACCAAGCGAGTCGGCCAGCCTAGTAGAAATTAATTACCCGTACCCGTGCTTGGCAGCTCCTCGGGATTATCATTGCTGGCTTCCTGCTCAGCAATGAATTCCTTCTCGCGCTCGGCGGCCACTTTGCGCAGGCGGTTCACTGCCGCGCCGGTACCAGCCGGAATCAGGCGGCCAACGATGACGTTTTCTTTCAGGCCGCCAAGGTTATCCACCTTGCCAGACACGGCCGCTTCAGTGAGCACGCGCGTGGTTTCCTGGAACGATGCTGCCGAAATGAACGAGTGGGTCTGGAGCGATGCTTTGGTAATACCCTGCAGCACCGGCGAGGCAGTCGCGGCTTTGTAGCCTTCCGCGATGGTCTTCGCGTTCACCGCGTCAAACTCTTCGCGATCCACCTGTTCGCCAGCAAGGAAGGTCGTCTCACCCGGATTGTCGATCTCGACTTTCTGGAGCATCTGACGCACCACCACTTCGATGTGCTTATCGTTAATCACTACGCCCTGCAGGCGGTAAACCTGCTGCACTTCTTTCACCATGTATTTGGCGAGCGCTTCGACGCCCATCACTTTCAGGATGTCGTGCGGCACGGGGTTACCATCCATCAGCAGGTCACCTTTCTGCACGAAGTCGCCTTCCTGCACAGTGATGTGTTTGCCTTTGGGGATCATGTATTCAATGCCTTCGCTATCGGCATCTTTCGGACGCACGATGACGCGGCGCTTGTTTTTATAATCCTTGCCGAACTCAACCACACCTTCCGCTTCGGAAATAATGGCATGATCTTTCGGTTTGCGGGCTTCGAACAGCTCGGCCACACGCGGCAGACCGCCGGTGATGTCGTGCGTTTTGGTCGATTCACGCGGGATACGCGCGAGCACGTCGCCGGCATGGACTTCCTGGCCGTCCTGCACCGAAAGGATCGCGCCAACCGGCAGGAAGTAGCGAGCCTCAAGGCCGTTGGCGAGTGTAATGATCTCGCCTTTTTTGTCACGCAGGGCAATGCGGGGTTTCAGGTCCGCGCCGCGGGTCTGCTGACGCCAGTCAGAAACGGTTTTGTTCGAAATACCGGTCGCCTCATCGAGCACTTCGCGTAAGCTGACGCCTTCCACGAGATCGCGGTAATGGGCGATACCGTTACGCTCGGTGATGATGGGAAGGGTGTATGGATCCCATTCAGCGAGCTTGGCGCCTTTTTTCACCTTATCGTTTTCCTTGGCAAGCAGGCGAGCGCCGTAAGGCACTTTGAAGCGTGCACGCTCACGACCCATCTCATCGCGTAGCACGATTTCGCAGGTGCGGCTCATCACTACAGAGCGACCTTTGGAATCAGTCACAATGTTTTTGTTGGACAGGGTAAAGGTTGCGTCATGCGATGATTCCACGCTGGAGTTCTCTGCGCCGCGCTGCGCCGCACCACCGATATGGAAGGTACGCATGGTCAGCTGCGTGCCGGGTTCACCGATCGACTGCGCCGCAATCACGCCCACTGCTTCGCCCACGTTCACTTCCGTGCCACGAGCAAGGTCGCGGCCATAGCAATGCGCGCAGACGCCTTTTTCAGATTCGCAGGTCAGCACCGAACGCACCATCACGGCTTCGATACCGGCCTCGTCGATTTTATCCACCACCAGCTCGTCAATCATCTGGCCAGCGGCCACGATCAGCGTATCATTCACCGGATGGTTGACATTACGGGCAGCAAAACGACCCAAGACCTGATCCGCCAGCGGAACAATAATGTCGCCGCCCTCGATCACCGCCTTCATCACGATGCCGCGGGTGGTGCCGCAATCACGCTCGGTGATGATGCAGTCCTGCGCCACGTCCACCAGACGGCGGGTGAGATAACCAGAGTTTGCGGTTTTCAGCGCGGTGTCTGCAAGACCCTTACGCGCACCGTGCGAGCTGTTGAAATATTCGAGTACGGACAGCCCCTCTTTGAAGTTCGAGATAATCGGCGTTTCGATAATCTCGCCCGAGGGCTTGGCCATCAGGCCGCGCATGCCGGCAAGCTGCTTAATCTGCGCTGCCGAACCACGCGCGCCGGAGTGCGCCATCATGTAGATCGAGTTGATCTTGCGCGCTTTCATCTTGCCGTCTTTGTCTTTGCCGACCGAGGAGATCTGTTTCATCATGTCGTCAGCGATCACTTCCGAGCATTTCGACCAGGCGTCGATCACCTTGTTGTATTTTTCACCGGTGGTGATCAGGCCTTCGGCATATTGCTGCTCGAACTGCTTGACTTCCTTGAAGGTGCTCATGAGGTGCTTTTCCTTGGTATCGGGCACGATCATGTCGTCTTTGCCGAAGGAAATGCCTGCTTTCGCGGCGTTTTTAAAGCCCAGCGCCATCAGACGGTCAGCGAAAATCACCGTCTCTTTCTGGCCGCAGTGGCGGTACACTTCATAAATCAGGTTCGAGACTTCCTTCTTGGTCATGAGCTTGTTGACCACCGTAAAGGGCAGCTTGGTGCTGCGCGGCAGGATCTCAGCAACCATCATGCGACCCGGCGTGGTCTGCACCAGCTGGGTGATTTCCTGGCCGTTTTCATCCACCGTTTTGAAGCGGCATTTGATTTTGCTGTGCAGCGTGACCTGCTTGCTATCGAGCGCCTGCTGGATTTCTGGCAGCCCGGTAAAGACCATGCCTTCGCCTGCTTCGCCATCTGATTCCAGCGAGATGTAGTACAGGCCGAGCACGATATCCTGCGAGGGCACGATGATCGGCTTGCCGTTAGCGGGCGAGAGAATGTTGTTGGTCGACATCATCAGCACGCGTGATTCCAGCTGCGCTTCAATCGAAAGCGGCACGTGCACGGCCATCTGGTCACCGTCAAAGTCAGCGTTAAAGGCGGTGCACACCAGCGGATGCAGCTGGATGGCTTTGCCTTCGATCAGCACCGGCTCAAACGCCTGAATGCCGAGGCGATGCAGCGTCGGTGCGCGGTTGAGCATCACCGGATGCTCGCGGATCACTTCCTCGAGAATATCCCACACTTCGGGGCGCTCGCTTTCCACCATGCGCTTGGCAGCCTTGATGGTGGTAGCAATACCGTACAGTTCGAGCTTGGCATAGATGAACGGCTTGAAAAGTTCGAGCGCCATTTTCTTTGGCAGACCGCACTGATGCAGTTTCAGCTCCGGGCCAACCACGATCACGCTGCGGCCAGAATAATCCACGCGCTTACCGAGCAGGTTCTGGCGGAAACGGCCTTGCTTACCTTTAAGCATATCGGAGAGTGATTTCAGCGGACGCTTGTTCGCGCCGGTGATCACACGGCCGCGGCGACCATTGTCAAACAATGCATCGACCGCTTCCTGCAGCATACGCTTTTCGTTGCGCACGATGATATCCGGCGCACGCAGTTCAAGCAGGCGCTTTAAGCGGTTGTTACGGTTGATAACACGGCGATAGAGATCGTTCAGATCCGAGGTCGCAAAGCGGCCACCATCCAGCGGCACCAGCGGGCGCAGCTCAGGCGGAATCACCGGCACGACATCGAGCACCATCCATTCCGGCTTGTTTTCAGACTCGACAAACGCTTCGACAAGCTTGAGGCGCTTCACGATTTTCTTGCGCTTGGCTTCCGAGGTGGTCTCGGCCAGCTCAGCACGTAAGGACTCTTTTTCTTTCGGCAGGTCAAGCGCGATCAGCATGGTTTTGATCGCTTCCGCGCCGATCTGCGCGGTGAAGGCGGACTCGCCATATTTATCCTGAGCATCGTAATATTGCTCTTCGGAAATCAGCTCGCCCAGGCTAAACGGCGTCAGCCCCGGCTCAACAATCACGTAGCTTTCGAAGTAGAGAATTTTTTCGAGGTCTTTGAGCGGCATGTCGAGCAGCGTGCCGATGCGGCTTGGCAGGCTCTTCATGAACCAGATATGCGCCACCGGCGATGCCAGCTCAATATGCCCCATGCGCTCGCGGCGCACCTTCGAGGTGGTCACTTCCACACCGCATTTTTCGCAGACGATGCCGCGATATTTCATGCGCTTATATTTGCCGCACAGACACTCATAATCTTTGATCGGGCCAAAGATGCGCGCACAGAACAGGCCATCGCGCTCGGGCTTGAAGGTGCGGTAATTGATGGTTTCCGGTTTTTTCACTTCGCCAAACGACCAGCTGCGGATTTTCTCCGGCGAGGCGATGGAGATTTTAATCTCATCGAATTGTTTGGTTGCTGCAACCTGCGTTGCCCCAAAGAAACTCATCACTTCATTTGCCATGTTCTTTCCCTTTCGTCATCCTGTGGCTTGCCGAAGGCAAGAGCACAGGATCTTTTTCAATTTTGCACGGGATCCTGTGCTCGCGCTTTCGCGCGCCACAGGATGATATCGTATTAAGCCTCTTTCTCAATCAGCTCCACATTGAGGCCGAGCGAACGAAGCTCTTTCACCATCACGTGGAATGATTCAGGAATACCGGATTCAAAGCTGCTATCGCCACGCACGATGGACTCGTAAATCTTGCTGCGACCCGCCACGTCGTCCGACTTCACGGTGAGAATTTCCTGCAAGCTGTAAGCCGCGCCGTAGGCCTGAAGCGCCCAGCACTCCATCTCCCCGAAGCGCTGACCACCGAACTGCGATTTACCGCCCAGTGGCTGCTGGGTCACCAGCGAGTACGGCCCGATGGAACGCGCGTGAATCTTATCATCCACAAGGTGATGAAGCTTCAGCATGTAGATGTAGCCAACGGTGGTTTTGCGCTCGAATGGCTCGCCAGTGCGACCATCAAAGAGCTGCACCTGACCGGATGCATCGTGGCCAGCTTTTTTCAGCCAGCTTTCAATGTCCGCTTCTTTCGCGCCATCAAAGACCGGCGTAGCAAACGGCACACCTTTTTTCAGGTTGCCAGCCAGCTCGAGCACTTCGCCCTCGTTCATCGCGTGGATTTCTTTTCTGTTGTCCTTGTCGTCATACACGCCTTCGAGGAACTGACGCAGATCTTTCACCGCGGCCGTTTTCGCATTGCGATCCTGCACGCCTTCGAGCATCTCGCGGATCTGGCGACCAATACCAGCCGACGCCCAGCCAAGGTGGGTTTCCAGAATCTGCCCCACATTCATACGCGACGGTACACCGAGCGGGTTTAAAACAATATCCACCTGGGTGCCATCTTCGAGGTAAGGCATGTCTTCAATCGGTACGATTTTCGACACCACCCCTTTGTTACCGTGGCGGCCGGCCATCTTGTCACCGGGCTGCAGCTTGCGCTTCACCGCCACGAACACTTTCACCATTTTAAGCACGCCCGGCATCAGGTCGTCACCGGCCTGCACCTTGCCTACTTTTTCTTCGAATTTATGGTTGATGCGGGAAACAGCGGCATCGAGCTGCTTCTTTAAGCCCTCGAGCTCAGCCATCACCTTGTCGTCTTTCACTACAAACTGCCACCACTGACCTCTGCTGGTCTGCGACAGGGTTTCCTCGGTCACCTGCGTGCCGGGCTTGAAACCTTTCGGTCCTGCGCTTGGCTTACGGCCAAGCAGCAGCTCGTGCGCGCGGTTATAGACAAAACGCTCAATGATGGCGCGTTCGTCATCGCGATCTTTGGCGAGGCGCTCAATTTCCGCTTTTTCGATGGAGAGCGCACGCTCATCTTTTTCAATGCCACGACGGCTGAAAATACGCACGCCAACAATGGTGCCGGAAACCCCCGGCGGCAGGCGCAGCGAGCTGTCGCGCACATCGGAGGCTTTTTCGCCGAAAATCGCACGCAGAAGTTTTTCTTCCGGTGTCATCGGGCTTTCGGATTTCGGTGTTACTTTCCCCACGAGAATATCGCCGGGCTTCACTTCCGCACCGATATGCACCACGCCGATTTCGTCGAGGTTGCGCAGCGCTTCTTCGCCCACGTTCGGAATATCGCGGGTGATTTCTTCCGCGCCGAGCTTGGTATCACGCGCCATCACTTCGAATTCTTCGATGTGGATGGAGGTGAACACATCCTCAGAGACGATGCGCTCAGAAATGAGGATCGAATCTTCGAAGTTGTAGCCGTTCCATGGCATGAAGGCGACAAGCACGTTGCGACCCAGGGCGAGTTCGCCGAGGTCGGTCGATGGGCCATCCGCCAGAATATCACCGGCATTCACCACATCCCCCACTTTGATAATCGGGCGCTGGTTAAGGCAGGTTGACTGGTTGGAACGGGTGAATTTCACCAGATTGTAGATATCCACGCCGGGCGAGCCATCTTCGGCTGCTTCGGTCGAGCGCACGACGATACGGGTGGCATCCACCTGATCGACCACGCCGGCGCGGCGGGCCACCGTGGTCACACCAGAATCTTTCGCCACGACTTCTTCCATGCCGGTTCCTACCAGCGGCGCTTCCGAGCGCAGCAGTGGCACGGCCTGACGCTGCATGTTCGAGCCCATGAGAGCGCGGTTCGCGTCATCGTTTTCAAGGAATGGGATCAGCGCCGCCGCCACCGACACGAGCTGTTTCGGCGCCACGTCGATAAAGTCAATCTGCTCCGGCGAGACAAGCACGAAATCGCCATTTCTGCGGCAGGAGACGAGGTCATCAGCAAATTTGCCTTTGTCATCGAGATTGGAATTAGCCTGAGCGATGGCATATTTACCTTCTTCAATGGCAGAAAGGTAGATCACCTCACCGGTCACTTTGCCGTTCACAACTTTGCGGTATGGGCTTTCGATAAAGCCATATTTGTTCACGCGGGCATAGGTTGCCATCGAGTTGATCAGACCGATGTTCGGGCCTTCCGGCGTTTCAATCGGGCAGATGCGGCCGTAATGGGTCGGGTGCACGTCGCGCACTTCAAAACCGGCACGCTCACGGGTGAGACCGCCCGGCCCAAGCGCTGATAAGCGGCGCTTGTGGGTGATTTCAGAAAGCGGGTTGGTTTGATCCATGAACTGCGACAGCTGGCTGGAGCCGAAAAACTCACGGATGCTGGCAGCCACCGGCTTGGCATTCACGAGGTCGTGCGGCATAACGGTATCAATATCCACGCTGGACATGCGCTCCACAATCGAGCGCTCCATGCGCAGCAGGCCGATGCGGAACTGGTTTTCCATCAGCTCGCCCACCGAACGAACGCGGCGGTTACCGAGATGATCGATATCATCAATCTCGCCAAAGCCATCTTTCAGGCCAACAAGAATCTTGATGGTGCCGAGAATATCGTCATGGGTGAGAATGCCCACCTCTTCCTTACTATCGACATTCAGGCGTGCGTTCATTTTTACGCGGCCAACGGCAGAGAGATCGTAGCGCTCCGCATCAAAAAACAGTGATTTGAACAGCGCGTCGGCAGCTTCGACCGTGGTCGGCTCGCCCGGGCGCATCACGCGGTAGATATCGATGAGCGCATCTTCGCGCGTCAGGTTTTTATCTGCAACCAGCGTATTGCGGATGTAAGCACCAACATTGACATAATCGATATCGAGCACCGGCACTTCCTTACAGCCCGCCTCTTCCATCTGCGCCAGCGACGCCTTGGTGATTTCATCACCTGCTTCGACGTAAATCTCGCCGGTTTTTTCGTTGATGATGTCGGTGGCGATGAATTTGCCTACGAACTGATCGTTCGTCACGAGATATTCTTTCAGGCCATCATCTGCGAGCTTCTTGGCTTTGCGCAGGTTAAGCTTTTCGCCGGCCTCGGCAACTACTTTGCCGGTTTTCGCGTCGATGAGGTCATGCGCGAGTTTGATGCCCTTCCAGTTTTCGGGATTGAATTTCGCTGCCCAGCCATCTTTCACTTTTTTGTAAGCGGTCTTGCTGTAGAACGTGTTGAGGATATCCATGTTATCCATGCCCATCGCACGCAGGAAAGTGGTGGCGTGGATTTTGCGGCGACGGTCTATGCGCGCGTTCACCAGATCTTTAGCATCGAATTCGAAATCGAGCCATGAACCGCGATATGGGATAATGCGGGCAGAATAAAGGAACTTACCGGAGCTGTGCGTTTTGCCTTTATCATGATCAAAGAACACGCCGGGGCTGCGGTGCATCTGAGAAACGATGACGCGCTCGGTGCCGTTGATGATGAAGGTGCCGTTGTCGGTCATGAGCGGGATATCGCCCATATAGACGTCCTGCTCCTTGATGTCTTTGATTTCGCGGGCGCCGGTATCTTCATCGACGATCCACACAATGAGGCGCAGCGTCACGCGCAGCGGCGCGGAGAAGTTGATCCCGCGCGAGCGGCACTCATCCACATCATATTTAGGAGCATCGAAATGGAAGCGCACATATTCGAGCGTCGACGTTTCGGCAAAATCCTTGATCGGAAATACCGATTTGAATACGGCATGCAGGCCGGTGCTGGTGCGTTTTTCCGCAGGAATATTGATCTGCAGGAACTGATCGTAAGAATTTTTCTGAACCTCGATGAGGTTGGGCATCATGGTTGCCGTTTCGATGCGGCCGAAGCTTTTGCGAATGCGTTTGCGTGCGGTGAAAGAAAGACGGTGTGCTGCGTGTGCCATGGTTCCCCTTGTCATTCCCGCGCATGCGGGAATCCTGTGCTTTAATAATGACAAATCCCGACATACAAGCCGGGTCTATCCATACGGTTAAAGTCTGATCGTATCTGTACTCATTGTGTCGCGAAATCCCGGATAGCTCGATTTTTCTGCTATGCCTGATGCGGCACAGGAAAAATCGGCTTCCAGAACAACGGACGCCTCAGCGGCAGAGCCGCTAAGGCGCTCACGTTACTTCACTTCAACTTCTGCGCCGGCTTCGACGAGAGCTTTTTTGATTTTCTCAGCTTCGTCTTTGTTCACGCCGCCTTTAACTTCTTTCGGCGCGCCTTCAACGAGGTCTTTGGCTTCTTTCAGACCAAGGCCGGTCGCTTCGCGAACGACTTTGATCACGCCGATTTTCTTATCGGCCGGAGCGGCTTTCAGAACCACCGAGAATTCGGTTTTTTCTTCAACCGGTGCAGCAGCAGCGGCAGCGCCAGCAGCAGCAACAGCCACCGGAGCAGCAGCAGAAACGCCCCATTTCTCTTCGAGCATTTTGGACAGCTCAGCAGCTTCCAGCACGGTGAGTGCCGAGAGCTGATCGACGATTTGTGCAAGGTTAGCAGACATGTTATACTCCCAAATAAAAAACGTTAGTAACTATCAATTCTGATCCGTTCAGTCTTTCTTCGCGCTTATCCTTGCTTAGAATGGGCAGCGATGACACGGGCGACCTGACCTCCCGGAGCCTGCAGCACGCATGCGATACGTGTTGCAGGAGTCTTGATCATGCCAACGATCTTCGCGCGGAGCTCGTCGAGCGATGGCAGTTTGGAAAGCTGCTCGATGGCGTTGACATCGAGTTTTTGAGTACCGTAAGCACCGCCTACGATCACCAGCTTTTCGTTATTTTTTGCAAAATCAACAATGCCTTTAGCCACAGCCACCGGATCTTTAGCGGTAGCAATTGCGGTGGGGCCTTTCAGCAGATCGCTGATAGCCTCGTAAGACGTGTCTTTTGCGCCGAGTTTGGCAAGGCGGTTTTTGGTGACTTTGAACTCCGCCCCTGCTTCACGCATTTTCGCGCGCAGCACGTTCATTTCCGCGACAGTGAGGCCTTTGTTATGCACTACCAGCGCAATGCCCGCATCCTTAAACTTAGCGGCGGCTTGCTGAATCTGATCTTGCTTCTGTTTTCTGGTCATGGGCATGGATATGTCTCCTTATGCGGCCTGCAGGTCGGCGAGATCCACTTTCACGCCGAGTCCCATGGTGGATGAAACACCCACTTTTTTAATGTAATTACCCTTTACGCCTTGTGGCTTGGCTTTCATCACCGCATCAAGAAACGCCTTGATGTTGTCTGCGAGCTGCTGCTCACTGAAGCTTGCCTTGCCAACGCCGGCATGGATGATGGCCGCTTTATCAAGACGGAACTCAACCTGACCGGATTTAGCGGCTTTCACGGCATCCGCCACGTTCGGGGTCACTGTGCCGAGCTTGGGGTTCGGCATCAGACCCTTGGGACCAAGCACCTTACCAAGCTTACCCACCACACCCATCATATCTGGGCTGGCAATCACGCGGTCAAAATCTGTAAATCCACCAGCGATTTTATCGCCGAGATCTTCCGCGCCAACAAAATCAGCGCCAGCTTTTTGAGCTTCCGCCGCTTTGTCACCGCGAGCAAATACGGCAACTCGCACCGTCTTGCCGGTGCCGTGTGGCATGGAGACCATGCCGCGGATGAGCTGGTCGGTCTGGGTGGCGTCAATCCCGGTGTTGATGACGACATCAATGGTTTCATCGAATTTGCACTTGGCGTTCGATTTCACCAGCTTGATGGCCTCAGCAAGTGGGTAGCGCTTGTTACGATCAGTCGCAGCGAGCAGGGCTTTACGACGTTTTGCGATTCTTGGCATATTACGCAGCCTCCACCACTTCAAGACCCATCGACAGAGCAGAGCCGCGAATCATGCTGGCGGCTGCTTCAATATCGTTGGCATTTAAATCAGACATTTTTTCTTTCGCGATTTCGCGTATCTGCGTCATCGTCACCTTGCCTACGGGCTTATCTTTGCCGGTGGCACCCGAACCGCTCTGGATCTTCGCTGCTTTTTTCAGGAAGTAGGACACGGGGGATTTACGGGTGGTGAAGGTGAAGCTGCGATCCTGATACGCGGTAATCACCACAGGAATCGGAGCGCCGGGCTCCATTTTTTGGGTTGCCGCGTTGAACGCTTTACAGAATTCCATGATATTCAGGCCACGCTGACCGAGCGCCGGACCTACTGGCGGCGACGGATTCGCCTTGCCGGCAGGAATTTGTAGCTTAATGTAGCCAACAACTTTTTTTGCCATATTCTCTCTCGCAAGTGGTTCTAGCGTCTGCAAACTGGCAGATTTCCTGCCGCACAGACTCCCATAAACTAACGCCCTGACGAATCAGGGAGGCGGACTTATAGGAGGCTTTTTCTGCCAATGCAAGCAGAAAAAGCAAAAAAATGGTTAACCAACCACTTTTTCGACCTGGCTGTACTCCAGATCAACGGGTGTGGGGCGGCCAAAGATCGACACCGAGACCTTCACGCGCTGCTTTTCCTCATCCACCGATTCAATCACGCCGGTGAAGGTATCAAACGGCCCATCGGTGATTTTCACATTCTCGCCGACTTCAAAGACAATGCCCGAACGCGAAGGAGCCACGCCATCGCGCACCTGCGCAAAGAGCGCTTCGGCTTCTCTTTCGGTGATCGGCACAGGTTTACCGCCCTTACCGCCGCCAAGGAATCCGGTCACTTTCGGGGTGTTTTTCACCATATGCCAGGTGGGCTCAGTCAGCTCCATTTTCACCAGCACATAGCCGGGGAAAAACTTGCGCTCGGACTGCACTTTCTTGCCGCGGCGAACTTCGGTAACCTCTTCGATGGGCACCACCACATCCTCGATTTTATCGGCGAGGTTTTTCTGCACGGCCTGCTCTTTGATGGCTTGCGCAACTTTTTTCTCAAAACCTGAATGGGCGTGAACGATATACCAACGGGCGGTCATTTGTTTCTCCTTTGTCATCCCTGCGAAAGCAGGGATCCTGACATTTCTATTGTGTGGTTTTTATAAGATTCCTGTTTTCGCAGGAATGGCAGGATCAGGCTGTTCATGCCGCTTTCCTTAAATCCCAATAATCATGCGCACCGCCCAGCTGATCAGCATATCAACAAGCACAAAGAAAATGGCTGCCACGGTTGCCAGCGCCAGCACCATCAGCGTGGAAATGGTGGTTTCACGACGCGTTGGCCACGTCACTTTATTGGCTTCAAGGCGCACTTCGCGGATGAATTTGGCGGGGTTGAATTCTGCCATGGGGCTGCTTTCTCTTTTTTAAAATACGGGGGAAGGCAAGCTGTATAGATGAAAAAACGGGGATTGCAAGGCTTTTGTCGTCGTATACGATAACAAGAATTACGGCGGTTTTTACTGAACTAGTCCGCCTTCGCTCGCTTGCGAGCTTCGTCGGACACTCCTACGCCAAGTACCGGCATTCGATTGGCTGCGCCACCCGAAGCCGGAGCCGTAGGGTGGCAGGGGCGACAGGACTCGAACCTGCAGCCCCCGGTTTTGGAGACCGGTGCTCTACCAATTGAGCTACACCCCTACACAGAAAGCACAGTAACAGAGGCCGGAAGTCAGAACAACCAGACTTCTGGCTTCTGAATTCCGGCTTCTGATGTTTATTTATTCAACAATCTTCGCGACGACGCCTGCGCCGACGGTGCGGCCACCTTCGCGGATGGCGAAGCGCAGGCCCTCTTCCATCGCGATCGGGCTGATCAGCGTCGCTTCAATCGTGATGTTGTCGCCAGGCATCACCATCTCGGTGCCAGCCGGCAGAACGATCGAACCGGTCACGTCGGTCGTGCGGAAGTAAAACTGCGGACGGTAGTTCGCAAAGAATGGCGTATGACGGCCACCCTCTTCTTTCGTCAGCACGTAGATCTCTGCTTTGAACTTGGTGTGCGGCGTGATCGAGCCGGGTTTGCAAAGCACCTGACCGCGCTGAACTTCTTCGCGCTTGGTGCCGCGCAGCAATACGCCCGCATTGTCACCCGCACGGCCTTCATCCAAGAGCTTCCGGAACATCTCAATCCCGGTGCAGACGGTTTTCTGCGTCGGCCCAAGACCGACGATCTCAATCTCTTCACCCACTTTAATGATACCGCGCTCGATACGGCCGGTCACCACCGTGCCGCGGCCAGAGATCGAGAACACGTCCTCGATCGGCATCGCAAACGGTTTATCCATCGGGCGCTCAGGCTGCGGGATGGTCGCATCCACCGCATCCATCAGTTTCAGGATGGCGTTTTTGCCCAGCTCAGGATTTTTATCTTCCAGTGCTGCGAGTGCCGAGCCATGGATGATCGGGGTGGTGTCGCCCGGGAATTTGTATTTGTTGAGCAGGTCGCGCACTTCCATCTCAACGAGGTCGAGCAGTTCTTTATCTTCGACCATGTCGCATTTATTGAGGAACACCACGATCGCCGGTACACCCACCTGACGCGCCAGCAGAATGTGCTCGCGGGTTTGTGGCATCGGGCCGTCAGCAGCCGAAACTACCAGAATCGCGCCATCCATCTGCGCCGCGCCGGTGATCATGTTTTTAACATAGTCCGCGTGGCCGGGGCAGTCTACGTGCGCATAGTGGCGCTTGTCGGTTTCGTATTCCACGTGTGCGGTGTTGATCGTGATACCGCGCGCTTTTTCTTCCGGCGCCGCATCGATCTGGTCATACGCCGTGTATTTCGCGCGGCCAGCTTCCGCCAGCACCTTCGTGATCGCTGCCGTCAGCGACGTCTTGCCATGGTCAACGTGGCCAATCGTGCCAATGTTGCAGTGTGGCTTATTGCGGTCAAATTT
>CANHDY010000008.1 GCA_947459535.1 Rickettsiales bacterium | reverse complement strand
GCGCGCCGCCGCCCTGACTGGCAAGATCGATGGCTTTGGTCATAGAGGTTGCGAAGGCTTTGTGGGTTGCGCAGGTTGCGTAGGTTTAGCAATTCATCGTGGTGCTTTTAGCGATTGAATCAATAGTTTTAGTAAGCGGCTCACAGACGATAATTGTTGTTCCAATGCTTTCCAATCGCAGGACGCCAATTTTTGTCTCTGAGCAATAATGATATGGGTTTCAAGCTCGCATAACGAGCCATAAGCGATACGAAGAAATTGAATAAACTCTTTCTTTGACCCTCGACCACTACCTTCTGCAATATTAGCCGGTATAGATCCTGCGCAACGACGCAGCTGTAATCCAAGGCCATACAGCTCTTCTTTTGGTAAGTCTCGGCAAAGATCGTAAACAAGATCCGTAAGCTCGATCGCCTGTTGCCAAACGAGTAAATTTTTAAATCCACCCGCTTTCATGAAAACCTACGCAACCTACGAAACATCCTAAACTTTCGAAACCTTGCTACTGTGCTGTCCAGCCGCCATCCATGCTGATTACCTCACCCGTCATGGCGGCGCTGTGGGGGCCGCAGAGGAACACGGCCATCGCGCCAATATCTTCCGGTGTGTTGAAGCGTTTTTTGGGTTGCTTCTCGCCGAGCAGTTCCGCTTCGGCTTTTTTGGCATCGCAGCCTTGCGCGCGCGCGCGGTCATCGATCTGTTTTTGCACCAGCGGCGTCAGCACCCAGCCGGGGCAGATGGCGTTGGCCGTGATGTCGAAATCCGCGGTTTCCAGCGCAGTCACTTTCGTGAGCCCGACAATGCCGTGCTTGGAGGCCACATAGGCTGATTTTTGTTTCGATGCCACCAGCCCATGCGCCGAAGCGATGTTGATGATCCGGCCAAAGCCGCGACTTTTCATACCGGGCAGTGCTGCCTTGATGGCGTGAAAGGCGGATGACAGGTTGATGGCGAGGATTGAGTCCCATTTTTCCTGCGGAAAATCCTCGACATTGGCGGTGAACTGAATGCCGGCGTTATTGACCAAGATATCGCAGCTTCCGAACGTGTCCTCACACTGTTTCACCATACCAGCGATCTGGTCGGGCTTGCTCATATCAGCACTTGAGTAGGCGTCTCTTACACCATATTTCGCGGTGATATCTTTGAGTTCCGCTTCGATGGCGGCGGCATCACCAAAACCATTGATCAGCACATTGCAGCCGCTTTCTGCGAGCTTGTAGGCAATGCCCATGCCGATGCCGGAGGTGGAGCCGGTGATGATGGCGTTTTTTCCTTTGAGCATAAAAGCCTCGCGGTTGGTTGAGAGGGTGTGGGTTAAATACTGAATTCCATCCGCACTCTAAGCCCCGGCTCATTATCTTCAAGGGTTATTCGTGCTTTATGGATGCGGGCAATTGCGGCCACCAGCGAAAGCCCAAGACCATTGCCTTTGCTGGCGCGGCTTTGCTCGAGGCGGAAGAATTTTTCAAACACCTTGTCGTGATATTCCGGCGGGATACCAGCGCCACTATCAGCGATGGTGACCGAGGCATGATGTTCGCCCCGCTCAAGTTGGATGGTGATGGTGCCCTGCTCGGGGGTGAATTTAATGGCGTTATCGATCAGGTTGGCGAAGGCCTGTGTCAGCAGATTTTTTTCGCCTTGAATGATGAAGTCGCCGTCTGGAATCGTCAGCAGGTGGAAATGAATGGATTTTTCATCAGCATAGGGTTCGTAGAATAGGGTGAGGTTTTCGATCACTGCGCGCAGGTCGCACGGTTCAAATGTCACTGACTCCGGCCGCGCTTCCAGCTCCGAAATTTTAAGGATAGAGTTAAAGGTGCTAACCAGCCCTTCCATCTCGCGGGCGTTTTTTTCGAGTAAGCGGTAGGCGGGGTTGCTTGGTTCGATGCTGCGCAGGCCGGCATCCAGACGGTTAATGATGCGCGACAGCGGCGTGCGTAAATCATGTGCGATATTGCTGGAAAACTGCGAGAGCGACAGCAGCAGCATCTCGATGCGATCGAGCATGCGGTTGAGGTTGGAAGATAGCTCATCAAACTCATCACCACCGCGCGCTGAAGGAATGCGAGCCGAGAGGTTGCCGCGCATGATGGTGGCAGCGGAGCGGTTGATGATACTCAGGCGGTGAATCACGCTGCGGGTGATAATCAGCGCGCCGATGAATGCCATCACCAGCGTGACGAGTAAACTTGCCCAGAAGGTCTGGATGATGGTCTGCTTGACGCGGTCGCTGGCCTGAGTGGTTTCGCCAATCAGCAGAAAACGCCATTTCGATAGCGGAATAGTTAGTGCCTTGACCTCAATGCCCTCTGGGATGCCGCGCGCGCTTTCGATATAAAAGCGGATCCACTCGCCTTCTTTTTCAAACACACCTTCTTTGCTGATGGTTTTGGGCCAGATGTTCAGGTTGCCAGCGAGGCGTTCCTGCTCGCGGTTGACTAGCAGGAAGATGCGCGAGGATTCGTCATCCTCCGCGATGAGTTCGCGGATGCGGCGTTCCACCCCGGCCGAGCCATTTTCGCGATATTCATTTAGCAGGTAGGAATATTGAAGTTTTATCGCATCGCTGACCTTTGTATCGGTGTAGCGCATGGCAAAGGTGTAAATGAAGGCAAACAGCAAAATAGCCGATAAGCTGAACAGCCCGACATAGACCAGCGCGAGGCGGAAGGTGAAACTATTAATGGTGCGGGCAAGCCGGCTAAACATCATGCGACCAGCTTGTAGCCAGCGCCGCGGAGCGTATGGATCATGCTTTTGTCGAAGCCCTTATCCACCTTCTGGCGCAGGCGGCTGATATGCACATCGATGACGTTGGTCTGCGGATCAAAATTATAATCCCACACATGCTCAAGCAGCATGGTGCGGGTGACGACGGTACCGGCATTGCGCATCAGATATTCGAGTAGCGAAAATTCTCGCGCCTGTAGGTCGATGGTTTTGCCAGCGCGGCGCACGGTGCGGGTGAGCAGATCCATCTCCAGCTCGCCACAGGAAAGTTTGGTCACGGCTTTCTCGCCGGTTTTGCGGCGGGTGATGGTCTCGAGGCGCGCCATCAGCTCGGTGAAGGAATAGGGTTTGGCGAGGTAATCATCGGCGCCCGCTTTCAGCCCTTTTACTTTTTCCTCAACCTTATCCAGCGCGGTTAAAAATAAAATCGGCGTTTCATTACCGGAGGCGCGCAGTGTCTGCACCACAGTCATGCCGTCAACATCCGGCACCATGCGGTCGACAATCAGCGCGTCGTAATGTTCGGTGGTGGCCATAAACAGACCTTCCTTGCCGGAGGCGCGGTGATCCACCACATGGCCGTGCTCGCGCAGACCTTTGGCCAGGTATTTCGCGGATTCAAGATCGTCTTCAATAATGAGGAGCTTCATAGCAGTAACGCATCGATGATAATGAATATTAAGCTGATTCTACTCGCCGCAGGCGTTCGTATACAAGTGACTTCTCAGCGCCCCATTTCGCGGCGTGTCTGGCTGATGGAGGCTTCAACAAAACTGCCCACTAGATTCATGCCTTGCGTGGCCATTTTTTTCAGCATATCGCGGGAGTTTTCAAACAGCGCCAGCTGGATCAGGCTGTAGTCCATGTGCGCTTTTTCGAGCCCGGCGCGGGCTTTGTCCTTGGCTTTGCTTTTGGCTTTTAAGGCCGCGATGAGTTTCTTCACCAGCTCGGGTTTTTTCATGCCGCCATTTTGGATGAACGCGATCAGCTCCGCGCGCAGCTGCTCATCTTCCAGATGGTTCGCGAGGTTGGCCACTGCATTGCTATTACCTTTTTCGCATTGCTGGGTGATGGCGGTCAGCTCACGCACATCAGCATCAAGATCGCCGGTGCGTTCTTGTGTATCTGCGTCAGCTTGTGGTTTGAGCAGCGCGGCAAACAGCACGCTGTAATGCTCATAAAGCTCAATCAGGCGTTCTTTGGTTTTGCGGTCGGGGCGTCTGGGCTGCGCCACCAGCTGGTGATCCAGCGCCACCAGCTCGCTATGCGCTGAATCCATGCCGCCTTTTGCTTTAAACGGCGATAATGGCATGGTGATCAGGTAGCGCAGGCACTGCACATCATAGGCCAGAAACTCCACGCCGAGCCGGCCGCCATCTTCGAGATGCCTCGCCTCGCCGGAAAAAAGCGCCTGCACGGCATCGTGGAAATAATCAATGCGCGGGCGGAAATCCCCCTCGCCCACCACCAGCCCATATTCGCTCTCAATGGTGCGGATTTCTTCGCACAGCCGTGTCATCAGGCTGGTCAGCTGCTGTTGTTCTTTAGGGTTTAGTTTCATCAGATAGTAGTTAGTTGTTGGTTGCTAGTTGCTAGTGTAAAGGAAAGCACCAGCAACCAGCAACTAGCAACTCATGAATTCTATCGCCCTTTATATCCACTGGCCGTTTTGCCTGTCCAAATGCCCGTACTGCGATTTTAACAGCCATGTGCGCGCGGGGGTGGATCAGGCGCGCTGGGAAAAAGCGCTGCTGACCGAGCTTGATTTTATGGCCGGCAAATTGCCGCAGCGCCGCCTTTCGAGCATTTTTTTTGGTGGCGGCACGCCCTCACTCATGCCGCCGGAGACCGTTCATGCGCTGATTCAGCGTGCCAGGCAGCACTGGCCGGCGCTGGAGCCGGTCGAAATCACGCTGGAAGCGAACCCGACCACCATCGAAACCGGAAGCTTTGCTTCCTTCAGCCAGGCGGGGGTGAATCGTGTTTCTATCGGTGTGCAGTCCTTTGATGATAAGGAGCTTAGCTTTCTCGGGCGTGGCCACAGCGCGCGCGAGGCAGTCGCGGCGATTGAGCTGGCACAGCAGCAGTTTGAACGTGTCTCCTTTGATCTCATTTATGCGCGGCCGAACCAAAGCTTGGCTTCATGGCAGGCTGAGTTAACGCAGGCGCTTAGCTTTGGCACCGAGCATCTCTCGCTCTATCAGCTGACCATCGAGCCAAACACCGCCTTTGCCACCGCCTATGCCAAAGGGCAGTTTGCGCTGCCGGAGGATGAGCTGGCAAAAAGTCTTTATGAGCTCACCGCCGAGATGACTGGTGCACGCGGCCTTTCGGCGTATGAAGTATCAAACTATGCAAGGCCGGGGGCAGAAAGCCGCCACAACCTGACCTACTGGCAGGGCGGCGAATATGCCGGCATTGGCCCGGGCGCGCATGGCAGGATTATGACCGCAGGTCATGATCCAGTGAACAGTGAACAGTGGACAGTAGACATAAAAGATAATTTCGTCCACCGTCCACCGTCCACCGCCTACCGAACGGCCACCAGCACCCTCAAATCGCCGGAGCGCTGGCTGGCGCAGGTGGAGGCCGCAGAGCATGGCATGGAAACATGGCAGCCACTTGATACCGAAACAGATCTTGAAGAGCGGTTCATGATGGGAATCCGCCTGAGCGCAGGCATTGAGGATGCGCCGTTTCTTTCCATCATTAACGGCAAAAAGCGTGCGCTTTACGAGCGTGAAGGTCTGCTTGTGCCTATTTCGGGAAGAGTGCAGACCACGATGCGCGGCGTGCTTGTGCTCACCACCCTCACAGCCGAGCTTTTGAGCAGCTGACCCTAGCGATCAAAACTTTTCTTAGCGGGGTCGATCACCATAAACCCATCCGCCGTTATTTCTAAAACGGCAAGTGGGCGCTGGCTGGTGCCATCGGGCATCAGGCGGTAGAGGCTGTTGGCGCCGCCCAGATGCCCTTGCGGATCGGTGAGCGCCGCGCGGTTAATATGGCCATCTTCGGAGCTCATCGCCAGAGTGCTGACCAGTGTCATCGCATCGTAAGCGAGGCTTGCCAGACGTATCGGTTTATAGCCATAAATCGTTTCAAACTGGCGCTCAAAATTCTGATAAGGCTGGGGTGGTGCGCTGGGGAACCATGCGCCGCGCATTTCTGGTAGCTTGAGTAGCTCGGGGTCATCCCACTGGCCGGTGCCGATCAGCCTGATTTTGGAGAGATCAAGGTTGGTTTTTTTCAGCGAGGCCAGAACGTTTTTAAGCTGTGCGCCGCCATCAGCGATAAAAAGTGCCTGAAATTTACGTTCGTCGGTGACGCCGTTATAGGCTGCGGCAAGCCTTGCCACCGCCGCATCGATATTGGCTGGGCTTGGTGCATAAAGTTCATTTGGTGTCGTCTGGATGCCCCGCCTGCTAGTTTCTGCCTTGAGCACATCGAGCACTTTCTGGCCGTATGCATCATTCGGAGCCAGCACCGCGATTCTCTGGATGTTCTTTAGAAACATGAATGATGCCATGCGCTCCACCTGCTGCTCCGGCAAAAAGCCGAAAGTATAAACACCGTCACTTGCCACGGCCTGATTATTCGAGAAGGTGATCATGGTGATGCCGGATTGCTCCGCCAGAGGTGCGATGGCGCTGACAGACTGGCTGAACAGCGGGCCGACGATGATGGTCGCGCCCTGCTCAATGGCCTGACGTGCTGCGCGCGCGGAGTCCGCAGCCGTGTTGCCGGTATCTTTGGGCAGAATGATGACGCGGCGTTTAATCGCGTCTGAGGGGGCATTGCCATAGGCATGGTGCAGCGCCATGGTGGCGGCATCCAGCATGGCGTTGCCTACTCCCATGGATTCGCCGGAAAGCGGCACCATCAGGGCAACCTTCACCACCGGCGCCTCAGAGGGAATCACCCCGCGGGAAGCAATGGCAGGTGCCTCGCTGATGATCGGCGGCTGAGGAGCGGCGGCTTGCTGTTTGGGGGCGGGTTTCTGAGCAGGGGGAGCACCGGCGCATGAGGCAAGCACAAGGCCAGCCAGCGCGAGCGTGAAGAAAGAACGTATCATCATGGAAAAAACCGCGCTATAGATTCACTGGAAAGGAAGCTAATGTGAAAGCACATTCCAGTCAAACATTACCGCCCGGGCTTTATGTGGTGGCGACGCCAATTGGCAATCTCGGCGATATCACGCTGCGCGCAATTGAATGCCTGAAATCGGTGGATATGATTGCCTGCGAAGACACGCGCGTGACCTCCAAGCTGCTCTCAAGCTACGGCATCACCACCCCTACTCTTTCTTATCATGATCACAGTGATGAAAAGAAAGAAGCAGAGATTTTAGCACTGCTTTCCGACGGAAAGCGCGTGGCGCTGGTGTCGGATGCGGGCACGCCGCTCATCTCTGACCCCGGGTTCCGGCTCGTACGCGCGGCGGCGGATCGCGGCTTTCATGTGTCTTTTCTGCCGGGTGCCTCCAGTGTCATGGCGGCGCTGGTGCTTTCGGCCATCCCGTGTGAGCGATTTTTCTTTGCAGGTTTTCTGCCAGCCAAAGAGCAGGCGCGAAAGCACGAGCTGCAGGCGCTTAAGGCGGTGCCGTCCAGCCTTGTTTTTTTTGAATCCGCCCGGCGGCTTCAGGACACCCTCGCCGCCATGCACGAGGTGCTTGGCAACCGTCAGGCGGCGGTGGTACGCGAGATCACCAAACTGTTTGAAGAGGCGCGGCGCGGCACGCTTTCTGAGCTGCTTGCGCACTACGCAAGCGCAGGCGAGCCGAAAGGCGAGGTGGTGCTGGTGGTGGCGCCGCCGCTGGAGGAGACCGTGTCTGACGAGTTGATTGCGGCGCAGATTGCCGCGCTGCTGCCCACCCACGGCATCAAAGAAACCTCGGCGCTCATCGCGCAGATGACCGGGCGTTCGAAAAAAGAAATTTATGCGCTCGCGCTTTCCCAGATCAAAACCAGCTAGCTCGCAGCAGCGTGGCCTGCGTGCTGAAAAAATCGCCGCATGGCTGTTGCGTCTGAAGGGCTACCATGTGCTGGCGGAGCGCTACCGCGCGGGCAGCGGCGAGATTGATATTCTCGCCATGAAAGGCCGCACGCTGGTGGCGGTAGAGGTCAAAGCACGCGCACGCAGCGAGCAGCTTATGGAATCCATCACGCCGCACAAGCAGGCGCGCATTGCCAGCGCGATGGCAACGCTCATTGCCAATGATCACAAAATTGCTGGACTAACCTCCCGGCGCATCGATACAATGCGTTTTGATGTTGTTTACATCGCGCCACGCCGGTGGCCGGTGCATATCAGGGACGCATGGAGGATATCATGAAACAATGGCTGGTGTTGCTGCCGCTGGCGCTGTCCGGCTGTATTCCTCTGCTGATTGCCGGTGGCACAGAGACGGCGGCGGTGGTGGCGCAGGAGCGCTCGGTTGGCAATGCGATTGATGATGCGGCCATACTTATTCAAATCAAAAACAAATTCGCCAACAAAGATTATAAAGACCTGCTGGCGAATGTGGAAGTGAAGTCCGTGGAAGGCCGCGTGCTGCTGACCGGCAATGTGAACAAGCCCGAATCGCAGATTGAGGCGGTGCGCCTGGCCTGGCAGGTGGAAGGGGTGAAAGAGGTCATCAACGAGATTCAGATCAGCGACCAGGCCGGCATCTGGAACTACACGCGCGATGTCTGGGTTTCAACGCAGGTTCGTAGCCGTATGATTCTGGAAAAAGGTGTTCGCTCGATCAACTATTCGGTCATCACGGTGAATCAGGTGGTGTATCTCATGGGTATCGCGCAGGATCAGACCGAGCTTGGCAAGGTCACCCATATCGCCAGCACCACCAGCTACGTGCAGCGCGTGGTGAGTTATGTGAAGCTGAAGGGTGACCCTCGAAGAGGGTACAACTAAGTAGGTTTCGAAGGTTGCGTAAGTTGATTAGGTTTCGTAGGTTGTTTCTTAA
Source organism: Rickettsiales bacterium (assembly GCA_947459535.1). Taxonomy (GTDB): domain Bacteria; phylum Pseudomonadota; class Alphaproteobacteria; order Rickettsiales; family SXRF01; genus JAJTHB01. Next base: position 24,367 of record CANHDY010000008.1, on the reverse strand, counting down.
TCACCTTCGTAACCTTCGCAACCTACGAAATATATGAACCTCCGTGTAGCCATTCAAATGGATCCGCCGGCCACGATGAAATACGCCACGGATACCACCCTGCGCCTTGCGCTGGAAGCCGAGCGCCGTGGTTATACAGTCTGGGTTTACACGCCCGATAAGCTGACACTGAAAGATGGCGCGATCACCGCGCATGCCGAGCGAACCAGCTTTCATGACAACGCTACCCACATGTTTGACGTGCATGAATCCGCGCGGCTGGATTTAACGCAGATGGATGTGGTGCTGCTCAGGCAGGATCCACCTTTTGACATGGCCTATCTTTCCACCACCTATGTGCTGGAGCGCCTCACTTCTCCCTCTCCCTCACAGGGAGAGGGTGGGGGTGAGGGTCGCAAGGTGCTTGTGATCAACGACCCGGCCTCGGTGCGCAACCATCCTGAAAAACTATTCCCCACGGTCTTTAAGCAGTTCATGCCGCCGACACTGGTGACCGCCGATAGCGCCGAGATTGCTGCCTTTCGCCGCGAATTTAAGGATATCGTCATCAAGCCGCTCTATGGCTATGCCGGGCATGATGTGGTGCGCGTGAAGCCGGATGATCCCTACCCTCACCCTTTTCTCAACCCTCACCCCAACCCTCTCCCTAAAAGGGAGAGGGAGTCACTTACTTCCCCCTCTCCCTCTCAGGGAGAAGGCCGGGATGAGGGTGCTTTCAAGCTGAGAGAGCCGGTGATGGTGCAGCCTTTCCTGCCGGAAGTGAAAACGGGCGATCGCCGCATCATCCTGATTAATGGCGAGCTTGGCGGCATCATGGCGCGTATTCCCGCCGAGGAAGATTTCCGTGCGAATTTCCGTGTGGGCGGCCATCCTGAGAAAGCCGAAATCACGCCGCGCCAGAGAGAGATCTGCGAGGCGCTGCGTCCGGAAATGAAGCGCCTCGGCATTGTGCTGGCGGGGATTGATTGCATCGGCGATTACCTCACCGAGATCAACATCACCTCCCCCACCGGCATTCCGGCGATGAACCGGCTTTATGGCCTGAGGCTCGAATCCACGGTCTGGGATGCGATCGAGGCAAGGCTTTAATTGTTGAAAATCATGTATTTAAAATGATTTTCCTGCCTTCATAAAAACTTCACATTCTTTTGCATCAAGTTGTGTTAAATTTTCTAAATGCAAGCACAAAACAGTGATACCCCAACCTTTGGTGAAAAATTCCGTCGCGTGATTGATAGCGAGTTGACGGGGCAGGTTTGGCGTTTTTTTAAGGGCACAGCATTGTTTAGCGCTATGCCGGCTTTTGGCTTGGGCGGCCTGGTACTGGTAGGCGCGGCGCTGATTGGATTAAGCGTTTACCGTAACCATCTGATTGCCACCAACCATAGGCGTGATTTGCTCAAACAGTACAAATCAGATGTTGCCGCAGCAGTTGGAAAAGAAGCATCAGAGGTGACTCTCGATGATCTGTCACTTGCCGCACAGCAGATCAATGGTGGGCACAATGCGATTCAGGATACGCTTGATAAACTCAAGCACAATTACCGCATCAATATCACCACTAGCCTTATAGGCGGGGTGGTTACGACAGCACTTGCGGCGGCCGCTCCGGCCGTTTTGTCTACAGAGTTCATGAGGTGGTTTGGCGGAGCACTCATCGGTGGCGCAGCATCAAATATTGCTTATTTTCTGGTTGAAGAGGCGGTGCAGAAAGTGACTGGTGAGTACAGGCCATACCGTTCGAATCATTCCATAAAGGCCATCAGCCAGCAAAGTAAGGTTTCTTCAGTCTCACCAGAGCAAGTGATGCAGGCGTTTGTAGAAGCACAGCCACGGCTGGCCGAGCAGATTCGAGAATATTACCAGCGCTCTTACGCCGATCTTTCTTTCAAAGACAAGCGCGAGGTCGTCTCGCGTTACCGTGACATCGTTCCAGCAAAAGAATGGGCGGATGAGATTAATTCAGGGCGCAAATCTCCGAATGCATTGGCGGCGGATGCTTACAACACACTGGCGCTACCTGCCACCATGCCCCTGCTGATGCCTCCTGCTGCAGCAAACTTTGCCCTTCAGCAGCCAGATTATTCGTTTGCCGCGAAGATTGATGAGCAGCGCGCCGCCAATCTATCAAAGGCACAACTACTACATTGAGGCGTGCTGCGCTAACGTTCCCCATGCCATGAAGTGTGGGTTCTGGTAGCCCGGTTTGCCGTAGGTGAGCTCGTTCTGGCTGCCGGCAATGAGCACGCACCCGCCTGCTTCATTTAAAATTGCATGTCCGGCAGCGGTGTCCCATTCCATGGTGCTGCCAAAACGCGGATAGAGATCAGCGCTGCCTTCCGCCACACGGCAGAATTTAATCGAGCTGGAGACCAGCTGCATTTGTTCGACCTGCAGCGCAGCGATTTTCTGCAGAAATCCAGCGGAGGGTTTTCTGCGGCTTTTAATGAGGCGCAGCGGCATGCCTGCGGCGATTGAGCGGGTATGAATCCGCGCCGCACCGGCGCCATCATCACGCCATGCGCCCTGACCGGCTGCTGCCCAGTAAAGCTGGTGGTGGGAGGGATCGTAAATCACACCAAGCACCGGCGCGCCGTGATCGATGAGCGCGATATTCACCGTGAATTCCGGCTCGCCGCGCTTGTAGGACTCGGTGCCGTCAAGCGGGTCAACCAGCCAGAACCGCTCATAGGCACCATGCTGCGCAAATCCCCCCTCTTCTGAAACGATAGGAATATCTGGCGTCAGCGCCTCAAGCGCCTGAGTGATCAGCGCATCGGCTTCTTCATCGGCACGGGTAACCGGGCTACCATCAGTTTTGCGCTGCGTTGCAACATCGTGCGGGTGGTGCGTCAGGATGAGGCGGCCGGCAGCGGTGGCGATGCGTTTGCAATCCTCTAGAAATTGGCTGCCATCGGTGCTAGTCATGAGGTCATCATAGACCAACGCCATAGGAAATAAATGAAAATCGCCTACAAGCAGCAGCATGAAAACGCCCTGAGCGCCATCATTTCCGCCGTCAGCAAACGTGAACCGGCATCGTTTCATCAGTTTGTACAGCGCTTTTACGAGCGCACGCCGGTGTCTGATCTGGAAGCGATGCCGCCGAAAACAGCCGTGGCGATTGCGCGCGGCGCGATCGATTTCATGCAGAAGCGCGAGCCCGGTGAGACAAAGATACGGCTTTTTACGCCGGATAGCGCGCAGCACGGCTACGCCAGTAAACATCTGGTGATAGAAATTGTCGGCGATGACATGCCGTTTCTGGTGGATTCGCTGTCGGCGGAACTGACCCGCCACGGGCTCACCATTTTTGAAACATTGCATCCGATGTTTTCGGTGAGGCGCGACAAGAAAGGTGAGCTTCTTGGCTTAGCCGAGCCGAAAGATGAGGGTGCGCTGCAGGAGTCTTTCATTCATTTCGATGTGTCGGCGCTGCCCGCGGAGCTTGCAGAAAAAGCGCTGCTCGATGATCTTAAGTGGGTGCTTTCGCATATTCGCGCCTCGGTCAAGGACTGGCGGCAGGTAGTGGCGCAGGCAGAGGGTATTATTACCTCGCTGGATGCGGCTAGTGCCCGCTTTGGCAAACAGGAAGCGGCCGAGGTTAAGGATTTTCTCAGCTGGCTGGTCGATCGCAATTTTGTGTTTCTTGGCTACGGCGATTACACGCTGGCCGATAGCAGCGGCAAGCCGCTGAAGAACGCTGAGACGGCGCAACGTCTTGGCATCACCACCATCACCGAAGAAACGAATCTACAAACCATCGAGCAGATGATCGTCAGCAAGCATTTAATGGAGATCACCAAATCCAGCCGCCGTTCGCCGGTGCATCGCCCGGTGCCGATGGATTATATTGGCGTCAAGCGCGTGGATGCGCAGGGTAAAACCGTGGGCGAGCATCGCTTTCTCGGGCTGTTTACCTCTAATGTGTATTACCAGAGCACCGATGATATTCCATTTCTGCGTCGTAAAGTAGCTGGGGTGGTGGCACGCTCGGGTTTTGCGCCCTCCAGCCACGACGGCAAAGCGCTGCGCACTATTTTGGAGTTTTTGCCGCGCGATGAAATTTTTCAGATGGATGAGGACGAGCTGTTTGATGTCAGCATGGGCATTTTTGCGCTGGAGTCGCGCCCGGGTGTGCGCATTTTTGCGCGCACGGATACATTTGAGCGCTTCGTCAGCTGCATGGTGTTTGTGCCGCGTGAGCGTTTTTCAACGACGCTGCGTGAGCAGATTCAGCAGCTCATGGAGAACGCCTATAATGGCAGCGTGACGAACTTCTCCGCCCAGATTACGGAAGCGCCACTGGCGCGCCTGCATCTGATGATCAAAACCACACCGGGTGATATTCCGGCGGTGGATGTGCGGGCGATTGAATCAGAAATCGCTAAGCGCGCCTATCTCTGGAGCGATCAGCTGTCGGAAGCGCTGGTCATTAAATATGGCGAAGATCAGGGCGAACGCTACGCCCGCACCTATGGCCGCGCTTTTACACAATCCTACATCAATGATCATGATGCGATGGCCGCCGCGCATGATATCAGCAACATCGAAGCAGCCATGGTCAGCGGCGAGCTATCGCTGGAACTTTATCAGCCCAAGCGGGATCAGGGCACGGCGCTGCATTTGAAAATTTACAGCCCGAAAGATCCGATTGCGCTTTCCGATATTCTCCCGCTGCTGGAAAATGCCGGTTTCAGGGTGATTGAAGAACATCCCTATGAGGTGCGGCTTCCGGCGGGGCAAGTGATCTGGATTCGTGATTTCAAGTTGGAAATTCCCTCGCCTGAGCACATGCCGGTGGTGCAGGTGCGCGAGCGGATTGAAGAAGCGCTGCTTAAGGCCTGGTCGCGCGAGATGGAAGATGACCGCATGAACAGCCTGGTGCTACTCGCCGGTCTGTCATGGCGGCAGGTGACGCTGATGCGCGCACTCGCCAAATATCTGCGTCAGGCTGGCTTTGTGCAGGTGCGCACCAGTATTGAGCAGGCGCTTTGCAGCTATCCGGCGGTGGTACGCCAGCTGGCGGATTTATTTGATGCGCGCTTTAACCCGCTGGGTAAAGATCACGCAAAGCAGGCCGAAAAACATACGGCAGCGATAGAGGCGGCGCTGGCATCCGTGACAAGCGCCACGCACGATTTAATCCTGCGTCGCTACATGGAAATCATCCAGTGCATCCTGCGCACGAACTACTATCAGCACAATCGCAGCGTGCTCTCCTTCAAGTTTGACTCCAAACGTATCCCAGACCTGCCGCGCCCGCGCCCGCATGTGGAAATTTTTGTCTATAGCCCGCGGGTGGAGGGCATTCACCTGCGCGGCGGCAAGGTGGCACGCGGCGGACTTCGCTGGTCGGATAGGCCGGATGATTTCCGCACCGAAGTGCTCGGCCTGATGAAGGCGCAGATGGTGAAAAACTCGGTCATCGTGCCGGTGGGTTCCAAGGGCGGGTTCGTGGTCAAGCGTCCGCCTGCCGGGCGCGAGGCCTACCAGCAGGAGGGCATCGCCTGCTACAAGATGTACCTTTCTGGCCTGCTTGACCTCACGGATAACATCGCGGGTGGCAAGATTGTGCCGCCGACCGATCTCGTGCGTCATGATGGTGATGATCCCTATCTCGTGGTCGCTGCAGATAAAGGCACGGCGACCTTCTCCGATATCGCGAATTCAGTGTCGGCCGAGTATGGTTTCTGGCTGGGCGATGCGTTTGCTTCCGGCGGTTCGGTTGGCTATGACCATAAGGAAATGGCCATCACGGCGCGTGGCGGCTGGATTTCGGTGGTGCGTCACTTTGCCGAAATGGGCGTGGATATCAAAAAACAGCCCTTCACCTGCATCGGCATTGGCGACATGTCGGGCGATGTGTTTGGCAACGGCATGCTGCTGTCGGATAATATCCGCCTCGTTGCGGCCTTTAACCATATGCATATTTTTATTGATCCCGCGCCGGATGCGAAGGCGTCGTTTGCCGAGCGCCAGCGGCTGTTCCACCTGCCCCGTTCCACCTGGAAAGATTACAGCGAAAAGCTCATTTCAAAGGGCGGCGGCGTGTTTGAGCGCAGCGCCAAGTTCATTGAACTTTCCAAAGAAGCGCAGAGCGCGCTGGGTGTCTCCAAGTCGAAATTCACGCCGGACGAGCTGGTGCGCGCTATTTTGCTCGCGCCGGTGGATCTGCTGTGGAATGGCGGTATCGGCACCTATGTGAAGGCTGAAGAAGAAAGCCATGAATCGGTCGGCGACCGCGCGAATAACGCGGTGCGTGTGAATGGCCGCGAGCTTCGTTGCAGAATCGTTGGTGAGGGCGGCAATCTTGGCTTCACCCAGAAAGGCCGCATCGAATATGCGCGCGCGGGTGGGCGCATTAATACCGATGCGATTGATAACTCGGCCGGGGTGGATTGCTCGGATCACGAGGTGAATATCAAAATCGCCTTCAGCCCGCTGGTGGCTTCCAAGGCGCTGCCGCAGGTAAAGCGCGACAGCGTGCTGAGAAAGATGACAGACGAAGTGGCCGGCCTCGTGCTCAAAGACAACATCCTGCAAACGCAGGCCGTTACGCTGGCTGAGCAGCAGGGCTGGGTGCTGCTTGATGCGCAGCAGCGGCTCATCCACACGCTGGAAAAAACCGGCCTGCTGGATCGTGCGATTGAATTCTTGCCCACGGACAAACAGCTCGCCGAGCTGCGCGCCGCCAAGAAAGGCCTCACAAGGCCGGAAATTGCGGTGCTGCTGGCTTACAGCAAGATGGACATCTACCAACAGCTGCTCAGTTCCAGCCTGCCGGACGAGCCCTACTTCGTTTCGGATCTGAAGCGTTATTTCCCGCAGGCGATGCAGAGAGACTTTGCCGAGGCGATTGAGAAACACCGCTTGCGGCGCGAGATCATCGCGACCGTCATGACCAACAGCCTGGTGAACCGCGCGGGCATCACGTTTTATTTCGACCTGATGGAAGAAACCGGCGCAGGCGCGCGCGATGTGGCGGCGGCATATGCGCTGGCGCGTGATAGCTTTGGTCTGCGCACGATCTGGAACGAGATTGAGGCGCTGGCATCCAGTGTGCCGGTGCCGGTGCAGGTTGCCATGCAGGTAGCGGCTAATCAGTTTATCGCGGCGCAGGCGATGTGGCTGCTGCGCAATTTCCCTCTGCCGCTGGCGATGGATAAAGTCTCGGCACAGATTGCGCCGCAGATTACGCAGATCGAAAAACTCCTCGGCAAAATGCAGTCAGAAACGCTCTCGCGTGAGCAGGAAAAAATCCGCACGCAGCTGATGGCAGAAGGAGTGCCGCAGAAGCTGGCGCTTGCCATTTCTTCGCTCGAGGGCATGGGCTCAGCGCTGGATATCATCACGGTGGCCAGCCAGCTGAAAAAAGACGTGCGCGATATTGGTGCGGAGTTCTTTGAAGTTGGCGCGCGCCTCAGCTTGTTCTGGCTGAAAATTTCGGCGCAGAAAATTGTGGTCTCCTCGCATTGGGAGAAGCTGGCGCTGCAGGCACTCATCAGCCAGCTATCGGACGAGCATCGGCGTCTGGCTCAGGCCGCATTTAACGCGGGTGGCGCGAAGGCCTGGGCGACAAGTGCGCAGCTTGCCTCGTATGATAGCTTCCTTGCCGACCTGAAAAGCACGGATGGCTTCGATGCACCGCGCCTGATGGTAGCACTCAAACATATTCGTAAACTCACTTAATTCTCCTTCTCCCCATCGGGGAGAAGGCCGGGATGAGGGGGTAAAACTAACGCGCATCTTAACACCCCCCCTCACCCAACCCTCTCCCCGATGGGGAGAGGGTCACAAAGGAGATTTCTATGATGATCGCAAGTCAGGCAGGTAGTGCGCTTCCGAAGCTCATTTCCCTGAAAGATGGCATGGCTCCGGCCGCGCCGACCAGCGTTGCAGGGGCGGGGGTTTCGCGGGCGCTACTTTCAGACATTGCGCTGAAAACTGCTTATATTCTGCCGCAATTTACCACTGAAGATATCGCAAAGCGCATGCATTTGCCGCAGTTGGTGGTGGCGGAGCTGCTGGAGGCGATGCGTATCGACAACCTGCTGGAGGTGCTTGGGCATACTGAGCAGCAGGGCTACCGCTATAATCTCTCTCAGCGCGGGCGTGAACGCGCGCAGCGCCAGCTGGATATTTCCGGCTATATTGGTCCGGCGCCGGTATCGCTTGCGGCCTATACGGCGATGTTTGAATGGGATGCGAGCCAGCCGCGCGCGGTGACGCCGCAGCAGGTCTCGCAGGCGCTATCCGAGCTGGTGCTCGACAGCGCTTCGGTGGAAGTGGCGGGCATGGCGGTATCCTCGGGGCGCAGCCTGTTTGTATCGGGGCCGCCCGGCAACGGCAAAACCAGCATGGGGCGTGCGCTGCATCACGTCATGCAGGGCGATATCTGGATACCGCACGCCATCGCAGTAGATAGCCATATCATTCGCCTTTACGACACCCATTGCCACCATGCCGTAGAAGTAGCGGCAAAGCCGGGCGCGGTGGATGGTCGCTGGGTGAAAATCAAACGGCCATTTGTGGTGGCGGGCGGTGAGATGACGCTGGAGTCGCTCGACATGACCTACCTGCCCTCGCTCAAATATTACGAAGCACCGCTGCACATGAAAGCCAACGGCGGCACCTTCCTGATTGATGATTTTGGCCGCCAGCATGTGGAGCCAAGCGAGCTGCTTAACCGCTGGATTATTCCTCTCGAGCACCGCGTGGATTTCCTCACGCTGTTCGGTGGGCAGAAGATTCAGGTGCCGTTCCTGCTCATGCTGATTATCGCCACCAACCTGCGGCCGGAAGATGTCACTGATCCCGCATTCCTGCGCCGCATTGGCTACCGTCTCACCATCGATAAGCCGACAGTCGAGAATTATAACGCGATTTTCCGCCGTTATGCACAGCGCTACAACGTCACCGTGCCGGATAGTTTCCTGAAAGCGCTGCATGGGCGCTATGAGGCCTCAAAGAAAGAGCTTCGCGCCTGCGAACCGCGCGACCTCATCGAGCGCATGCGGGATGTCTGCCTGTATCGCGGCGAGCCGGTGGCGGTCAGCGAAGAGCTGCTGGAGATGGCGTGGAAAGGGTATTTTGGTGCTTAGGTTTATTAATGCCTAAAATGCCGCACGCCGGTAAAGACCATCGCGATACCGGCCTTGTCGGCCGCTTCGATCACTTCGCTATCACGGATGGAACCGCCGGGCTGGATGATGGCGCTGATGCCGCTTTCTGCCGCCAGTAATACGTTATCAGCAAATGGGAAAAACGCCTCCGAGGCAAGCGCGGCTCCTTGCGTGGAAAGGCCTGCTTCGCCGGCTTTGCGCACGGCGATTTTGGTGGAGTCAATGCGGCTCATCTGGCCAGCGCCGATACCCACCGTCTGGCCGTTTTTCACCAGCACAATGGCATTGGACTTCACATGCTTGGCAACGGTGAGCGCCATGGTGAGGTCGGCCAGCTGCTCGCTTGTGGGGGCGAGTTTGGTTGCGGTTTTGAGAGCGGCTTCATCAAACAGCGTGTCGTCGCGCGTTTGCACGAGCAGGCCGCCAGTGACTGATTTCACCACCACATCCTTGGCCTTGGGATCTGGCATGCCGCCAGTTTCCAGCACACGCAGCTTGGTTTTCTTCGCCAGTAGCTCGGAGGCTTCCTTGGAAATTTTAGGTGCGATGATGACCTCGACAAACAGCTTGGCCATTTCTTCGGCGGCCGCTACGTCCAGCTCGCGGTTGACGGCGATAATGCCGCCAAAGGCGCTGGTGGTATCGCAGGCATAGGCGCGAAGATACGCCTCGCGTAGATCCTTACCGGTCGCCACGCCGCACGGATTGGCGTGCTTGATGATGGCCACGGCTGGTGCATCAAATTCGCTCACCAGTTCCCACGCGGCATCGGTATCATTAATGTTATTGTAGGACAGCTCCTTGCCCTGCAGCTGGCGGGCGGTGACGAGGCCAAAACGCGGGTTTGGCAGCGCGTAAAACGCAGCTTGCTGGTGCGGGTTTTCGCCGTAGCTAAGTGGCTGTTTGAGGGCAGCGGAGAGTTCTAGTTTATCCGAAAACAAACCCTCACCCCGACCCTCTCCCTGAGAGGGAGAGGGGGAAGTAAGTTCCTTCTCCCTTTCAGGGAGAAGGTTAGGATGAGGGTTATTTGCAAACCACTGGCTGATGGCGCTGTCATACGCCGCTGTGCGGGCAAAGGCTTTGGCCGCAAGTTTCCTGCGTGTCTCGGCGGTGGTGGCACCGGAGTTTGTTTTCATTTCTGCCATGACCGCGTCATAATCCGACGGATCGGTGATGACGGTGACAAAAGCATGGTTCTTGGCGGAAGAGCGCACCATCGCCGGGCCGCCAATATCAATATTCTCGATAGAATCGTCGAACGATGCGCCCTTCGCTACGGTTGCTTCAAAAGGATAAAGATTGATCACCACCAGATCAATCGGTGCAATGTCATGGTCTTTCATCGCGCGCTGGTGTTCGGGGTGATCACGCAGTGCAAGCAAGCCGCCATGGATTTTGGGGTGCAGTGTTTTAACCCGCCCATCCATCATCTCCGGAAAGCCGGTATGCTCCGAGACATCTTTCACGGCAAGGCCGGCGTCGCGTAGCGCCTTGGCGGTGCCGCCGGTGGAAAGAATCTCCACCCCTTCTTCGGCAAGAAACTGGGCAAAAGGCACCAGGCCGGTTTTGTCGGAAACAGAGAGAAGTGCGCGGGCGATGGTCATAGGGCTGGGTAACGTGGGTCATGGGTGAATTCAGGCACAAGCGCTTTAAGCTGAGCGAGTGCGGCAAGCTTATCGCGGTTTTGTGCGGCATCAACTAGCGTTTTCAGGGCGTTTCGTAAAGAGGCAAGTTCGCCCCCGCGCGGGCTCGCCAGGAAAATGCTCTGGTGCTCGGTGCGTAGCGCATTTTCGCCGCCGTGAAACAGCTCTTCATACAATTTTTCACCGGGGCGAAGGCCGGTGTAGCTAATCTCAATGTCTTTACCGGGGGTAAGTCCGGCGAGGCGGATCATCTGTTCGGCAAGATCTTTGATTTTCATCGGCTGTCCCATGTCGAGCACAAAGATACATTCGTTGCGCTCTTTCATGGTGGTGCCGAGCGTGGCGGCCTGAAGCACCAGCTCCACAGCTTCACGCACGGTCATGAAATAGCGGGTGATATCGGGGTGGGTCACTGTGACCGGGCCGCCGCGCGCAATCTGTTCCTGAAAGAGTGGCACCACCGAGCCGGTTGAGCCCAGCACATTACCAAAGCGCACGGTGACAAAGCGGGTTTGGCCGAGGCTGCCCATCGCCTGACAATAGCTTTCAGCGAGGCGCTTGGTGGCGCCCATCACGTTGGTGGGGTTGACTGCCTTGTCGGTGGAGATCATCAGCATGGTGCCGGCGCCGTGCTTTACTGCAGCTTCGGCAATGTTGCGCGTGCCCATGACATTGGTAAGGATTGCTTCTTCGATGTTAAACTCGGCCATTGGCACATGTTTGATGGCGGCGGCATGGATGACGATGTCAGGCTTATGCTGGCTGAATACATGGTCGACATGGCGGCTATCCCTGACATCGCACAGGATGAATGTTACCTGCTGCCCGGGGTGGCGTGCTCGGATTTCGCGCTCAATCTGATAAAGGTGGAATTCGGAAAGTTCAGCAATCACCAGCTTGGCGGGGGCGTAGGTCGCGATCTGGCGGGTCAGCTCACTGCCGATGGTGCCGCCCGCGCCGGTGATCAGCACGGTTTTGCCGCTGACAAAACGGCGCACGTCGCGATGGTCATGCACGTTCTGCGCGCGCCCCAGAAGATCTTCAATAACAATCGGTTTTAAGGTCTGGGTGTCTTCGATGCCCGGCCTGAGCTCATCGCGCCGCGGCAGCCGCGCGAGCGACAGACCGTGTTCTTTGGCCGTAGCAAGCAGGCTGCGCAGCGCTTCCGGCGATGTTGTTTCGTCGGCGCAGATGATTTTCTGTGGCTGCGTGCCACGGCGTATCAGTTTGCGCAGCACGGCATCCATAGCGCTTAAATCGCCGTAAACGGGCACGCCGTGAATGGTGCGACCATGATGGAGGTGGTCGCTAGTAATGATGCCAACAGCGCGAAACAGCGCATGTCGGTTACGCCCTTGCTCGCGTATGAACTGTTCGCAGCTTGCGGGATTACCAATCAGCAGCACCGGAATCTGTCCGTGATGATGATTGGCGCCAGAGCTGAGCTTCAGGCTGCCATCATGCCATGCGCGAAAGGCAAGGCGCGGCGCACCCAGCAACAGCATCAGCAGCATCCAGTTAATCACCAGCGCGGCGCGCGGCATATCATCAAGGCGAGTGACAAAAAACATCACCAGCGCAAACACCAACACGGCCAGCGACACGGCGCGCGCGATAGTTAGCAGGTCATGCAGCGAGGCATAGCGCCATGATGCACGGTGCAATCGCATGCTGGCAAAAATCACCGCCGCAGTGAAGGTGAAAATTGGCAGACCCAAAGCGACATAAGACAGCGAAAAAGAAAAATCATCGCCGAGGCGGATCATCATCGACAGCACGAAGCTGAGCGCTGCCGCGATCAGGTCAAACCAGGCGACAGCCAGGCTGCGCAGACGAACAGCATCAGGCATGGGGCAGCGACTCCGGCGCTGGTTTTCGGGTGGCAAAAAACACCATGAGTGACAGCGCACAACCATAGGCCAGTGCGATATAAAGCAGGCTGGATTGAGGATCAATCAGGCAGCGCAGCGCAAGGAAACCCAGCAGCAGATGCACCCCGATCATCAGATCAGCGATGCGCCTTGGCGCCAGCCCTTGCGCCGCGGCCAGCTGATAAAAATAGGGTGCGGATGGACGGCGCGTCGCAAGGCGGCGCAGCTGGGTGGCCAGGCCATCACTGACGATGTAAGCGCAGAGAATGAAGGCGGTGTAGTGATAGCCGCTATTGGCTGCTACCATCAGCAGGTAGCCGATCAGAAACGCTATCGGCACCGCGCCCACTTCGCCCATGCGTATTTTTGCAGGTGGCCAGTTCCACCACATGAAGCCCGCCAGCGCGCAGGCGACCAGCAGGCTGTGAATCGAAAGCGGCGATGGAAACTGGCCGGCAAAGACGGCGACCAGGCACAGCGCGCCGGCGATGGCGATGCAGGGAATGGTAAACGGGCCGTCCTGCTTTTCAATCGAGGCGGTGGTGGCCATGAACCAGATCCACAAAAGACCGGTAAACAACTTGTCAGTATTCACAGGCAGCCACTGGCCAAACAGACCATGCGGCATCAGGCTCAGGGGAATGGTGGTCGCCAGCACCATCACCAGCGAACGGATCATCAGCGGCAGGCTGATTAAGCTGTGCATCAGGCAGCTGGCGGCCAGCAGCAGCATGGCCAGCAGAATCTCAAAGGGAAAGTCCGCCAGCGTCAGGCACACCATGATGGCAACGACCGGTGCAATGCCGCCGCCCCCGGGCAATGCGGGAGGTTTTTTCCGCGTCAGCACGGCAATCTCGGGCGCGGGGGTGCGCCTTTTCTGTGCAACCAGCAATACGCGGGTGCCCACCAGCGTGGCGATGAAAGCGCCGAGCGACAACGGAACATAAAGAGGGAAAGCATCAAACATCAGGTTCGGCCGAAAAGTTTTTCGATATCACGCTCTTTTAGCGTAATGGTGGTGGGTCGTCCATGGTTGCATTGGCCGGAATTGGGGGTGGCTTCCATCTGGCGCAGCAGGGCATTCATTTCATGGATGGAAAGAGCGCGACCAGCCCGCACGCTACCATGGCAGGCCATGGTGCTGGCGAGTGCGAGAGTGCGATCTTTCAGGGCGATCGTTTCACCAAATTCGCTGATATTATCGGCAAGCTCGCGCACCAGAGCGCCGGCATCAATTTCGCCAAGCATGGCAGGCACTTCGCGCACCACCAGCGAATCCGCACCGAACGCCTCAATGGTGAGCCCGAACTCCTGCAGCTCGCCGGCGCGCACCAGCAGTGCTTCGCACAGCGCGGGCGTCAGCGTCACCACTTCCGGCAGCAGCAGGCTCTGGCGGGCAATGCCGCCCTGCTGCATCTGTGCTTTCATGCTTTCCAGCACCAGACGTTCATGGGCGGCGTGTTGATCGACAATGACCATGCCATCCTTTGTTTCGGCAATAATATAGGTTTTGTGCAGCTGTGCGCGGGCGGCGCCGAGCGGGTAGCTGGTATAGTCAGCGGCTGTGGGGTCGCTACTGGTGGGTCTGGCCATGGGCGGGGTCATGGCCGGGCTGAGCAGCTCCGGCGGGGCGGCATAGGCGTGGCTTGATGGTTCATGCAGCGCGAAGGCATAGGCCGGGGTTGTGGCCGCGGGTCTGCTGGCAAAGCCATAGCTCTGGGTGCTGCTAAAGCGGCTGAGCGCCTGCGCGCTGACGGTGCTCGCGGTGCGAAACCCTGCTTCAGCAAGCGCCTGACGGATACCTCCCAGAATCAGGCCGCGCACCATTTGCGGGTCACGAAAGCGCACCTCAGCCTTGGCGGGATGCACATTGACATCTACCTCCTCGGGCGGCAGGTCAAGAAACAGCGCCACCACCGGATGGCGATCATGCGCCAGCACATCCTGATAGGCGGCTTTCACCACACCCAGAAGTAACCGGTCACGCACCGGGCGGCCATTAACAAACAGATATTGCTCGCTGGAGGTGCCGCGGTTGAAGGTGGGCAGCGCGGCAAAGCCGGAAAGCTGGATGGATTCGCGCTGCATGGCAAGTGCCAGCGCATTGGCAGCAAATTCTTTGCCCATCAGATCGGCAAGTCGGGCAAGGCGGGCATCAATCAGCTCACCTTGTGTGGCATCGCAGGTCAGCACGTTTCGGCCATCGAGTGTGAGTTGAAACGAAACGTGCGGCCGCGCCATGGCCAGACGGCGCACCACATCCTGCGCCTGTGCATTTTCGCTGCGGTCGCTTTTGAGGAATTTCAGGCGCGCCGGGGTGGCAAAGAACAAATCTTTCACGCTCACGCGTGTGCCTTCGCTGCGCGCAGTTGGTCTGGGAGTGCCAACCTGCCCGCCTTCCAGCGTAATCTGCCATGCCTCACTTTCGCCACGTGCGCGGCTTTCAATACTCATGCGGCTTACAGATCCAATCGAAGGCAGCGCTTCGCCGCGAAATCCAAGGCTGCGTATGTCCAGCAGATCGTCCGATGGTAGCTTGGAGGTGGCGTGGCGCTGCACCGCCAGGGCAAGTTCATCTGCGCTCATGCCTTTGCCGTTGTCGCTCACCACCAGCGATGATTTGCCTGCTTCCTCAAGGGCGATATCAATGCGGGTAGCGCCGGCATCCAGCGCGTTTTCCACCAGCTCTTTCACCGCCGAGGCGGGGCGTTCAATCACCTCCCCTGCTGCGATGCGGTTGATCAGCGTGGTGGGCAACAGGCGGATGTTCATGGGACTGGCCTCAGCAGATAATCACGCGCCAGTTGCTTGCCTTCTTCCACAGCAGGCTGGTCAAAGGGGTTGACGTCCAGCAGCGCGGCCATCAGGATAATTTCCAGCGTGAAATGTGCAAGCAAGCCGCCAAGCGAGCTCTCATTCAGTGCTGCAAGCTCCATCACGCGCACCGGCGCTTTGGAATTCGCAAGCGACGTCAGCGTTGCCTGTTGCTGCGCGGCCAGCACATCGCCGGTGGTTCTACCCGAGATGAAAGCAAGCGCTGGGTCGGCAAGGGTGCCGATGGGCTGGCCGGTGCCGAGACGATCCAGCAGGATCATGGTAAAGAATTTATCTTTCGGCCCATCCAGATAAAGTTGCAGCTGGCTGTGCTGGTCGGTGCTGCCAACCGCGCGGATAGGGGTGGTGCCGCGCCCGCTTTTACCCAGGCTCTCTGCCCAGCTCTGGCGATACCAGCTGGAGAAACCTTCCAGCCGCTGGGCATAAGGTAGCATCACACTGATGGTGCGCCCCTGCTTAAGTGCATCATATTGCATTGCGGCGCCCAGCGCTGGTGCGAACTCGCCCGGCGATTGCGCCTGCATCAGCTGCGTGCCGACGCTGGCGGCGCCGGCAAGCAGCGCCGGAAGGTCAATGCCAGCGATGGCGGCGGGCAGCAACCCTACGGCGGTAAACAAAGAAAAACGTCCACCAATATCGGCCGGGTGGTCAAGGCAGCGCATGTTCAGATGGGTTGCGGCGCGGCGCAGGGGATTATCACCAGCCATGGTAATGGCAAGGCCGTGATGCGGGATGCGGGCGCTTCCCAGCTGCTGCGCCAGCACCGCTGTAATGGCATGAAAATGCGCCAGCGTTTCCACCGTGGCGCCGGACTTGCTGATAAAAATGAAAACGCTCTTTTCCAGCACAACACGCTGCAGCAGATCGCTGATGGCATCGGGGTCGATATTTTCCAGAAAATGCAGCTGCGGCGCAAGGCTTGGTCTGAGGCAGCTCAGCACGCGGCCGCTGAGGCCGGAGCCGCCAGCGCCAACGATGATGACATGGTCGAAACGCTGGCGCAGTTCGTCTGCTAGTGCCTGCAGCGGCGGCAGTTCGCCCTGTGCCTGCCAGCTGCGCAGTAGCGGTGCGGTGCTGTTATGCTGATGTTTAAGGCTGGCAAGCGGCGCTTCAAGCCGTGCCAGTGTTTCAGCACTTGGCGGCGGGCAATGGGTGGTCAGCTGACGGTAGGCGGTCACGGCTTTTTCCCCACGGTGACCAGCTGCAGTCTGCCGGGCACAATCAGCCGCTGCGCCATGGCGGCGACCTGCGGCGCGGTCACGGCATCCACCAGCGCATTGCGGCGGCTCAGATAATCAGCGCCCAGCTGATGCAGCTGCATGTTCAGCAGAAATGCTGCGATTTCCGCATTACTATCCAGGCTGAGCACAAACGAACCTTTCAGAAAATCTTTGGCATCGGCCAGTTCGCTGTCGCTGGGGCCATCTTTGGCGAAGGCGGCGAGGGTGTCATTCAAGGTGCGGATGGCTTCGCCTGCCTGCTCGCTTCTGGTGGCAAAGCCGCCGCGCAGCAGCGCGCCATGCGCCATGGGCTCCAATCCGGAATAAACCGAATAAGCCAGCCCGCGCTTTTCACGAATTTCGCGGCCAAGCCGTGCATTCAGGCTGCCGCCACCACCAAGAATATGGTTCATCACGTGGGCGGTCATGTAGTCGGGGTCGGTGCGCTTCAGTCCGGGCAGCGCAAAGCCAACCATGGTCTGCGGCACATCAAAATCCACATGCACCTGCTGCGCTTTTGCAGGAAACTCAGCTTCGGCAATGGTCGTTTCTGGGTCGTAATGTTCTGGAAGGCTGCCCAGATGCCGCTCAAGTAAGCGTTTCGCATCTGCCGCGCTCAGATCGCCGGTGATCGCCACCACGATGTTGCCGCGCGTCAGGTAGCGCTCCTGGTAATGTTTCAGATCGCCGCGAGCCAGGCGCGAAAGGCTGCTGGCGCTACCCAGCGGGGTGCGGCCGTAAGGGTGGCCGGCGAAAATGGTGCTCGCCATCGCCAGCTGCAGCTGATAGCCCGGGCGGCTTTCCTGCTGTTTGATGATGGAGAGCATCTGGTTTTTCACGCGCTCCATCGAGTCGCTATCAAAGCGTGGGCTGGTCAGGGCAAGCCCGAGCAGCTCAAACGCTTTGTCCTGATGCTCGCTCAGCGATTCGAGCGACACATAGAGATGGTCTTCTTCGGCGCCAACCTGCAGCCCCAGCGCGTGTGATTCCACCTCGGTGCTGAAGGCGCGGCTATCCAGCGCGCCTGCGCCTTCGGTCAGCAGGGCGGCGGCCATGGTGGCGCGGCCTTCTCTGCCTTCGGGGTCATAAGCGCTACCAGCACCGGTGAAGGCGATTTTCACAGCAAAAACAGGCAGCGAGCGATCTTCCACCAGCCAGGCTTTGATACCGCTTTGGGTCGTGATTTCCTGCACATCAGCGGCGTAAGCGGCGGTGGTCATGGCAAGCAGGCTTGCGATGGATATCGCCATCATTGAGCCAGCAAAAACCAGACGCCTGCATTTCAGATAGAGAGGCTTTACGGCCTTGGCCGGGGCGGCAAAAAACGTCATCATTTCACCTCCGGCAGCAAGATGGCCGTCACTGATTGCTGCTCGCGCAGCGTGTCGCGCGCGGCCTGCAGCACCTCTGCTTGATCCACCTTGTCAATCAGCGCCGGCCACTGCGAGAAATAATCCGCAGGCAGGCCAAGAATGCGTATCCAGCCCATGATACGCGCCATTGAGGACAGGCCTTCGCGGGCATAGATACTATCCGCTTTGTAGAGTGTTTTGGCGCGTGCGAGCTCGTCGCTGCTGATGCCATTTTCGAGCCGTTTAATTTCGCCATCAATGGCTTGTTCCAGCGCTTCCAGCGTCACATTCTTTTCCGGCACGGCGGTGATTTCGAATTGTGCGGGGCCCAGCGTAAAACCGCTATAGCTTGTATTGATGCTGCTGGCGAGTTTCTGCTCCACCACCAGCGCCTGATAAAGCCGGCTGGTTTTGCCGCCCCCGAGGAGCTGTGATAGCAGAAACAGCGGTAGCGCCTGTTCTTTGTTGCCGTCTGCCAGGCTGGCCGCGCTGTAGGTGCGGCTCCAGATGGGCTGGCTGACATTGGGATGCGTCATCGAAATGCGTCGCGCGGCGATCTGCGGTGGCTCGCTTTGCCAACGGCGCTGAGGAATATTTTTTCGTTTCAGCGCGCCATAATATTTTTCTGCGAGCGGCTTCAGCTCGCTGGCGGTGATATCGCCGGAGACAATCAAAATGGCATTATTCGGATGATAGTGGCGCGCGTGAAAATCCAGCACATCCTGCTTGCTGAGGCCTTCCATCTCATGCATCCAGCCAATGACTGGAATCTGGTAAGGATGGTTGCGAAATAGCATGGCGCTGACCTGTTCATTCAGCAGCGCATCCGGGTTATTTTCAATGCGCATGCGCCGCTCTTCCAGAATCACCTGGCGTTCTTTGGCAATCGCTTCGTCCGATGGGGCAAGGCCGCGCATGCGGTCGGCCTCGAGCTCCATGACCAGCGGCAGATGTTCTTTGGCGATATTGACAAAATAAGAAGTGGCGTCATAGCCGGTGAAGGCATTCTGCTCGCCGCCGTGGCGGGCGATGATATCGCTATACTGGCCGCGGCTGTAGCGGGGTGTGCCAAGAAACATCACATGTTCATGGAAGTGGGCAAGGCCGGATTTGCCGGGCGGGTCATCCGCGGCGCCCACGCGGTACCACACCATGTGGCTCACCGCCGGCACGCGGTGATTCTGGGTGACAACGACCTCCATGCCATTGCTTAGCGTGAAGTGCTCAATCGTCTGAGCGGCGGCCGGCGTGGTCAGCCATATCAGGCTCGCGGCGAGCGACCACAGGAGTTGCTTGGGGCGAGCTACCACAGCCAGTCCAGAACGCCGCGATCTTTGGGTTTGGTCGTGGCGGTTTCGCCCTCCGTGGGGGCTTTGCCTTCGCGCTCGTTTTTCTCAAGACGCTCGGCTTCACCTCTGGCATCCACCACGGGTTCTTTTTTCTCAGGCGCAAGGCCAAGATCCCACCATGGGCGCTCTTCTTTCTGCTGCTGGCGGATCAATTTTTCTTCGGCCAGCTCGCGGCGCACGGTGGGGTCAGCGCTGGCGGCGCCGGCCTGTTCAAGCAGGCGCTGTTCGGCGCTGGTTTTGCTGCTGGCGGGCGCTGCGGGTGTGCTCTGGCCTGGCTGCGGTTGCAGTACGAACCGATTATCCTCCGGGGCTGCAACCCCCACAACAGCGGCGCGCGCTTTGTCATCCGCACCGGTGGTGGTGGTGCCATCGGGCACAGCTGGCGGGCGCAGGCTGAATTGTGGTGGCACGGAAAGTGGCGGGCGCGAGACCACGCGGAATTCATCCGGCGCGCGCTGGTCAATGCCGAGTGTTTCTTTCACGGTGGTGGTGCCGCAGCCAGCGAGCATTATCAGGCATAGTGCGAGACTTGTTTTGGTCAGTTCATTTTTCATCGTTTTATCTTTCATCCCTCTTGGGCTTGGTCACTATACTATCCAGCAGCAAAACGGCAACTCCGATAAAAATGCAGCTATCGGCGATATTGAAGGCCGGCCAGTGCAGGCCGCTTAGGTGGAAATCAAAAAAATCCGCCACCGCCCCGAAGCGAAACCGATCCATCACATTGCCCAGCGCGCCGCCAATCACGAGGCCGATGGCAATCGCCACATAGCGTGTTTCGGCTTTTTTCAGCCACATAAACAGAATACAGCAAATGGCGATGGCAACCGCTGAAAGCACCATCGGCATATCGTGGCGGGCGAACATGCCAAAGCTCACGCCCGGGTTCCACACCATCACCAGGTTAAAAAAACCAGTCACCTCAATGGGCGGGCGCGCATCAATATCGATGATCTCGAGCATCCACCATTTGCATAGCTGGTCGGCGATGAAGATGCACAGCGCCACACCCAGCCCGAGCAGTAGATAGCGCGGCTTAGTTGGCGAGGAGTTGTCGGGCGAGGCTGGCGTCATGGGTAATCTGAGCTTTGAGTAGGTCAAGCGATTCATAGCGCATTTCATCGCGAAGGAAAGCCTTAAGCGTGATGCATGCATAGCGGCCATACATATCGCCTTCAAGCCCGAAGGCGTGGGCTTCAAGAAGCGGCGCATGGCTGCCGAAGGTGGGTTTGATGCCGATATTGACCACCGCATCATAGCGCTCGCCCGCGACTTTCAGCGTCGCTGCATAGACGCCTTTTCGTGGGATAAAGCGTTTCTTCAGGGCGAGGTTCATGGTGGGAAAGCCGATGGTTCGCCCGCGCTTTTCGCCATGAATCACGTGGCCTGCGATGCCATAATCATCCCCCAGCATGGCGCGTGCCGTTTTAAGGTCGCCATCTTTCAGTGCGGTGCGAATGGCGCTGGAAGAAATCATATGGCCTTGTGCATCCGTCAGCTGCGCGCAGGCGGTAAAGCCAAAGCCATGGGCGTGCGCCTGCTCGGTCAGGAAATCACTGCCGCCGCCCCTGCCCTTGCCAAAGGCGAAGTTCTGACCAGTCACCACATGGCGCACACGCAGCGTCCTGAAGAGCAGTTTTTTTACAAAATCATCGGCGCTGGTGGCGGCAAGCTCGTGGTTAAAACGCAGCAGCAGCAGCGCATCCACCCCGAGCGCTTTCAGCGCGAGGGCTTTCTGCTTGGGCGAGAAAATCCTGAGCGGTTCGTTCGTGCGGCCAAAAAATTCCCTTGGATGGGGCTCAAAACTCATCACCACCGCTGGCACCCCCTCGGCGCGCGCCAGTGCCACGCAGCGCGTGATGATGTCGCGGTGCCCCAGATGCACACCGTCAAAATTGCCAATCGCCAGCACGCAGCCTTTTGGGAAGTGGTCGGGTTTCAGGTCGCGGATGAGATGCATAAAAAAATAGGCATTAGGGATTTGGTTTTAGGGAGTAGAGCGAGCATTGTTAAAGTCAACCCATAATCCCCAATCCCTAATGCTTAATCCTTTTTAGAAGGCACCTTAATCAGCGCTTCGCCATCCACCACCAGCGTCTCCTTAACAAAACACTGCGTGGTCAGCACCACGCGTTTTTTCTCCGGCACCAGCGCCTTCACGGTAGCGGTGGCATACACCGTATCGCCCACGCGCACGGGCGCAAGGAATTTGAGGCTCTGGCTCATGTAGATGCAGCCCGGGCCGGGCAGCTTGGTGCCGATGACGGCGGAAATCAGGCTGGCGGTGAGCATGCCATGCACAATGGTGCCGCCAAAGATGGTTTGCTTAGCGAATTCTTCGCTCAGGTGCATCGGGTTGGTATCGCCGGACACGCCGGAAAAGTTGCGAAGGTCAGTTTCGGTGATGGTGCGCGAGACGCTCGCCTGCTGCCCGAGGCTCAGCTCCTCAAAATAATAGCCATGAAGTCCGGGATGTTCCATCGTGTCGTCTCCAGTCTTCCGTCTCCAGCTAGTGAATCGTGGCTGGCGACTGGGCAGCTTCCTGCCCTTCGGTGCGAATCTTTAAATAAAGCAGCGTTGGTGCAGAGATATAGACCGACGAATAGGTGCCGACAATCACGCCAAACACCATCGCCCATGAAAAGCCCGCGATCACCTCGCCGCCAAACAGTGCCAGCGCGAGTGCGGCAAGCAGGGTGGTGGAAGCGGTGAGGATGGTGCGCGAAAGTGTCTCGTTGATGCTGATATTGAGTAGATCGAACACGGGCATCTTTTTGTAGCGGCGCATGTTCTCGCGGATGCGGTCGTAGATCACCACCGAGTCATTAATAGAGTAACCGACAATGGTAAGAATAGCAGCCACCGCCGTGAGGCCAAATTCAAAGCGCGTGACAGCAAAAAATCCAATGATCATGATGGCATCATGAACCAGCGCGAGAATGGCGCCGAAACCATATTGCCATTCAAAACGAAACCAGACATAGACCAGAATCGATAGGAAAGACAGAAATACGGCAATGGCGCCGTTCACCATCAACTCTTCACCGACGGTGGGGCCGACATAATCAATTTTGCGATAATCGATGCCTTCGCCAAATGACGTAGCCAGAAGCTCTTTTACTTTGGACGTGATTTTTGCCTGATCGTCCGTTTCAGAGACTTGAATCCGGATCATCACATTCTTATCATCACCAATATTCTGCAGTGAGATTTCGCCAAACCCATGGCCTGAGAGTGCTTCGCGCATCTTTCCTAGATCAGCAGGTTTTTGTGTCTGGATCTCCATCAGGATCCCGCCGGTAAAATCAATACCGAGGTTAAGACCCTGCGTGAATACCAGCCCAATCGAGCCAAGCGTCAGCAGGCCAGATACGATGAAACCAAGCCAGCGTTTGCCCATGAAATCGAAATTCGGACGGGTGGCAAAAATTTGCAGGGGCATAAAAACTCTTTCGTGTCATCGCGAGGGGCGATAGCGACATGGCGATCCATTGGCTGGATTGCTTCGCTTCGATCGCAATGACTCTAGTTAGACAGTGAAAGCGTACTGATATACAACATATGCCACATAAAGCAACAGAAGCACCGCCCCTTCCAGCCGCGAGAGTGTGTGTTTGGAATAAAGCATCCAAAGGCCGATCAGCGCCGCGCCAATCATCACGTACAAATCAACACTCAGGAATTGAGCGGAAACCGCAATCGGCGTGATGGCGGCGGAGACGCCAACAATGCCTAAGATATTGAAAATATTGCTGCCGATGATGTTGGCGATCGACAAATCTGCCTGCTTGCGGAAAGCGGCAACGAGCGAGGTAATCAGCTCCGGCGTCGAGGTGCCGATGGCGACAATGGTCAGGCCAATCACTGCATCTGAAACGCCGAACATGCGAGCTAAACCGCTGGAGCCATCAATCAGGATATCCGCGCCGGTGGTGAGGAGTCCTAGGCCAACGGCGATGTAAGCAACCGCGCAGGGCAGGCAGGCTTTTTTCTCGGTATTCGGCACTTCCTGCGCCTCGGGCACCGGCAGCACCGGGCGCAGCTTCGAGCTCTGAATCGTACGGTAAGTGTAATAAAACGCACCGCTTAAAAAGATCAGCGCATCAAAGCGACTCACCTCACCATCAAGGCACAGCAGCCATAACAATGCCGATACACCCACCATGATCCAGCCATCGCGTTTGATCAGATCCGGGCAGGCTCTAAGGGGCGTGATGATGGCAACAAGGGCGAGAATGGCAAGGATATTGCCGATATTACTGCCAATCACATTGCCTAGCGAAATGTCCGGGCTGCCGCCAGCTGCGGCCTGAATGCTCACAATCATTTCCGGCGAGGAGGTGCCGTAAGCAACGATGGTCAGGCCAATCACCGTGGTGGAAAGTTTGAAATATTTGGCAACCGTTACGGCGCCGCGCACCAGTAGCTCGCCGCCTGCAACCAGCAGGGTGATACCAAACAGAATCTGCAGGATAAAGGGCGTCACGCGCTAATTCACCGCCTCGACCGCCACCACTTCCGGCACATAATGCTTCAGCATATTTTCAATGCCGTTTTTCAGCGTCACGGTTGAGCTGGGGCAGCCGGAGCATGAGCCGTGCAGTTCGAGCTGCACGATGCCATCTTCAAAGCCGCGAAAAATAATATCGCCGCCATCCTGCGCCACCGCCGGGCGCACGCGGGTGTCGATCAGTTCTTTGATTTGTTTCACCAGCTCGCTATCTTCGGCGTTTGCGGTATTCGTAGCCGTGGCGCCGCTGACAATCACAGGCTTACCGGCTGTGAAATGGTCGAGAATAATCGACAGCAGGATGGGGCGCAGTGCTTCCCAGTGGCTAGCTTCGTTTTTGGTGATGGTAATGAAATCGCTGCCGAAAAACACCGCCTCGACATCGCCCGCTTCAAACAAGCTTCTCGCCAGAGGCGACTCTTTCGCAGATTCAAGGCCGGTATAGAATTTTGTGCCGGATTC